>JAKSBE010000169.1 GCA_022361275.1 Kiloniellales bacterium
CGCAGCATCGCGATCCTGCGCACCATGGGGGCGACCCGCGGCATGGTGATGCGGGTCTTCCTGCTCAGCGGGGCGAGCATCGGCGTGGTCGGCACGCTGCTCGGCTTCGCCCTGGGGCTGGCCCTGTCCGACAACATCGAGTTGATCCGCGCGCTCCTCGCCGGGCTTCTGGGGATCGAGCTCTTCGATCCTTCGATCTACTATCTCTCCGAGTTGCCGGCCAAGATCGATCCGGCCGAGGTCTCCGCCGTGGTCATCATGGCGCTCGTACTGTCCCTCCTGGCGACGATCCAGCCGGCCCGGCGCGCCGCCCGCCTCGATCCGGTGGAGGCCCTGAGATATGAATGACTCCCATGCCTCCGGGCTGCGGCTCCGCGACGTGAAGAAGACCTTCCGTCAGGGCGCCCGCGCGCTCGACGTGCTGTCGGGCGTCGACCTCTGGGTCCGGAAAGGCGAGATGGTGGCCCTGGTCGGCCCCTCGGGCGCCGGCAAGTCGACCCTGCTGCACATCGCCGGGCTTCTGGAAGGCCCGGATTCGGGCGAGATCGAGATCGACGGGCGCGCGACCCTGGGGCTGCCCGACGACGAGCGCACGGCGCTGCGCAGCCAGACCATCGGCTTCGTCTATCAGTACCATCACCTGCTGCCGGAGTTCTCGGCGCTGGAGAACGTCGTCCTGCCGCAGATGATCGCCGGTCAGTCGCGCAGCAAGGCGGCGGAGCGGGGGCGGCAGCTCCTGGGTGTCGTCGGCCTGTCGGAACGCGCGCAGCACCGCCCGGCCGAGCTTTCCGGCGGCGAGCAGCAGCGGGTCGCGATCGTCCGCGCGCTCGCCAACCGCCCCTCGGTGCTCCTGGCGGACGAGCCGACCGGCAACCTCGATCCGCACACCGCGGACGACGTCTTCGATCTGCTGATCAACGTCGTCCGCAACGCCAAGCTCGCCGCGGTCATCGCCACCCATAACTACAACCTGGCGAAACGCATGGATCGGATCCTGCGCCTGGAGGAGGGCGGCATCGTTGAGGGCCTTTGACGCCGGCTTCCGCGGCCTCCGACGGCCCGGCGCGACGGCCGTGAAGGACGCGTGATGATCTTCAACGCCTTCGAGCGTCTGGTCGCGCTGCGCTACCTGCGGCCGCGCCGGCAGGGCGGGGCGGTCTCGGTGATCGCCTTCTTCTCCATGCTGGGGATCGCGCTCGGGGTGGCGGTCCTGATCGTCGCCATGGCGGTCATGAGCGGTTTCCGCCAGGACCTGATGGCCCAGCTTCTCGGCGTCAACGGTCACATCACGATCCGCAAGGACGGCGGCAGGATCGACGCCGACAGCGCCTTGGTCGAGCGCCTGATGGAGATCCGGGGGGTGGTTCAGGTGATCCCGCAGATCCAGGCCGAGGTCATGGTCGCGGTCGGCAACGCGGCCACCGGGGCCCTGGTGCGCGGCATCGCCCTCGAAGACCTGAAGTCGCGCCGGCTGATCGCCGACAACGTGATCGCCGGCGACATCGATGACCTGGAGGAGGGACGCAACGTGCTGATCGGCGTCCTCCTGGGGCCGAGCCTGGGGATTTCGGTCGGCGACAGGATGGCCTTCGTACTGCCCAGGCGCGGCGACGACGGGGTCGTCATGGCACCGGAGATCAGCGGCTCCACCGTCGCCGGGATCTTCCGCGTCGGCAGCGCCGACTACGACGCCGCGCTGATCTACATGTCCCTGGCGGCGGCGCAGTCGGTCTTCGACCTGCCCGGGCAGGTCAATGCGGTCGAGGTCTTCGTCCAGCACCTCGACGACGTCGACCGGATCTCGGCCGAGATCGAGGCGCGCCTCGGCCCGGGCTACGACGCGGTCGACTGGCAGGAGGCCAACGCCAGCCTGGTCACCGCGCTCCAGGTCGAACGCATCGCCACCTTCCTGATCCTGACCCTGATCGTCGTGGTGGCGGCCTTCAACATCATCTCCGGCCAGACCATGTTGGTGAAGGACAAGGGCGCGGACATCGCGATCCTGCGCAGCATGGGCGCTTCCCGCGGCACCATCCTGCGGGTCTTCCTCCTGAGCGGCGCGTCGATCGGTTTCGCGGGAACCCTCCTGGGCCTGCTGCTGGGGGTCGCCTTCTCGGCCCACATCGAGGAGCTCGGCGGGCTGCTTCAGGGGCTTCAGGACTCCTTGCGGCAGGTCCCCGTCTTCGGTCCCTTGTCCGACTACCTGGAGGGCACGATTCGCTTCCTGTCGCAGATGCCGGCCAAGATCGATCCGATCGAAGTGAGCATCGTGGTGGGGACCGCACTCGTTCTGACGCTTCTGGCGAGCCTGCAGCCGGCCTGGCGGGCCGCGCGGCTCGATCCGGTCGAAGCGCTCCGCTACGAGTAGGGCCTCTGCGAGTAGGGACAGGGCCGCCCCATCCACGATTTCCACAGGCCGGCCATCGTCTAAGGAGGTGACGCCACTCGCCGCGCGTGGAATCCTCCGGCCATGCCTCACGCCGGATTCGTTCATCTTCGCGCCCACTCGGCCTACTCGCTCTCCGAGGGCGCCCTCAGGCTCAAGGACCTGGTCAAGACCTGCCGGGAGCAGAGGATGCCTGCGGTCGCCGTCACCGACAGCGGCAACCTCTTCGGCGCCCTGGAGTTCGCGCTGACCGCCGAGGCGGCGGGCGTCCAGCCGATCATCGGCTGCCAGATCGGCCTGACCGCGGAGGACGCCCAGGGCCGCAACGGCACGGCCCCGCCGCCGGACCAGCTGGTCCTCCTGGTGCAGGACGAGGCCGGCTACCGCAACCTCATGAAGCTGGTCAGCCGCGCCTTCCTGGAGGGCGACCCGGGCCAGGATCCCCAGGTCACGCTGGAGGAGCTTGCGGGCCTGAGCGGTGGCCTCCTGGCCCTGACCGGCGGCCCCCCGGGGCCGCTCGGCCGGCTGATCCGCGCCCGCCGTCCGGAGGCCGCCGAGGCGCTGCTCCAGCGCCTGATCCAGGCCTTCCCCGGCCGGCTCTACGTCGAGCTGCAGCGCCACGGCCTGCCGGCCGAGGCCGAGACCGAGGGCAGCTTCCTGGAGCTGGCCTACCGCCACGACCTGCCGCTGATCGCGACCAACGACGCCTTCTTCCCCGAGGCCGGGATCCACGACGCCCATGACGTGCTGCTCTGCATCGCCGAGGGCCGCTACGTCAACGAGGAGGATCGGCGCCGGCTGACCCCTGACCATCGCCTGAAGACGGCGGAGGAGATGCGGGCGCTCTTCGCCGACCTGCCCGAGGCCGTCGACAACACCCTGGTGGCCGCCCGGCGCTGTGCTTTCTACCCGGTCCCGGTCGCGCCGATCCTGCCGGCCTATCCGACCGATGCCGGGCGCAGCGAGAGCGACGAGCTGCGCGCCCAGGCCCGCGCCGGGCTCGAGCGGCGTCTCGAGGCGCAGGTCTACACCGAGGACATGGACGCCGCGGCGCGCGAGGCGGTGGCCAAGCCCTACCGGGACCGCCTCGACTACGAGCTCGGCGTCATCGAGCAGATGGGCTTTCCCGGATACTTCCTGATCGTCGCCGAGTTCATCCAGTGGGCGAAGGCGCAGGACATCCCGGTCGGCCCCGGCCGCGGCTCGGGCGCCGGCTCCGTGGTCGCCTGGGCGCTGACCATCACCAACCTCGATCCCCTGCGCTGGGGCCTGCTGTTCGAGCGCTTTCTCAACCCCGAGCGCGTGTCGATGCCGGACTTCGACGTCGACTTCTGCCAGGACCGGCGCGACGAGGTGATCCGCCACGTCCAGGAGCTCTACGGCCGGGACCGGGTCGCCCAGATCATCACCTTCGGAAAGCTCCAGGCCCGGGCGGCCCTGCGGGACGTCGGCCGGGTCCTGCAGATGCCCTTCGGCCAGGTCGACCGGATCTGCAAGCTGGTGCCCAACAACCCGGCCAACCCGGTGACCCTGGAGCAGGCCATCGCCGGCGAGCCGCAGCTCCAGCACCAGCGCGACACCGACGAGACCGTCGGCCGGATGATCGGCATCGCGCTCAAGCTGGAGGGTCTCTATCGCCACGCCTCGACCCACGCCGCCGGCGTGGTGATCGGCGACCGCCCCCTGGACGAGCTGATCCCGCTCTATCGCGATCCGCGCTCGGACATGCCGGTCACCCAGTTCAACATGAAGTACGTCGAGCAGGCCGGCCTGGTGAAGTTCGACTTCCTCGGCCTCAAGACGCTCTCGGTCCTGGTGCGCGCCCAGGAGCTGATCCGCGAGCGGGTCTCCGACTTCGACCTCGAGGCCATACCCCTGGACGACCCGGGGACCTTCGAGATGCTGGGCCGGGCCGAGACGGTCGGGGTGTTCCAGCTGGAATCCTCGGGCATGCGCGACGTCCTGCGCCGTCTGAAGGCCGACCGCTTCGAGGACATCATCGCCGTGGTCGCCCTCTACCGGCCGGGGCCGATGGACAACATCCCCAGCTACATCAACCGCAAGCACGGGCAGGAGCAGCCGGACTACCTCTACCCGACCCTGGAAGGGATCCTGAAGGAGACCTACGGGATCATGATCTACCAGGAGCAGGTCATGCAGATCGCCCAGGAGCTGGCCGGCTATTCTCTCGGCAGGGCCGACATCCTGCGCAAGGCCATGGGCAAGAAGATCAAAGAAGAGATGGAGGCCCAGCGCGAGAGCTTCGTCGAGGGGGCTGCGGCCCGGGGCGTGCCCGAGGAGAAGGCGGCCGAGATCTTCGAGCAGGTCAACAAGTTCGCCGGCTACGGCTTCAACAAGAGCCACGCGGCCGCCTACGCCCTGGTGGCCTACCAGACCGCCTACCTCAAGGCCAACTACCCGGTCGAGTTCCTGGCGGCCTCGATGACCTACGACATGAACAACACCGACAAGATCAATGTTTTCAAACAGGAGCTTGACCGCCTCGGGGTGTCCCTGCTGGGCCCCGACGTCAATCGCTCACGGGCCGACTTTGCGGTCGAGCGCACGTCGGCGGGGCCGGAGGGGGGGGAGGACCGCGCCGAGATCCGTTACGCCCTGGCCGCGGTGAAGAACGTCGGAGAGGCGGCCATGAAGGTCCTGGTCTCCGAGCGCGACGCCGGCGGGCGGTTCCGGGATCTGGCGGATCTCGCCGGGCGGATCGACTCCCAGGCGATCAACAAGCGGCAGCTGGAGAACCTGGCCTGCGCCGGGGCCTTCGACAGCCTGCACGAGAACCGCCACCAGGTGTTCCAGGGCGCGGAACTCCTCATCCGCAACGCCGCCGTGGCTGCCAACGAGCGCGAATCTGCCCAGAACAGCCTCTTCGGCGGCGATGACGGCGCCCTGGCGATCCGGCTCGACCTGCCACCGGTGGAGGACTGGCCGCCCCTGGACCGCCTGCGCCACGAGTTCGACGCCATCGGCTTCTATCTCTCGGCGCATCCCCTTGACGCCTACGAGGAGATCCTGAAGCGGCTCCGGGTCCAGCGCTACACCGAGCTGGAGAGCGGCGACCGGAATGAGCCCGGGTTCCGGAAGCTGGCCGGGATCGTGGTCGGCAAGCAGGAGCGGACCTCGCGGACCAGCCAGAACCGCTTCGCCTTCGTCCAGCTGACCGACAGCAGCGGAGTCTTCGAAGTCGTGATCTTCAACGACCTGCTGACAAAGACCCGGGAACTGCTGGAGGCCGGCCAGCCGCTGCTGCTTTCGGTCGATGTTCGGCGCGACAGCGACAGCCTCAGGCTGATGGCCCAGGACATCCAGGTCCTGGACGAGGCTGTGTCTGAGAAGACAAATGGAATCAAGGTGTTTCTAAAGACTCCTGAGCCTTTAGGTAAAATGAAGGGCCTGTTCGAGCGACAGCCCGGCGGGCGCGGCCGGGTCAACCTGATCCTGGATCTGGCGGACGGCCGCGAAGTGGAGCTGGCTCTGCCGCCGGACTGCCTGGTCTCCCCGGCCCTGCGCCAGGCGGTCAAGGCGGTCCCGGGGATCGACGTCCGGGACCTCTAGTGTGATGGTTTCAAGGTTCGGCACATTTCATGTGCCGAGATTTGGAAGCTGAATCACACGAGCTTCAACAAGTTAGTGTCCCCTTGGCCGGTCCCGCAGCGGAGGCCGAGAAACCCCGGGTCCGCCTGCGAAATCCGCTTGCAAGTCGCGCCGTCTGCCACTATCAAACGGCCCAATTCCACACGCGGATCCTGCGCTTGCCCGGTCTGTAACCGGGGGCGCTTCCGGTGCCCCGGAACGGGGCCTCGATCCGCGGAGGCTCAACCGGAGAAGAGAGACATGGCGTTACCCACCTTCACGATGCGCCAGCTGCTTGAGGCTGGCGTCCACTTCGGGCACACCACCCGCCGCTGGAATCCCCGCATGTCGCCCTACCTGTTCGGTGAGCGCAACGGGGTCCACATCATCGACCTTGAACAGACGGTCCCGCTGCTGCATCAGGCCCTGAGCTTCGCGCGCCAGATCGTGTCCAACGGCGGCCGGGTGCTCTTCGTCGGCACCAAGCGGCAGGCCAGCGAGCGGATCGCCGAAGCGGCGCAGCGCTGCGGCCAGTACTACGTCAATCACCGCTGGCTCGGCGGGATGCTGACCAACTGGAAGACGATTTCGCATTCGATCAAGCGTCTGCGCGAGATCGAGGACCGGCTGGCCGAGGAGAACATCGGCCTGACCAAGAAAGAGCTTCTGAACCTGACCCGTGAGCGCGACAAACTGGAACGCGCCCTCGGCGGGATCAAGGAGATGGGCGGCCTGCCCGACGTGCTCATGGTCATCGACACCAACAAGGAGCACATCGCGGTGGCCGAGGCGCGGAAGCTGGGAATCCCCGTGATCGCCGTGGTCGACTCCAACTCAGACCCGAACGGCCTGATGTTTCCGGTCCCGGGCAACGACGACGCGATCCGTGCGATCTCGCTGTACTGCGATCTCTTCGCCGACGCGGTGCTGGACGGCTTGCAGCAGGAGCTGATGTCGAGCGGCCAGGACCTCGGCGAGGCCGAGCAGGTCACCGAGCCCGCGGTGGCCAACGGCGAGGCCGCGGCGAGCGAAACGGCACCGGCCGCGGACGCGAGCGGCGAGGCTGCCGAGACCGCCGCCGAGCCGGCCGCGGAGGAAACGCCCAAGGTGGCCGAGCAGGCCTGAGGCCGCGCCGCGCGCACCCTGAGTTTGCTAGACAGGGGGCTTTCTCTCCGGACCCGGAAGCCCTATCGGACGTGAAAGACAGAGGTTGAATCATGGCCCAGATTTCGGCCGCGCTGGTCAAGGAACTGCGAGACAAGACCGGTGCCGGCATGATGGATTGCAAGAAGGCGCTGAGCGAGACCGGTGGAGACGTCGAGGAGGCGATCGACTGGCTGCGCAAGAAGGGGGTGGCCTCGGCGGCCAAGAAGGCCGGCCGCGTCGCTGCCGAGGGGCTGGTCGGCACCTTCGTCGAGGGCAATCGCGGGGCGCTGGTCGAGATCAACTGCGAGACCGACTTCGTCGCCCGCAACGAGGAGTTCCAGGGTTTCGTGGCGAGCGGCGCCAAGCTCGCGCTCGATGCGCAGGGCGACGTCGAGGCGCTGGCAGGCACGGCCTATCCGGACGGCAGCGGCTCCGTTCAGGACAAGCTGACCAGCATGATCGCCACCATCGGTGAGAACATGAACCTTCGGCGGACCGCGGTGATCTCGGTCGATCAAGGGGTGGTCGCATCCTATGTGCACAACCACGTGGCGCCGGGCCTGGGCAAGATCGGCGTGCTCGTCGGCCTGGAATCGACGGCGGACCCCGAGCGGCTGCAGGCCGTCGGCCGGAACCTGGCGATGCACATCGCCTTCGCGGCCCCTCAGGCGGTCGACGTGTCCAGCGTCTCGGCTGCGACCCTGGAGCGTGAGCGCAACGTCCTGATCGAGCAGGCCCGGGCGTCCGGGCGGCCGGAGGAGATCATCGAGAAGATGGTCGAAGGGCGTCTGCGCAAGTTCTACGAAGAGATCGTGCTTCTGGAACAGCCTTATAGCGGGCCGCCTTCGCAGGACATCGAGGCCGAGGCGAAGCTCTCCAAGGCGCTGGACAGGCTCGGCAAGGACCTGGGTGGCGAGGTCAAGGTCTCCGGTTTCGCGCGCTTTCAGTTGGGCGAGGGCATCGAGAAGGCCTGAGGTCTCAGGTCTGACCCGGGACTTCAGTCCGAGGGCTTCGGTCCCGGGCGCTTCGGAAGGAACCATGGCGACAGAGACGGTCCCGAAGACAGCCTATCGAAGGGTCCTGCTCAAGATTTCCGGCGAGGCCCTGCTGGGGACGCAGGACTACGGCATCGATCCGGCGACCGTTCAGCGCATCGCCGAGGAGGTGAGGTCGGTCCACGACCTCGGCATTCAGGTCGCCCTGGTCGTGGGTGCCGGCAACATCTTCAGGGGCATTTCCGGCGCCGCCACCGGGATCGACCGGGCGACGGCGGACTACATGGGCATGCTCGCGACGGTCATCAACTGCCTGGCGCTGCAGAACGCCCTGGAGCGCCTCGAGGTCGACACCCGGGTCCAGTCCGCGATTCCGATGTCGGCGGTGGCCGAGCCCTACATTCGCCGCCGTGCGGTGCGCCATATGGAGAAGGGCCGGGTCGTGGTCTTCGCGGCGGGCACCGGCAACCCTTTCTTCACCACCGACACCGCCGCCGCGCTCAGGGCGTCCGAGATGGACTGCGACGCCCTGCTCAAGGGGACCAAGGTCGACGGCGTCTACGACGCCGATCCCGCCAAGGTTCCGGGAGCGAAGCGCTACGAGCGTCTGAGCTATCTCAAAGTGCTCACCGACGACCTTGGCGTGATGGATCACGCAGCCATATCCTTGGCACGTGAAAACCATATTCCTATCTTGGTATTCTCCATCACCCAACCCGGAGCCTTCGCACGGGTGATCAAGGGCGAGGGCTCCTATACAATCGTGACAGGTGAGGACTAAGCCGTGGCAGAGCCAGATCTTTCCGACATTCAGCGTCGCATGGACGGCGCCATCGAGGCGCTCCGGCGCGAGTTCGCCGGCCTTCGCACCGGCCGTGCCTCGGCCAGTCTGCTCGAACCGCTTACGGTGGGCGCCTACGGCGGCGACATGCCGATGACCCAGGTCGGGACCATATCGGTGCCGGAGCCGCGCATGATCACCGTTCAGGTCTGGGACCGCTCCCTGGTGGGCGCGGTGGAGAAGGCGATCCGGGAGTCCGATCTCGGACTCAACCCTTCGACCGACGGCCAGCTGGTCCGGGTGCCGATCCCGGCGCTGAGCGAGGAGCGCCGCGCCGAGCTGGCCAAGGTGGCGCACCGCTATGCGGAGCAGGCCCGGGTCGCGGTCCGCAATGTCAGGCGGGACGGCATGGAGATGCTGAAGCGCATGGAGAAGGACCACGAGATCTCCAAGGACGAGCATCACACCTGGGGCGAAACGATCCAGGAGATGACCGACGCGCACGTCAAGAAGGTCGACGAGACCCTGGCCCAAAAAGAAGCCGAGATCATGCAGGTCTAGCGGCGTGGAAGCGCTTTCGGAAAACCGGAACGGCGAGGCGCCGATGCACGTCGCCATCATCATGGACGGCAACCGGCGCTGGGCGAACGCCCGTGGCCTGCCGCGCACCGCCGGGCACCAGCGCGGCGCCGAGGCGGCCCGCCGCGCGGTCAAGGGCGCCCTGTTGACGGGCGTGTCCTATCTGACGCTCTACGGCTTCTCGGCCGAGAACTGGAAGCGCCCGGCCGCCGAGGTCGACGATCTGATGGGTCTTCTTCGCTGGTATCTGCATAGCCAGATCGCCGACATGGTCAAGGAGCGCATCCGCCTTCGCGTGATCGGCGACCGTGCGCGGCTGTCTCAGGAGATCAAGGACCTGATCGCCGAGGCCGAGGCCGTGACCAAGGACAACCGGCGCCTGAACCTGACCATGGCGATCAGCTATGGCGGCCGCCAGGAGATCGTCGCCGCGACCCGCCGTCTGGTGCAGCGGGCGCTGGACAGCGGCCTGGCGCCGGCCGACATCGACGAGAGCGCCTTCGAGTCGGAACTCGACACCGCCGGCCTGCCGGATCCCGACTTGATCCTGCGGACCAGCGGGGAGCAGAGAATCAGCAATTTCCTGATCTGGCAGTCCGCCTACAGCGAACTGGTGTTCGTCGACAAGCTCTGGCCGGACTTCGACGAAGCCGACCTGGCCGCCGCTATCCAAGAGTATCAATCACGCGATCGGCGCTATGGTGCCGCTTACGGGTAGCGACAAATCCGGCAGCAACCTCGCCAAGCGCGCGCTGGCCGGGCTTCTCCTCGGCCCGCCGGTGCTGGCGGTGCTCTATGTCGGGTCGCCCTACAGCGACCTTCTCATCATCGGTGCCTCGGGCGTCATGGCCTGGGAGTGGGCGCGGCTCTGCGGTGCCGGCACGGGCTCGCCGACGATGCTGGTCATGGTCGCCAGCGTGGTCTTCGCCGCCGGCGCGATCGCGCTGGGCCTTCCGGGCGCCGCCGGCTGGATCGTCCTGGTCGGAAGTATGAGCGTGATGCTGACCGCGCGGCAGGGACAACTGGAGCCCTTCTGGGTCGTCGCGGGTGTCGTGGTGATCGGCCTCTCGGCCATGGCTCTGATCTGGCTCCGCGCGCAGCCGGAGACGGGTCGGGCCCTGGTCCTCTGGCTGGTTGCCGTGGTTTGGGCGACCGACACCGGTGCGTACTTCGCCGGCCGCAGCCTGGGCGGGCCGAAGCTGGCGCCGAGAATCAGCCCGAAGAAGACCTGGAGCGGGCTCGCCGGCGGCATGGCGGCGGCCGGAGCGGTGGGTTGGGTGGCGAGCCGGGTTGCCCTGAACCACGGCGCTTTCGGCCTCGCGGTCTTCAGCATGCTGCTTGCCCTTGTCAGCCAGGGGGGAGATCTTTTCGAATCCATGCTGAAGCGCCGATTCGGCGCCAAGGATTCCGGCCACCTGATACCCGGTCACGGTGGGCTCCTGGATCGCACGGACGGACTCATTGCCGCGAGTCTCTGCCTCGCGGCCGTGGTCTGGCTCGTGGGGGAAGCGAGGTTCTGATATGGCAACGCCAATCACCAAAGCCGAAGCCCGGCCGGCGGAAGTGCCCCGGCAGGTCACGATCCTCGGGTCCACGGGCTCGGTCGGCTGCAGCACGATCGACCTGATCCGCCGGGCACCCGGCGCCTATGCGGTCGAGGCCCTGACCGCCCATCGGAACGTCGAGCAATTGCTCGCCCAGGCCTGGGAACTCCGGCCGAAGCTCGCGGTCATCGCCGACGTCGGACGCTACGAGGCGCTCAAACAGGGCCTGGAGGGCAGCGGCGTGGCCGCGGCCGCCGGGCTGGAAGCGCTCGTCGAGGCTGCCCGGAGGCCCGTGGACTGGGTGATGGCGGCCATCGTCGGCGCGGCCGGGCTGGCGCCGACTCTCAGCGCCGTGCGCTCGGGCTGCGTGGTGGCCCTGGCCAACAAGGAAACCCTGGTCTGTGCCGGCAACCTCATGATCTCGGAGGTGGTTTCCCACGGCGCGACCTTGCTGCCGGTGGATTCCGAGCACAACGCCATCTTTCAGGTCCTCGACCAGGAGCGCCCGGAGGGTGTCGACCACCTCATTCTGACCGCTTCCGGCGGCCCCTTCCGCACCCACAGCCGGGATGCGATGGCCGAGGTCACGCCGGAGCAGGCGGTCGCTCACCCGAATTGGGACATGGGCGCCAAAATCTCCGTCGACTCGGCGACCATGATGAACAAGGGACTGGAGGTCATCGAGGCATGCCATCTCTTCGGCTTCGCCGAGGCGCGGATCAAGGTCCTGGTCCACCCGCAATCGGTGATCCACAGCGCCGTCGCCTATATCGACGGCTCGGTACTGGCCCAGATGGGCAGCCCCGACATGCGCACGCCGATCGCCCACACGCTGGCCTGGCCGGCGCGGATTGCGGCGCCGGTCGAGCCGCTCGATCTGGCGGCCATCGGCGAACTGACCTTCGAGACTCCGGATCCCGAGCGCTTTCCGGCCCTGCGCCTGGCCCGGGAGAGCCTGCAGGGCGAGGCCAGCCTGCCGATCGTCCTGAACGCCGCGAACGAGGTGGCGGTCGAGACTTTCCTGAGCGGAGACCTGGGTTTTCTGAAGATTGCCGAGCTCGTGGAACGGACCATGAACAGGGTGCCCGGCTGCGATCCCGCGAGCTTGGACGAGGTGATCGAGATCGACGGCGAGGCACGCCGGGCCGCTAACGATATTCTCAGGGCCCTGGGCTAGCTTCCGGGCGCGCGGCCAAAATTGTGACAGAGTCAAGTTAACTTTAGTTTTTTCTTTCAGCGGGTTGCCGGAGCGTACCGGGGCGACGTAGAGTCGGGCTGGAGCTGGCACGGCGGACTGAGGCGAAGCGCAAATGGACATCTTGAACGTCATCTGGACCTATGTAATCCCATTCCTGGTCGTGCTGACGATTCTCGTTTTCGTTCATGAACTTGGGCACTACCTCATAGCGCGGCGCTGTGGCGTTCGGGTCGAGGTCTTCTCGATCGGCTTCGGTCCCGAGATCTTCGGCCGGACCGACAAGGCTGGCACGCGCTGGAAGTTCTCCGCCATCCCGCTCGGCGGCTACGTGAAGATGTTCGGCGACGCCGACGCTGCCAGCACGCCGTCGTCGGAGCTCACCCGGATGACCCCGGAGGAGCAGGACCAAGCCTTCCATAGCAAGACTCTCGGCCAGCGGTCCTGGATCGTGGCCGGCGGCCCCTTGGCCAACTTCATCTTTGCGTTCTTCGCCCTGGCCGTGCTCTACGGTTTCTACGGCGAGCGGGTTCCGATCGTCGGCGAGCCCACCGCGATCGAGTGGGTCGCGCCGGGCTCCCCGGCCGAGACGGCCGGTCTTCAGACCGGTGATCGGATCCTCCAGATCGACGAGCGCGAGATCACCAGCTTTGAAGAGATCGTCGCCGTGGTGCAGGGCGCCTTAGGACAGCCGCTCGAGGTCCTGGTCCAGCGCGGCGCGGAGGAGCTGACGCTGGTCGTGACGCCCGAGATGGGCTCGAGCCGGGATGTCGGTCGCATCGGGATCAGCAACGCCCGCTTCGAGTACAACCCGGTCGGCGCCTTCGACGCGGTCTGGATGGCCGCCGCGGAGACCGTAAGGGTGACCGGCTTCATTCTCCAGGTCGTCGGCGAGTTCATCAGCGGCGCGCGGCGCTCCGACGAGCTTGCCGGGCCTTTGGGGATCGCCCAGGTCTCGGGCCAGGTCGCCGAACGGGGGCTCGATCAGGTCATCCTCTGGACCGCCTACCTTTCGATCAATCTGGGCCTCCTGAACCTCTTCCCAATTCCGATGCTGGACGGCGGGCACCTTCTCTTCTACGCGATCGAGCGCGTGCGCGGCCGTCCGCTAGGCCAAAGGGCTCAGGAATACGGCTTCCGCATCGGGCTCGCCCTTGTCTTGGCTCTTATGCTCTTTGCCACATGGAACGACATCCTTCGCCTTACCTGAAGCAACGACGTATTGAATGGCCGGTAAAGTCCGGATAACTAGCCGGAAAGCTCTACGCAGGGAGGGGACGTCTTGGCGCGCTTCGCCGCCTTCGGGCTGGCATTTCTTCTGATTGCCGCAGGCCTTTTGGCCGGCCCCGTATCGGTGGTCGCCCAAAGCATCTTTGCGGGCGGCACGATCGAGGAGATCCGGATCGAGGGCTCGCAGCGGATCGAGCCCGCGAGCGTGCGGTCCTACATGGGCGTGAACCCGGGTGACAGTTTCGATGCGGTCAAGCTCGATCGCGGGCTGAAGGCACTCTTCGACACCGGGCTCTTCGCCGACGTCACCTTTCGCCGGGAAGGCAACACCCTGGTGGTTTCGATCGTCGAGAATCCGATCATCAACCGGCTGGCCTTCGAGGGGAACAGGCGGATCGACGATGCGACCCTCGAGGCGGAGGCCGAACTTCGTCCTCGGATCGTCTACACCCGCACCAAGGTCCAGAACGACGTCAAGCGGATCCTCGACCTCTACCGGCGCAACGGCCGCTTCGCCGCCGTGGTCGAACCCAAGGTCATCCAGCTCGAACAGAACCGTGTCGATCTGGTCTTCGAGATCGACGAGGGTCCGACGACCGGGATCAAGTCGATCAACTTCATCGGCAACCGCGAGTTTTCCGACAGCAGCCTGCGCGGCGAGATCGTGACCCAGGAGTCCGCCTTCTGGCGGATCTTCTCCGCCACGGACACCTACGATCCCGACCGCTTGTCCTTCGATCGCGAGCTGCTGCGCCGCTTCTATCTGCGCGAGGGCTACGCGGACTTCCGCGTGGTCTCCGCCATCGCCGAGCTGACGCCTGATCGCGAGGGTTTCATCCTGACCTTCACGGTCGAGGAGGGCGCGCGCTATACCTTCGGCAAGATCGACGTCATCACGTCCTTGCGAAACCTCGATCCCAACGTGCTCCGGTCGCAGGTCGTGACCGAGGAAGGCGAAACCTACAACGCCGACGAGATCGAAGAGAGCATCACCGTTCTGACCGAAGCGGTCGGTGACCTCGGCTACGCTTTCGTCGACATCCGGCCGCGGGTCGACAAGGACACCGAGAATCGCATCATCAATCTGACCTACGACATCCAGGAGGGGCCGAAGGTCTTCGTCGAGCGGATCGAGATCGAGGGCAACGAACGGACCTTGGACGAGGTCATTCGCCGGGAGTTCCGCTTGGTCGAAGGCGACGCCTTCAACGCCACCAAGCTGCGCCGTTCACGGCGGCGCGTTCAGGATCTCGGCTTCTTCCGGACAGTTACCGTGGATACCGAGGAGGGCTCCCAGGACGACCGCTCCGTGGTGCGGGTTGCGGTCGAGGAGCAGCCGACCGGCGACCTGACCTTCGGCGCCGGTTTCTCGACCACCGTCGGTCCGGTCGGCAACGTCGCCGTCCGCGAACGAAACCTCCTGGGCCGCGGCCAGGATCTGCGCTTGAGCCTCACCGTCTCCGGCGATCGCTCCGAAATCGACCTCAGCTTCACCGAACCCTATTTCCTCGACAAGGACCTGAGCGCCGGTTTCGACGCCTTCCGGGTGCAGCAGGACCAGGACGAGAGTTCCTTCGAGGAAACGGTGACCGGTGGTGGTTTGCGCGCGGGCTACAACCTCTTCGAGGACGTTCGGCAGGTCTGGCGCTACACCGGCAAGTACCAGCAGATCGATGACGTCGACAACGACGCGTCGCTGCTGGTGCAGGATCAGGAAGGTGACCGTGTCGTGTCCTCGGTATCGCAGGAACTGATCTGGAACCAGCTGGATTCCCGCCTCAACCCGACCGAAGGCTATGCCATCAGCCTGACCACCGAGATCGCCGGGCTTGGTGGGGATGCTTTTTTCAGCAAGAACAACATCAAGGCGGCTTATTACATCCCGATCTTCGATGACTTCATCTTCAGCGTGACCGGCATCGGCGGCTACATGATCGGTCTCGGGCAGGACACCCAGGTCAGCGACCGCTTCTTCATCGGCGGGCCGACCTTTCGCGGCTTCGAGTTTGCGGGCATCGGTCCGCGCGACAGGGACACCGATGACGCGCTGGGTGGAAAGTACTACTATGTCGGTACGGCAGAGGCGAGCTTTCCCTTGGGTCTGCCGGAGGAGTTCCAGATCAAGGGCCGGCTTTTCGCCGAGGCCGGTGCGTTGTGGGATCTGGACAACAACACGGACGCCGAAATCGACGATTCCTCCGATCCGCGCCTGACGGTTGGCGCGGGGATCTCGTGGAACTCGCCCTTAGGTCCCTTCGTCGTTGATTTCGGGTTTCCGCTGATCAAGGAAGACTTCGACAAGGAAGAGATTTTCCGTTTCAGCGTCGGTACGAGGTTCTAGCCGCATGCTTACCCGTGTTTCCGTCTTCGCAGCGATGCTCGCCCTTGTCGCGGGCGTCATGCCGATCGCCTCGGGCCTTCGCCCGGCCCTTGCCCAGGCGCAGGGCGGCCCGATCATCATCGTCATCGATACCCAGCGGATCCTGCGCGAGTCCGAGGCGGTCCGTTCGATCCAGCAGCAGATTGGAGAGCAGCGGACCTCTTATCAGAACGCCTTGAAGGAGAAGGAGAAGGCGCTTCGCGAAAAGGACCAGGAGCTGATGCGCCAGAGCACCATCCTCTCCGCCGAGGTCTTCTCGCAGAAAAAGCGGGAACTGGAGGAGCAGGTCGGGGCCCTGCAGCGCGAGATCCAGGAGAAGCGACGCGCCCTGGACAAGGTATTTGCCGAGGGTATGAAGGAGGTCCAGGCGGCGCTGGTCGACATTACGCGCGATATCGCCCAAGCGCGCCAGGCCGACTTGGTGTTGCAGCGCGCCACGGTGGTCTATGTCCGCCCGGAGATGGAGATCACCGAAGAAGCCCTGCAGAAGCTGAATGCCGCCCTTTCGACCGTCAGCCTTCCGGCGTTGCAGAACTAGCGCCGCGACGGCCCGAGGTGCCGCAGAGAGGTCGGGCTTTCTCCCTCGAAAAGGTGGTCCAAGTCGGCGAATTCCCGTACATCTGAGAAACAGGCACGCGATCCCCGGTGTGGATCGCGTGCCTCGATAAACAGCTTCTTGGAGGCTGAGGAAAGCTGGCCGCCATTGGTTCGACTCGAGTCCGGGCCGGGCGGCATTGCCGTGAAGTCTGAAGGACAGTGACGATGGACGACGCAAGGACCGGCCAGGCGCAAAGCAGGGCCAAGGACATCGGTCAGATCATGGAGATGATCCCGCACCGCTATCCTTTCCTTCTGATCGACCGCATTCAGGAGATCGTACCGGGCGAATACGCCATCGGGATCAAGAACGTCTCGATGAACGAGTGGTTCTTCGAAGGCCATTTCCCGAGTCATCCGGTGATGCCGGGCGTCCTCATCATCGAAGCCATGGCCCAGACCGCCGCGGTCATGGTCGTGGAGACCCTGGGGCCCGACACCGCCGGCAAGCTGGTCTACTTCATGTCGATCGACGAGGCGCGTTTCCGCAAGCCGGTGGCACCGGGTGACATACTCCAGCTCAAGGTGACCCGGCTGAGGGGCCGCCCGACGGTCTGGAAATGCGGTGGCGAGGCGACGGTCAACGGCACCGTGGTCGCCGAAGCCCAGTTCACCGCGATGATCCTCGACCGCTGAGCCCGGTCAGGCTCGGTCGACTTTCACGGAAGCGATCCCAATGCCAGAAGGGCGCCGGGGGCGTGCCGACGCCTTTTCCCTTGAGCAATACGCTCCCAGGGCCCCTCTCAGTCCCGCTGGCTGAGCGGCACGAAGTCGCGTTGAGCGTGGCCGGTATAGAGCTGGCGAGGCCGGCTGATCTTCTGGCTCGGATCCTCGATCATCTCCTTCCATTGGGCGACCCAGCCGACGGTGCGGGCCACGGCGAAGAGCACCGTGAACATCGAGGTCGGAAAACCCATGGCCTTCAGGATGATGCCTGAATAGAAGTCGACGTTCGGGAAGAGCTTCTTCTCGACGAAATAGTCGTCCTCGAGGGCGATGCGCTCCAACTCCATCGCCAGGGCGAGGAGCGGCTCGTCCTTGATGCCCAGCTCGTCCAGCACCTCGTGGCAGGACTTGCGCATGACCGAGGCCCGCGGGTCGTAGTTCTTGTACACCCGGTGCCCGAAGCCCATCAGGCGGAAGGGATCGTTCTTGTCCTTGGCACGCTCGATGAACTCCGGAATCCGCTCCTTGGTGCCGATCTCCTGCAGCATGGCGAGCACGGCCTCGTTGGCGCCGCCGTGGGCCGGGCCCCAGAGCGAGGCGATCCCGGCCGCGATGCAAGCGAAGGGGTTGGCGCCGCTGGAGCCCGAGATACGGACGGTCGAGGTCGAGGCGTTCTGCTCGTGATCGGCGTGCAGGATCAGGATTCGGTCCATCGCGCGGGCCAGGACCGGGCTCACCTTGTACGCCTCCGCCGGCACGCTGAAGGTCATGTGTAGGAAGTTCGCGGCGTAGTCCAAGTCGTTGCGCGGATAGACGAAGGGCTGGCCGATCGAGAACTTGTAGGCCATGGCGGCGATGGTCGGCATCTTGGCGATCAGCCGATGCGAGGCGACCATGCGCTGGTGCGGATCGCTGATGTCGGTCGAGTCGTGATAGAAGGCGGAAAGGGCGCCGACCACGCCGACCATGATCGCCATGGGGTGGGCGTCGCGCCGGAAGCCGCGATAGAAATAGGTCAGCTGCTCGTGCAGCATGGTGTGATAGGTGATCGTCTGCTCGAAGCCCTGCTTCTCGGCCGCGCTCGGCAGCTCGCCGTGCAGCAGCAGATAGCAGACTTCCATGAAGTCGCTGTGCTCCGCCAGATCCTCGATCCTGTAGCCGCGGTGCAGCAGGACGCCTTCGTCGCCGTCGATGAAGGTGATCTTGGACTCGCAGCTGCCGGTCGAGGTGAAGCCCGGATCGAAGGTGAAGAGCCCCGTCGTGCCGTAAAGTTGTCGGACGTCAACGACCGCCGGTCCGAGCACTGCCTCGTGGACCGGCAGCTCCCAGGATTTTCCGGTGGAATTGTCGGTTACCGTCACCGTGCGCGGTGACGGCGCGGGCGCGGCCGAGCTCTTCTGCGTCATACCTCGGATCTCCGGGAGTCGTGATCTGTCATGGTTTTAGCTGCGCCGAAGCATAAAGACTCTTAGCGGCGCAATCAATTGTGCCGCCTGGGTTTCAGGCCTCTCCCGCGGGCGGCGCGGCGAGACGCGCCAAGCTTTCCTCGCGGCCCAGAAGGGCCATGACCTCGAAGATGCCGGGGGAGGCGTGGGAGCCCGTCAGGGCGGCGCGGAGCGGCTGGGCGACAGCCCCCAGCTTGAGGCCCTGGGCTTCGGCAAAGGCGCGCACGGCGCCCTCCAGGGCCGCCTCGTCCCAGGCCTCGCTGGCTTCGATGGCAGTCGCGAGCTCTGCCAGCAGGGCCCGGGCCGCCGGATCCAGGATCTTCGCGGCCTTGGCCGTCAGCCCTCGGGGCCGGACCAGAAGAAAGCTCGCGGCGTCAGATAGTTCGACCAGGGTCTTGGCCCTCGGCTTGAGGACCGGCATGGCGGCCGAAAGGCGCGCCCGGACGTCCGCTCCGACGGCGGTCCCGAGGCCGTCGCAGACCAGCTCCACCAGGCGGTCGTCGTCGGCCGCCTTGAGGTAGTGCGCATTGACGTTGTTCAGCTTGGCCATGTCGAAGCGCGAGGGCGAGCGGCCGATGCCGCCGAGGTCGAACCAGGCGACGGCGTCCTCGGTTGAGAAGAACTCGTCGTCGCCATGCGACCAGCCCAGCCGCAGAAGGTAGTTGCGCATCGCCTCTGGCAGGTATCCCATGTCCCGATAGGCTTCGATGCCCAGCGCGCCGTGCCGCTTGGACAGCTTGGCCCCGTCGTCGCCGTGGATCAGCGGGATGTGAGCAAAGGCAGGCGGCGTCCAGGCCATGGCCTGATAGAGCACGGTCTGGCGGAAGGCGTTGGTCAGGTGATCGTCGCCCCGAAGCACCTGGGTCACGCCCATGTCGCGGTCATCGACCACCACCGAGAGCATGTAGGTCGGCGTGCCGTCGGCGCGCAACAGGACCATGTCGTCGAGTTGCGCGTTGGCCAGGGCGACAGGGCCCTGAACCCCGTCCTCGATGACCGTCTCGCCCTCCAAGGGCGCCTTGATCCGGACCACCGGGGCGACGCCGGCCGGCGCCTCGGCGGAACCCCGGTCTCGCCAGCGCCGGTCGTAGAAGGTGGAGCGGCCTTCGGCCCGGGCCTTCTGCCGCATTTCCTCCAGCTCTTCCGGCGTACAAAAGCAGTGATAGGCCTTGCCGGCCTCGACCAAGCTGCGGGCCACGGCGGCATGGCGCTCGGCGCGCTGCGACTGGTAGACCTCCTCGCCGTCCCAATCGAGTCCCAGCCATCGCAGACCGTCCAGGATCGCCGCGATCGCCTCCGGCGTCGAACGCTTCCGGTCGGTGTCTTCGATCCGCAGCAGGAAACGGCCGCCGTGGTGGCGGGCGTAGAGCCAGTTGAAGAGGGCTGTGCGGCAACCGCCGATGTGCAGGAAGCCGGTGGGCGAGGGGGCAAACCGTGTGACGACGCTCATGGTCTCGTGATCTGATTTCGCTCAGTCTGCGGGGTGGATTCTTTGCTATGGCGGGGCTGCTTACCACAGCCGGCCCGCCTTGGCATGCCCGGAAAGCCGGAGAGGGGGCGAAGGTCGCCGGCATGGCGGAGGTGGCAGCAGGACCGATTCTGACGCGGCTCCAGGGACTGCGGCCGCGGCGCCGCCTGGCGTCGGCGCTGGCGGACGAGGGCGCGCGCGCCAGCCTCTGGCTGCCGGTCTGCCTCGGGTTGGGGATCGCGGGCTACTTCGCCCTGCCGCAGGAGCCGCCGCCCTGGCTGCTCCTGCCGCTCGGCGCCGGTCTCCTGGCGCTGCTCTGGCTAGGCTGGCTGCGGCCCGGATTGCGGGCCGCCGTCCTGGCCCTGGGCCTGCTCGGCCTGGGGCTCTTCGTCGCGATGCTCCGAACCCTCGCAGTCGCCGCGCCGGTTCTGACCGAGGAACTGGGCCCGCGTTGGGTATCCGGTCAGGTGGCCGAGGTCGAGATCGTAGACTCCAGGCCGCGGTTGCTGCTGCGGACCTCGCAAATCTCCGGCCTGCCGGCGGAGGCGACACCGGATCTTGTCCGGCTGCGCCTGCTCCGCCCCTGGCCGGGCCTGCGCGCGGGCGACAGCGTCGCGCTGAAGGCCGTGCTGAGGCCACCGCCGGAGCCCGCCGCGCCGGGCGCCTTCGACTTCGCGCGGCGGGCCTACTTCCAGCGCCTGGGGGCCGTGGGCTATGCCGTCACCGCGCCGCGGATCGAGGAAGGTGCTGACGGCGAGGACGGAGCCCGCCGTTGGCGTGTCGCCTGGGCGGCCCTGCGCCAAGCGCTCGGCGAGAGGATCACCGCCGCCCTGGACGGTGTGCCGGGCGCGGTCGCCGTCGCCCTGATCACCGGCGACCGAAGCGCGATCCCCGATGCGGCGCTCGAAGACATGCGGATGTCCGGCCTGGCGCACCTCCTGGCGATCTCCGGGCTGCATCTGGGCCTGGTCGCCGGCCTGGTGTTCTTCGCGGTACGCACCGGCCTGGCCTTGATCCCGGCGCTAGCCCTGCGGTTTCCGATCAAAAAGTGGGCCGCGGTTCTCGCCGCGGCCGCGGCCTTGGTCTACCTCTTCCTGGTCGGGGCCACGATCCCGACCCAGCGCGCCTACGTCATGGTCGGCTTGGCGCTGCTGGCCATCGTGCTCGACCGGCAGCCGATCTCCCTGCGGCTTCTGGCGGCCGCGGCGATGCTGATCCTGATCCTGTCGCCGGAAAGCCTGCTGTCGGCGAGCTTCCAGATGTCCTTCGCCGCCGTGACCGGCCTGGTCGCGGGCTACGAATGGCTGAGCCAGCGGCGGCAACCCGGGTTCCAGGACCGTGGCCTGCTGGCCCGTCTCGGCCTCTATCTGGGCTTCCTGATGCTGTCCTCGGTGATCGCCAACCTGGCGACGGCTCCCTTCGCGATCTTCCACTTCAACCGGCTGGCGGTCTTCGGGCTCTTCGCGAACCTCGTCGCCATTCCCTTGACCGCCTTCTGGATCATGCCCGCCGCGCTGATCGCCATGCTGCTCCTGCCCTTCGGGCTGGAGGCCTGGCCCCTGGCCGCCATGGGCATGGGCATCGAGTTCCTGCTGGCCGTGGCCGGCGAGATCGCCGCTTGGCAGGGCGCCGTGATTCCGATCCGGACAATGCCGCTCTGGGGCCTGGCCGCAGCCACCCTCGGCGGCCTCTGGCTCTGCCTCTGGGAGCGCCCCTGGCGCCTCCTCGGACTGGCCGGGCCGCTCCTCGGCGCGGCCTCGATCGCGCTTGCGAGCCCGCCGGACCTGCTGGTCAGCGGCGACGGCAATCTGCTCGCCCTGCGGGCCCGGGACGGCGCTCTGGTCTTCTCTTCGCTACGGCGCGACCGCTACCGGCGGGACATCTGGCTCCGCCGTTCCGGGAGCACGACCGCGCGGGCTTGGGACCGCGACGGGCAGGCGGAGCACGGCCTGCGCTGCGACGCCCTGGGCTGCATCTTCGAGTTCGCGCCCGGGCGCCGCCTGGGCCTGGCCTTGACGGGCGAGGCGCTGGAAGAGGACTGCCGTGCCGTCGAGGTCTTGGTGAGCCTGGAGCCGCTGCGAGGCCTGGACTGCCCGACGCCAAGCCTGGTCATCGACCGCTTCGACCTCTGGCGCAACGGTGCCCACGCCGTCTGGCTGAGCGGGCGCGCATCTCGGGTCACGACGGTCCGGGCACAGCGCGGCGAGCGCCCCTGGGTCCGCCGGCCCGAGGCATCAGCCGGCTCGCCATCCGGGGGGCAAGCCCAAAGGTAAGGCAGGCAAATCCGCTTTCGGCGCCGTCAGTACTGGCGCAGCAGTCCGATCAGGCGGCCCTGGACCTTGACACGGTCCGGCGGAAAGATTCTGGTCTCGTAGGCGGGGTTGGCCGGCTCCAGGGCGATCGCCTGGCCACGGCGGCGGAGGCGCTTCAGGGTGACTTCCTCGCCATCGATCAGGGCGACGACGATGACCCCGTTCTCGGCATGCTCGGAACGCTCGATGATCACGGTGTCGCCGTCCAGTATCCCGGCTTCGATCATGGAGTCGCCCTCGACCTCAAGGGCGTAGTACTCGCCGCCGCCGATGAGCGAGGGCGGAACCTCGACGAAGCTGGAGTGATCACGCAGCGCCTCGATCGGCGTGCCCGCGGCGATCCGCCCGAAGAAGGGCAGCTCCTGCGCGTTGGCCGCCGGCAACTGGATCTTTGCGTGCTGACCGCTGAAATCACCCTTGATGACGTTGGCCGGCAGTTCCGCGGGCGTTTCCATGTCGTCGGGCAGGCGCAGGACCTCGACCGCGCGGGCCCGATGCGCCAGGCGCCGAATGAAGCCGCGCTCCTCCAGGCCCGTGATCAAGCGGTGAATACCGCTCTTCGACTTCAGGCCCAGCGCGTCCTTCATCTCGTCGAAGGAGGGAGAGACCCCGTGGCGGTTGAGGTGCTGGTGGATGAAGCTGAGCAATTCGTGCTGTTTTCGCGTGAGCATGTCGTGCGCCTCGCTTGGCCCCCCGAAGAATTATCTCGAACCACTATATCTAGAACAAAACAAAAACTTCCTACATGTTCTAGTTTGGTTCTCTTATCCCGTCAAGGGGTGATATGGCAGGAAAATGACAGCGGCGCCATTGGGAGTATTCCCGGCTACGGGCGGACGCTTCCGGCGGAAGCTCAGATTCCGAGCAGAGGCCCCCCCAGGCGCAGGATCGTGACCGGGTCGCCGGCGGCCGCGGGCGGAGCGTGAGGCGCACGGACGACGAGGCAGTCGGCGCGTGACAGGGTGGCGAGCATGGAGCTGTCCTGGCGCTCGAAGGGCAGGGCGGTCAGCCGCCCCGTCGCATCCGGCGCGAGCCGGGCGCGCAGGTAGTCCTGGCGCTCGTCGTTCTCGCCCAGATCGCGGCCCAGGACCGCGGTCTCGCTCGGCAGGTCTTCCGCGAGGCCGAGGAGGGCCGAGATCGCCGGGCGCAGGAAGAGCAGGGCACAGACCAGGCTCGACACCGGGTTGCCCGGCAGGCCCAGGACCGGGGTCTCGCCCAGACGGCCGAACATCAGCGGCTTGCCGGGCCGCATGGCGATCCTCCAGAAGTCGAGGTTCATGCCCTTGTCGACCAAGGCGCCCTGGACCAGGTCGTGCTTGCCCACCGAAGCGCCGCCTGAGGTGACCAGCAGGTCGCTGCCGGCGGCCTGGTCGAGAGCGGCGTCGAGCCGCGCCCGGTCGTCGGTCACGACACCCAGGTGGATCGCCTGGCCGCCGGCCGCGGTGACGAAGGCGGAGAGCGAAAGGCCGTTGGAGGCGATGATCTGGCTCTCGCCCAGGGCCTCGCCGGGCAGCACCACCTCGTCGCCGGTGGACAGAACCGCGATCCGCGGCCGGCGCCGCACCTTGAGCCAGGGGCGGTTCATCGCCGCCGCCAAGCCGATGTCGCGCGAGGTCAGACGGCGGCCGGCGGCGAGGCCCAGTTCGGCGGCCCGGAAGTCGAGCCCGGCCGGACGCACGTAGCGGCCGGATTCGGCCGACTTCAGGATCCGGACCCGGCCGGCCTCGGCCTCGGTGTTCTCCTGAATGACGATCGCGTCGGCGCCGGGCGGCAGCGGCGCGCCGGTGAAGATCCGGGCGGCCTGGCCCGGCTCCAGCGGTTCGCGGCGCAGGCCCCCGGCGGCGATCTCGGCCACGACTTCGAGGTCGATGGGAACCCTGGCCAGATCCGCCGCCCGGACCGCGTAGCCGTCCATGGCCGAGACGTCGTGGGGCGGCTGGGTCAGCGCGGCGGTGACGTCCGCGGCCAGAACCCGCCCCAGGGCCTCGGTCAGGCCGACCGTTTCCGCGGGCAGGGGCGAGAAGGCGCCGAGGATGCGGGCCAGCGCCTCTTCGACGGAGATCATCAGGACGCCTCGTAAGTGCCGGATTTGCCCCCGGACTTGTGCACCAGACGGATGTCGCCGATGCGCATGCCGCGGTCCCGGGCCTTGCACATGTCGTAGACCGTCAGCGCCGCCACGGCGACCGCGGTCAAGGCCTCCATCTCGACGCCGGTACGGCCCTTGAGGCCGCAGCTCGCGGTGATCTCGACCGCCGAGGCCCCCTCGTCGAGCTCCAGCTCCACCTTGACCGAGGTCAGCGCCAGAGGATGGCAGAGCGGGATCAGGTCCGGCGTCCGCTTGGCGCCCATGATGCCGGCCAAGCGGGCGACCGAGAGCACGTCGCCCTTCTTGACCGCGCCGTCGCGGATCAGCGCCAGGGTCTCCGCGGCCATGTAGACGCGCCCCTTGGCCACCGCCCTGCGCTCGGTCTCGGCCTTGTCGGCGACATCGACCATGACCGCCCGGCCTTGCTCGTCCAGATGGGTGAAGCCGCTCATTCCGCCGTCTCCGCTCGCGCCCCCGCGCCACCCGGGCGCAGGGCCGCGGCCGCTGCGGCGACATCGTCCTGGCGCATCAGGGACTCGCCGATCAGGAAGGCGCGGGCGCCGGTGGCACGCATGCGGTCCAGGTCCTCGCGCGTGTAGAGGCCGCTCTCGGAGACCAGCAGGCGATCCTCCGGAAGCCCCGCCGCGAGCGCCTCGGTGACCGCAAGATCGACCTCCAAGGTCTTGAGGTTGCGGTTATTGATACCGATCAGCGGCGAGCGCAGGGCGCGCGCGCGGGACAGTTCCTCGGCATCGTGGATCTCGAGCAGAACGTCCATGCCCAGGTCCAAGGCGGCGGCTTCGAGCTCCGCCGCCCGGCCGTCCTCCAGCGCCGCCAGGATCAGCAGGATACAGTCCGCGCCCAGGGCTCTGGCCTCGACCACCTGGTAGGGATCCAGCATGAAGTCCTTGCGCAACACGGGCAGGGCCACGGCCGCGCGGGCCGCGGTCAGATGCCGGGGGTCGCCTTGGAAATAGGGCCCGTCGGTCAGGACCGAGAGGCAGGCCGCGCCGCCGGCCTCGTAGGCCCGGGCCAGGGACGGTGGATCGAAGTCCTCGCGAATCAGGCCCTTGGAAGGCGAGGCCTTCTTGATCTCGCAGATCAGGGCGTAGCCCTCGGCCGCGGCCACCTGGCGCAGGCGGTCCAGGAAGCCGCGCGGCGCCGAGGCTTCGCGGGCCCGGGCCTCCAGCTCCGCCAGGGGCAGGGCGGCCTTGCTGGCGGCGACGTGGTCCAGCTTGTCGGCGCAGATCCGGGCCAGGACGTCGCTCTCGATCCGCTTGGCCGGGCGGCTCATTGGGGCCCTCCTTCGTTGGTGATCGCCACCAGGCGGTCCAGCACCGCCTTGGCCTTGCCGCTGGCGATCGCCTCGGCCCCCATCTCGACGCCCTGCTTGAGGTCCGGGACCTTGCCGGCGACCAGCAGCGCCGCGGCGGCGGTGAAGAGCACGATGTCGCGGTAGGGCCCGCTCTCGCCGCCGAGCAGGGCGCGCAGCGCCGCCGCGTTGGTCTCCTGGTCGCCGCCCAGCAGGTCCTGCAGCCGGGCCTCGGGCAGGCCGGCGTCCTGCGGCGCGACCTCGAAGACGCGGATCTCGCCGTCCTTCAGTTCGGCCACGGTCGAGGGCCCCGTGGTGCTGAGCTCGTCAAGGCCGTCGGCGCCGTGTACCACCCAGGCACGCTCGTGGCCCAGGCTCTTCAGGACCTGGGCCAGGGGCTCGACCCATTCCTTGGCGAAGACGCCGATCAGCTGCCGCTTGACCCGCGCCGGGTTGGACAGCGGGCCGAGCAGGTTGAAGATCGTCCGGGTCCCCAGCTCGACCCGGGTCGGGGCGACGTGGCGCATGGCGCTGTGGTGCCGGGGCGCCATCAGGAAGCAGGTCCCGGCCTCCTTCAGGGCCCGCTCGAGCCGCGTCAGGTCGGCGTCGATGTTGACCCCGAGCGCGGCCAACACGTCGGCTGCGCCGGTCTTGGACGACAGCGCGCGGTTGCCGTGCTTGGCGACGGGGACGCCGCAGGCGGCGGCGACGAACTGGGCGCCGGTCGAGACATTGAGCGTCCCCTTGGCGTCGCCCCCGGTGCCGCAGGTGTCGATCGCCCCCGCCGGGGCCTCGATCGGCAGCATCTTGGCGCGCATGGTCCGAACGGCACCGGTGATCTCGGCCACGGTCTCGCCGCGGACCCGCAGGGCCATCAGGAAGCCGCCCATCTGCGACGGCGTCGCGTCACCGGACATCATGATGCCGAAGGCGGTCTGGGCCTGTTCCTCGGAGAGCTGACCGCCGCCCGCGACGTAGGACAGGAGGCTCCGGAAATCCGTGGTGTCGGCCGCCATGCGTTCTTTCCCTGGTTCAGGTCCCGGCTCAGGCGTTGTGGCCGGCGATGGCGAGGAAGTTGTGCAGCAGGGCGTGGCCGTGCTCCGAGGCGATGCTTTCGGGGTGGAACTGCACGCCGTGGATCGGCAGCGCGCGGTGGCGCAGTCCCATGATCGTGCCGTCCTCGGTCGCCGCGGTGACCTCCAGGCTGTCGGGCAGGCTCTCCCGCTCGACGGTCAGGGAATGGTAGCGGGTCGCCGACAGGGGCGAGGGCAGGCCCTCGAAGACGCCGCCGGCCTCGTGCCGGATCGGACTCAGCTTGCCGTGCATCGGCGCCGGCGCCCGAACCACCCGGCCGCCGAAGGCCTGGCCGATGGCCTGATGGCCGAGGCAGACGCCGAGCAGGGGCAGACGTCCGGCGGCCTTCGTCACCACCTCGAGGCAGATCCCGGCCTGGTCCGGATCGCAAGGGCCCGGCGACAGGATGATGCCCTGGGGGTCCGTATCCAGGGCTTCCTCCGCCGTCAGCGCATCGTTGCGCCTGACGGTGACGCGCGCGCCCAGCTCCCCCAGGACGTGGTAGAGGTTGTAGGTGAAGCTGTCGTAGTTATCTATAAGCAGAAACATTACAGAGATTTATTCTATCTTGCTCGCAGCCGCCTTGAACTCCCGGCTCCACTTATATCAGGTCGCCGGGAGCGAAGAAAGCACAGGCCGCCCTCGGCCACGGCCTAAAGCGGGATGATTCGAAGACGACTGGGCTTCGAATCATCCCGCTTTCTGTCAACAGTTTAGAGCACGACGATATGAGGTCGATTCAACCTCATGTCGTCGTTGCTCTAGAGGCATAAACTGAACCTTAACCTTCGTCTTCCAATGAAGGCTTGGACAGGCCCGCTCGAATCTGGTTGTCTGAGATCTGCTGGCGCAGGCGCCTGGTGGGAGACTGGCGAGGGGGCCTGGGCGGTCTTTCAGGACCCGACTGCTCAGGACGAGGGGCCTCCTGGTTTCTAAGGACGATACGTGGGACGGAAAAGGCGCCGCAAGCAGCCGCAAAGGCCGAAGACGACAGGAAAGCCCGCGCCGAGGAAGACGCCGGGGGCGACTTCCGTGCGTCCGGAACGGACCCAGCGCCTTTGGCTGGTCCTCGGGGCGGCCGGTCTCTTTTTCAGCGGTTCCCTGATCGGCTCGGTGATCGGAACCCAGATCGCCCGCCAGGACTTCGATGCCAGGTTGGCGGCCCTGGAACGGCCCGCGCCGGCCAGAGCGACGCCTGGGCCGACGCCCGGGATCTGGCGGCGGGAGCCGTCCAAGCATGCCCTGACCGTCTTTCTTCCGGCCAGGCCGGGCGTGTCGGAGCCCGACGCGGCGCCGCCCGGCAGCAGGGCGCCGCAACGCGGGGAGTTGGAAAGCGCGCCGGAGACGGTCCCGAAGCGGCCGTCCGCTGCGGCGAGGGCCGGCGCGCCTCCGGACGATCCGATCGAAGCGCCGACGCAGCAGGCGCATGTCAGCCCGGTTCAGGAACCGGCTTGGCAGCGCTATGCCGTGAAGGTCTCCGGGGCCGGAGAGCGTCCGGCGATCGCCATCGTGCTCGACGATCTCGCCCTCAACCTGCCGAACACGCGCAAGGTGATCACTCTACCGGCGCCGCTCTCCCTGGCCTTCATGACCTACGGCTACGACCTGCGGCGCCTGACCCGGAGGGCCCGGGACGCCGGCCATGAGCTGCTGGTGCACATGCCGATGGAACCCCAGGACCGCTCGACCGATCCCGGCCCGAACGTCCTTGTCACGGGCATGTCCGACGCCGATCTGGCGCAGCGCGTGGCGTGGGGGCTGGGCCGTTTCGAAGGCTTCGTCGGGGTCAACAACCACATGGGCAGCCGCTTCACGGCCTCGGCGCCGGACATGGCCCGGGTCATGGAAGCGCTCAAGCGTCGCGGTCTCTTGTTCCTCGATTCCCAGACCATATCCGGCAGCGTCGGCGGCCAGGTGGCCGCGGCCCACGGCGTGCCCTTCGCCCGGCGCGACATCTTCATCGACAACACGCCGGAACCGGAGGAAATCCGAACCCAGCTCGCGAAGCTGGAACGCCTGGCGAGCCGCCGCGGCTACGCTGTCGGCATCGGCCATCCTTACAATGAGACGATCGAGGCACTGGAAGCCTGGATTCCCGATGCCAAGGCCCGCGGCTTCGTCTTCGTGCCGATCAGCAACATAGTGGCACGGGCGGCCAAGGCCTCCGGCTGAAGCCGGCTGCCAGACCGCTTGCCTACCGCTCTCAGCCCTTCTGGGCGGCGTAGCGCATGGCTTCCTCGGCCGCCCGGATGACGGCCCGGGCCTTGTTGCAGCTCTCCTGGTACTCGGCTTCCGGATCGCTGTCGGCGACGATGCCGCCGCCGGCCTGGATCTGGACCTTGCCGTCCTTCACCAGCGCCGTGCGCAGGGCGATGCAGGTGTCCATGGCTCCGCCGGCGCCGAAGTAGCCGACGGTCCCCGCGTAGATGCTGCGCCGCTCCGGCTCCAGTTCGTCGATGATCTCCATGGCCCGGACCTTGGGGGCGCCCGACACCGTGCCGGCGGGAAACCCGGCAACCAGGGCGCTCATGGCGTCCTCGCCCTCGGCCAGCTCGCCGATCACGTGGGACACGATGTGCATGACGTGGCTGTAGGTCTCGATGGTGAACTGCTCCGTGACCTTGACGCTGCCGACCTTGGCGACCCGGCCGACGTCGTTGCGGCCGAGGTCCAGCAGCATCAGGTGCTCGGCGCGCTCCTTGGGGTCGGCGAGCAGTTCTTCCGCCAGCTGCCGGTCCTCTTCGGCGTTGCGCCCGCGCGGCCGGGTGCCCGCCAGGGGCCGGATCGTCACCTCGTTCTCGCGCAGCCGGACCAGGATCTCGGGGCTGGAGCCGACGATGGAGAAGCCGCCGAGGTCGAGGAAGAACAGGAAGGGCGAGGGGTTGAGCCGGCGCAGGGCGCGGTAGAGCGCGAAGGGCGGCAGAGCGAAGGGCAGGGTGAAGCGCTGCGAAAGAACGACCTGGAAGACGTCGCCGGCGAAGATGTACTCCTTGCCGCGCTCGACCATGGCCCGGAAGGCCTCCGGCGTCATGTTGGACTGCGGCTCGGGCAGCGCGGCGGCCGTCTCGACCGGCTCGCGCCGGTAGGGCAGGGAGCGCTCGAAGTCGACCAGCGAGTCGGACAAGCGCTCGCAGGCCTGGGCGTAGGCGGCACTGGCACCGATCTCCGGATCGGGCCAGACCGGCGAAAAGACCGTGATCAGGTCCTCGACCCGGTCGAAGACCGCGATCACGCTGGGGCGCAGGAAGACGGCCTCGGGCACCCCCAGGACATCCGGGTTCTCGTCGGGCAGGCGCTCCATCTGCCGGACCATGTCGTAGCCCATGAAGCCGACCAGGGCCGAAGCCATGGGCGGCAGCCCCGGCGGCAGGTCGATGCGCGATTCCGCGACCAGCGCCCTGAGCGTCTCCAGCGGCTTGCCCGGCAAGGGCTCGAAGCTCCGCAGGTCGAAATGGGCCTTGCGGTTGATCTCGGCACGCCCGTCGCGGCAGCGCCAGATCAGGTCCGGCTTGCGGCCGAGAAAGGAGTAGCGGCCGATGGTCGTGCCGCCCTCCACGGACTCGAACAGGAAGCTGTTGGGCCGGCCGTCGGCCAGCTTCAGGAAGGCGGAGACCGGGGTTTCCAGGTCGGCGACCAGGGTGGTCGAGACGATCTGCGCCCGGCCCGCGTCGTAGGCTCGGGCGAAGGCCGCGAGATCCGGCTGCGCGCGCATCGGCTCAGATGTTGCCGGTCAGCTGATCGACCAGCTGTTGGTTCACCGTAATGTCGTAGCGGTCGCGCAGCGCCGCGATGAACTGCGCCATGAAGTCCTGCTGCAGGCCTGCGCCGAGCTGATCGCGCAGCGCCGCCAAGCCTTGGGCGTCGTTTACCGGATCGGCGGGCAAGATCTCGACCAGCCTGGCAACGACGTAGCCGTCCGGCGCAGGCGCCGTGACCACGCCGTTGGGCTTGGCCTCGAAGAGCCGGGTGGTCAGCTCGGCCGCGGGCACCTTTTCGGAGCCGGTGTCGTCACGGCGCAGGGGCTCGGTCTTGGTCAGGCTCAGGCCTTCGCTCTGGCCGATCCCGGCCAGATCGCCCGCCTCGCTGAGCCTCTGCGCCAGGCTCTCGGCCCTTTCGCGGAGCTGACGGTCGATCTCCTGCTCGCGCCAGGCAGTGAGGACCTCTTCGCGCACCTCGGCGAAGGGCCGCCTGGCGCTGGGCGTGATCGCGTCGACCCGGACCACGAAATAGTTGCCGCCCGCGGTCTCGATGACCAGACTCTCGCCGCCGCTCTCCAGGTTGAAGGCCTCGCGCAGGAAGGGGCCGGTATCGGGGAGGCCGGTCACTTCCTGCCCCGCCGGGTCCTGCCCGCTTCGCGCGACGGCCTCGACCTGTCTGACCGCCAGGCCCAGGGTGTTGGAGACCTCTTCCAGGGTGGCGCCGCGGCCCAGTGCGTCGTCGAGCTCGCCGGCCGTGCCCAGGATCCGGTCCATCGCCTCGATCTCCGTGAGCTCTTGTTCCAGGCTTTCGCGGACCTCCGCGAAGCCGGGCTCCCTCCGCGGCTCGATCGTGCCGACCCGGACCATGTGCCAGCCGAGCGGTGACTCGAGGGGCGCGCTGATCTGCTCCGGCTCGAGCGTGAAGACCGCGTCGGCGATCTCCGGAAGAAGCTCCTCCTTGGCCAGCGAGCCGAGGTTGATCGGCGCCGTGCCGGTCACCTCCTGGGCGACGGCAGCGAAATCGGCTCCGGAGGCCAGCTTGTCGGCGGCCTCCTGGGCGGCGGCTTCGTCGGGGAGGATGAACTGCTCGACCTGGCGCCGCTCCGGCTCCACGAACTCGTCCCGGCGCTCCTCGTAGGCGGCCCGCAGGTCCTCCTCGGAAATGATGACTTCTGCGGTCATCTCGGGCACCGAAAGATGAATGTAGGAAAGGCTTCGGTACTCCGGTGCCATGAAGCGGCTGCCGTTTTCCTCGTAGAAGGTCTGGAGCGCCGCTTCCTCCGGATCGGCAGGCGGCTCGATCCCCGAGCGCGGCAACAGCAGATACTCTGCGATCCGCCGCTCCGAGCGGTAGCGATAGAGGATATTCGCCAGGCTCTCCGGGGCGCTGATGCCCTCGGTGACCGCGGCGTTGATCTGCTCCTGGCTGGTCTCACGGCGCAACTGGTCCAGCAGCATGCGCTCGGTCATGTTTACCGTCAGCAGGGTCTGCTCGAAGATTACACGGTCGAACTCCCCGGCCGCGTTCTGGAAGGCCGAGATCTCGTGGACCGTATTGCGCAGCTGGTCGTCGCTCACCACCAGCCCCATGTCGCGGGAGAGCTGGTCGAGCAGGGCCCGGTTGCTCAGCTCGCCGAGGACCTGATCGATCAGGCCGAAGCTCCGCGCCTGGCGCATGTCCATCGGCTGGCCCAGCATCTGCTCGATGCGGTTCATCGACTGCCGCAAGGCCCGGTCGAAGTCCTCCCGCGGCACCTGGGTGTCCTCGACCTGCAGCACCGAGTTGCTGGCTGCGGGGCCGCGAACGATGTCGCCGATGCCCCAGACCGCGAAACTCAGGATCAAGAGCCCGAAGAGGATGAAGGTGAGGACCTTGGCTCCGGTCTTGCGTAGGCTGTCCAACATGGCGGGCTCGGGTCTCCCGGTCTCGGCGCGCGGCTTCGCGGGCGAGCAGCAGCGCAGGGCGCCGGCTCGCGACGGGGCGGCATCTTAGAGTCGCGGCATTTGCCCGGCAACACGCAAATCCGGCCGGGCTTTGCGGCGCTTGCAGCGCTGTGCTAAGGCACTGAAAGAGTGGACGAGGGGAGGGCCCGGAACATGCGGCGCAAGCTGATCGCCGGCAACTGGAAGATGAACGGCCTGCGCGCCTCTGCCGCGAGTCTGATTCAGGAACTGCTCGACGGAATCTCCGGCGCCGAGCCGTCCTTCGAGCTACTGGCCTGCGAGCTACTGGTCTGTCCGCCCGCCTGCCTGCTGGAGACCGTCGGCGGCCTGACCGCCGGAACGCCGGTCGAGCTCGGCGGCCAGGACTGCCACTGCGCCGAGGCCGGCGCCCATACGGGCGACATCTCGGCGGTCATGCTGAAGGACGCCGGCTGTGCCTACGTCATCCTCGGCCATTCCGAGCGACGCAGCGACCACGGCGAGTCCGATGCCCTGGTCCGGGCCAAGGCCGGCGCCGCGCTGGCCGCCGGATTGACCCCCATCGTCTGCGTCGGCGAGACCGCGGCCGAGCGGGACGACGGCCGGACGCTGGCCGTCGTCGAGACCCAGTTGGCAGGCTCCCTGCCGGAACTCGGTCCGGGACGGCCCCCAATCATCGCCTACGAGCCGGTCTGGGCGATCGGCAGCGGACGGACCCCCAGCACGTCCGAGGTCGGCGAGGTCCACGGGGGGGTCCGGCGCTGGCTCGAGGCGCGGCTGGGCGCCGAGGCCGCTGCCGCCGTCCGGATCCTCTACGGCGGCTCGATGAAGCCGGGCAACGCCGCCGAGCTCCTGGCGGTTCCGGACGTCGACGGCGGCCTGATCGGCGGCGCCAGCCTCAAGGCGGAGGACTTCCTGGCCATTGCCCGGGCCTGCGGCTAGCATCGGGACCAAGCCTCTAGCCCGCATTTCTCACCGTGACCACGGTGAGAAATGCGGGCTAGAGCTAAGGTCAGCGACCGCGCTTCGCCGCAGGCGGGAAATCCAGGCTGGCCATGATCTCCCGGAGCCGTTAAAAAGCTGCGGCGACCTAAACCCAGGCAGCGGTCCCATCTCGGTCCCGGCTCATGGGTTGCACGCGCCTCCGCAAAAAACTACGAGACCCAATCGATGACCACCGTCCTTCTCGTCATCCACCTGCTTCTTGCGATCGCCATGATCGGCACGGTCTTGCTCCAGAAGAGCGAGGGCGGCGGCCTCGGCATCGGCGGGGGCGGCGGAGGCGGGGGCGGCGGCATGGGCGGCTTCCTGACCGGCCGCGGCACGGCGAACCTGCTGACCCGGACCACGGCGATCCTGGCCGCCTGCTTCATGGTGACCAGCCTGACCCTTACACTCTTGGCCGGCAGCGGTCGGGAGGCGGATTCGATCCTCGACGCGCCGATCCAGGGCGACGTGGCGCCGGCTGCGCCCGGCGACAGCGCGCCGGCCGAACCGGAGGGACCATCGGTCCCGGTTCAGTGACCGGCCCCGGAAACCCAGGACAGCCGCGCCGCGAATCGAGACCGCTTCCTTCCTTTCCGGTCATGGAAAGGCTCCGCGCGCGGCCGCCGTCGGGGCCCTGGACAGGCTCCGTTTCAAGGGCTTTTCGCAGGAATTCCGCAGACTATATGACAAATCGATTGCGTCGTCGTCCCGAGGCTTGCCCCGTGCGGTCGATAGACCGATAGTGCGGGTCCATGGCGCGGTTCATCTTCATCACCGGCGGCGTGGTCTCATCCCTCGGCAAAGGTCTCTGCTCGGCGGCCCTCGGCGCGCTCCTTCAGGCACGCGGCTTCAAGGTCCGTCTGCGTAAGCTCGATCCCTATCTGAACGTCGATCCGGGGACCATGAGCCCCTATCAGCACGGCGAGGTCTACGTCACCGACGACGGGGCCGAGACCGATCTCGACCTCGGGCACTACGAGCGCTTCACCGGGGTCCCGTCGCGGCGCGGCGACAACGTCACCACCGGGCAGATCTACTCGCAGGTCCTGGCCAAGGAGCGGCGCGGCGAGTACCTGGGCGCGACGGTCCAGGTGATCCCCCACGTCACCGACGCGATCAAGGACTTCGTCAGGGCGGGGCTGACCGACGAAGACTTCGTGGTCTGCGAGATCGGCGGCACGGTCGGCGACATCGAAGGCCTGCCCTTCCTCGAGGCGATCCGCCAGCTCGGCAACGAGCTCGGCCGCGAGCGCAGCATGTTCATCCACCTGACCCTGCTGCCCTACATCGCCTCGGCCGGCGAGCTGAAGTCCAAGCCGACGCAGCACTCGGTCAAGGAGCTCCAGAGCGTCGGCATCCA
>JAKSBE010000121.1 GCA_022361275.1 Kiloniellales bacterium
CGTCACTCGTCAGGCCGTCTGATCGGCCACCTTGGTCAATCCCGGCCTGCTTTACCCAGCCGTGGATCGTTGCCCCGCACGGCTCGAACTCGCAGGCAAGGCTTCCAACACTGCGCCCAGCTCTCGCCAGCGCAACAATCTCCTCCCTGAATGCCGCAGGGTACGCGATCCGCGTTCTCGGCATCAAAAACACTCTCCTTCATCAGATGAAAAGTGTCCATCAAACCAGGGGAACTCCAGGGAACCGAGGAGACCGGAGGCAGCGGTTGCCAGAAGCTTGCTCAGTCCCCGGCAAAGGCGATCATCCGGCCGGCGACCAGCGCGCCCAGCCAGCAGGCCATCGACAACGCCGCGGCGCGCGCCAGGGTCCCGCGCGTGGCGCGATGGAGCCGGGCGCCGTGGCGGGCGTGGAGGGCCAGCGCCGAGCCGGCGCCGAGGGCGACCAGTCCCAGCTTGACCCGGAACACGGTCAGCGCCGCGTACTCCGGCGCCCGCGTCGCGAAGAGCAGCGCCCCGGCCGCGAGCGCCAGGGCCAGGCCGGTCGCGGCAACCGGCACCAGGACCCGGACCAGATAGTCGCGCGGGACGCCGGGCCAAAAGCCGAGCAGCCGCAGGTCGAGCGGCAGGATCGCCCCGACCAGCAGCGCGATTCCCAGGACGTGCGCCGTGTTGACGCCGGCGTAGAGCCAGCGCGACATCCGGAGCGCGGTCACGAAGTCCGAGGCCGCGAGGGCGGCGAGGACCTCCGCCATCATGTGCTCAGTCGCGTCCGGGATAGAGGTCGTATTCGCGCGCGCCGATGTAGAGCCGCTCGGCCTTCATCCGCTTCTCGGACACGTCGGCGGAGGGCTGGCCCACGGCGCGGATCTCGACGCCCTCGGCGAGGTCGCCGGGCTTCAGGCCCGCCCGTTCGTTGCGCCAGGGCTGCCCGACCTCGACCGTCCAGACCTCGCCTTCGGCGTCGACGTAGACCAGGCCGTGCGGCATGCCGAGGCGCACGCTCTGGATGATGCCGGTGAGTTCGATGTTGCCGCCCGTGGTCCAGCTCCAGCCGTGGTGCGCGCCGCCCGGCAGCGGCCGCAGCAGGAGCCCCACGACGACCAGGGTCGCGACGGCCAGCAGCTTCCTCATCCCATCCTCCCTTCGGCCCGCGTTGCATCCAGCGGCACGGCCTCGCGTGCCGCCTCTCAAGATGGCGCCTGAGCGCGCGGGCGTCCAGGGTTGGACTTCCTTCGGCGCATCCTCGGACTGGGCGCGCTTCCTGGCCGGCGGCAGGGCGGACGGAGAGATCGCGCAGATCCGCAGGCATGGCCGAACCGGCCGCCCCCTGGACATCAAACGCTGCGTCGAGCCCCC
>JAKSBE010000276.1 GCA_022361275.1 Kiloniellales bacterium
CTGGGCCAGGCGCCCAGCTACGAGGCCGGCACCGGCACCAACTTCGCCTTCACCTCGCTGAACATGCCGATCGAAGTCCAGATGGCCTACGTGAAGGAGCTGAAGCCGGACCTCAAGAACCTCGGCATCCTGGTCAACAGCCAGAACGTCAGCGCCGTGGAGACCCAGGCCAAGCCGATGAAACGCTACGCCGAGCGCCTCGGCATCCGGGTGCAGGAACTGGCCGTCGACGCCCCCGAGGCGGCCGCCGAGGAACTCGAAAGTCTGGTCTCGAAGGCCGTGGCGGTGATGCGCAAGAACGATCCGACCCTCGGCAACAGCGCCTTCTGGATCACGGGCAGCACCGTGGTGTTCCGCGAGATCGCCACCATCAACGGCAAGGCGGACCGGGTGCCGGTTCTCAGCGTCGTTCCCGACGTGGTCATGCCCGGTCCGAACAGCGCCGTGCTCTCCATCGGCGTCAGCTTCGAGAGCAATGCCCACCTGGCGGCGATCTACGGCGCCGACGTGCTTCAGGAGCGGGTGAAGGTCGGGGATCTGCCGGTCGGGATCGTGTCGCCGCCGGACATCGCCATCAACTTTCTCAAGGCGCGCGAGATCGGTCTCGAAGTCCCCTTCAGCTTCTTCGAAAGCGCGAGCTTCGTCTACGACTACGAAGGGCGGATCGTCCGCGACAACGGTAAGCCGGTCAGGAACAAGCCAGTCGGGACGAAGGCGGCGGGCGGAAAGCCGATCGCGGCCAAGCCGCAGTAGGCCCGGCGGCCGGCTTGCCTCCGGTTTGTCACGGCGGATCGGGATTCACGGCCCGGATCGGCGGAATCCGGGCCGATCGCGACCGAGCCCGCTCAACCGCCCCGCTCAACCGCCCTGGGTCACCAGCCAGGACACCAGCAGCATGGCCAGGCAGATCGCGGCGACCAGGCAGACATCCAGGATCGCCTGGGCGGAGCGGAACCGCACAGACAGCCTGTCCCGGGCCTCGGTATCAACGTCGTGTTTTTTTGTTTTCACGGTCGGGGGCTTCGTTTGCAGAGCGCAAGTTGATAGCCTAGGTATATTATCATTTATTCTGTATCTCTGTGAAATTACTCACTCAAGAATCGCCAGATATTTAATCAAACAAGTATAGATTTGCGGCGCCGGTTGCAGGCGGACGGGAAGGCGGCGGGCCGCTTCTTCCGGCCGCCGGCGCGGTCGCGATCGCCTGTGGCCGGGCGCTCACGATTTGATCATCGATAGGGCACTGGCCCGACGGTCCGGCCGTCGCTATCGTATCGTCTCCATCAGGGAGGTGACGCTTGGAACAGGTAGGCCGGAAGATACGCGCCGCGATCGAGCAGAACGGGGAAAGCCTTTACGAGGAGTTGGCCAACGCCGTGACCCACGGGATCGGCGCGGTGCTTTCGGCAGCGGCCTTGGCGTTGATCGTGGTCCTGGCCGCCTTCACCGGCAGCGTCTGGGCCATCGTGAGTTCGGCGATCTACGGGGCCACCCTCTTCCTGACCTATCTGTCGTCCACGCTCTACCACGGTACCTGGCACCGGGCGGCCAAGTCGGTGTTCCTGGCGGCCGATCACTGCGCGATCTTTCTGCTGATCGCCGGCACCTATACGCCGATCACCCTGCTGGCCTTTCCGAAGCCCTTGGGCTGGATCCTCTTCGGCGTCATCTGGGCCATGGCGCTGATCGGAATCGCGGTCAGGCTCTGGCTCGGCCGCCTGCACTGGTTCCTCATCCCCGTATTCCTGGGCATGGGCTGGCTTGGCTTTCCCTGGAGCGGGACGATCTTCGATAGCCTGGGAGCCGGCGGGGCCTGGCTGCTGCTATCGGGCGGCTTGGCCTACACCGCGGGGGTCGTGTTCTACCTTTGGCGCAGCCTGCCCTTCAATCACGCGGTCTGGCACCTTTTCGTGATCGGCGGCAGCGTCTGTCATTTTCTCGCGATTGCGATCTATGCGCTCCCGGCCGTCGCAGGTTGATCTCAACCTGCGGTGCGACCGGTTACGCAGACTTGGCTCGCTAGCAAGGTCCGGGCCCAAGCCCGGAGCCTGCACGACGTCTCAGAACAACGCATAGGCGCTGAACAGCGACGTCTGTTCGAGTAGAGCCCATACGAAAAAGACGCAGGCCACAACGGCCGCCGCCTTCTCGATGAGCTTTTCAGTCGTGCTCATCTTCTTCCCCCAAGTGACTCCATCGCACGCCTGCTGCCAGCCACGTTTATATTTAGCCTAGATCAGGTAACTTTCTATTAACTATGTTGGGCTTGCGACAGAAACCCTGCATTTGTTGTATTTCCGCCACAGGCTTGACGTTTCTGCCACAGGGTAAAACTTGTCAAGAGGCCCACAACCTATCAGCGTGCCGGCCTGGGCCGTGAGGGGCCCGGCGGTGAGGACACGACGGTCGGGGCCGGGATGACGAAGATTGGCAGCCCGCGGGACATTTCATGGAGGGCCGATGGCTGATTTCGGCAAGGCGGCGGCCGACTATGCGGCCTTTCGCCAGGGCTTTCCCGCCAGCTTCTTCGACCGCCTCTCGGGTTTCGATATCGGGCGCCCCGATCAGTCGATCCTCGATCTCGGGACCGGGACCGGGCTTCTGGCTCGCGCCTTCGCGGCGGCCGGCGCCAGGGTTACCGGCCTGGACCGTTCAGAGGCCTTGCTGGCGGAGGCCCGCGCGGCCAGCAGGGCGGCCGGTCTCGAGATCGACTATCGCCTGGGCGCGGCCGAGGATACCGGCCTTGGGGCGGCGGGCTTCGACGTCGTCTCGGCGGCCACCTGCTGGCACTGGTTCGACCGTGCGGCGGCGGCGCGGGAGGCCTTCCGGCTGCTTCGCCCCGGTGGCCGGCTGCTGATCGCCCATCTGGACTGGCATGGCCTGCACGGCAACGTGATCGAGGTGACCCAGCGGGTGATCGACGCCCATTCGCCGGCGCCGAGCGGTGGCCGGCACACCTACCGCTTTCCCGACTGGCTCGGTGACCTGGAAGCGGCCGGCTTCCGCGGCTTCGAGGTCTTCGCCTACACGGAGCCGCTGACCTACAGCCAGGAAGCCTGGTGCGGCCGGGTTCGGGCGAGCGCAAGGGTCGGTCCGGTCATGGATCCGGAGACCCTGGGGCGCTTCGACGCCGCCTTGGCGGCGGAACTCCGACGCCGTTTCCCGGGCGAATCCCTGGCCGTCGATCATCGGATCTTCGCCCTGATCATGGGGAAGCCCCGGCCGCCGGGATGAGCAGCCCCGAAAGGGCCTTCAGCGCGAAGGGGCCTCTCCGTGATAAGCTCCGGCGCGGCCTCGGACCCGAAGTTCGGGCCTCTTCAGCCCTCGAGGAAGCGGCCGCGGCTGGCGCGGCGGCCCAGGCTGTGGCGATCGAGGGCGACCGCCTTGATCAGGGCGAAGACCTCGGCCGCCGGCGTGAGCTGCAGCTCGTGGCAGGAACGCGCCGTGATCCGGGCCCAGAGGGTCTCGCCGCCCAGGGCCAGCTTGACGTCGCGCAGCGGGCCTTCTTCGCTGCCGATCTCCTCGACCCGGGCCGGCAGGACGTTGAGGAAGCTGGCGTCCACGGGCGCGGTCCGGGCCAGGGCGACGTCGCGGGCCCGGATCCGGACCCTGAGCTCGGTCCCCAGGGGCAGCTTCAGGTGCGGCACCCGCAGCCGGCCGCCCCTGAAGGCCAGATCGGTCAGGCCGAAGGCGAGGTCCTGGCCCGCCACCTTGGCACGCAGCACCGCGCCGGCCTCGTAGCGCCCGGTCAGCGGGCGCAGGTCCAGGCGGCCGGTCACCTCCTCGAGGGGGCCGACCGCGACGACCTTGCCCTCGGACATCAGGACCAGGGTGTCGGCCAGGCGGACGATCTCCTCCATGGCGTGGCTGACGTAGACGATCGGCACCTCGAGCTCGTCGCGCAGGCGCTCGATGAAGGGCAGGACCTCGTCCTTGCGCGCCTGGTCGAGGGCCGAGAGCGGCTCGTCCATCAGCAGCAGGCGCGGGTTGGCGAGCAGGGCGCGGCCCAGGGCGACCCGCTGCTTCTCGCCGCCGGATAGGTCGCGCGGCCGGCGCTCGAGCAGCTCGGCGATGCCCAGCAGCTCGACGATCTGCTCCAGGCCGATCACCCGCTCGGCCGGAGGCACGCGGCGCAGGCCGTAGTTCAGGTTGCCCCTTACCGAGAGGTGCGGGAAGAGGCGGCCCTCCTGGAAGACGTAGCCGAGGCGCCGGCGCTCCGGCGGCAGGTTCACGCCGGCGGCCGAGTCGAAGAGCAGGCTGCCGCCGACGGCGATGCGCCCGCGGTCCGGGCGGACCAGGCCGGCCAGCAGGTTGACCAGCGAGGTCTTGCCGGAGCCCGAGCGGCCGAAGAGGGCGGTCACGCCCCGGGCCTCGCAGCGCACCTCGGCTTCGAGGACGAAGCCGCCCAGGGATTTGCTGACGTCGATCTCCAGCAAGGGGCTCTCCGATATTGGCCTCTCCTCCGGCATGGCGGCTCAGGCGTTCCGCGCCAGGCGCCGGGCGATGATCTCGGAGGCGGCCAGGGCGAAGAGCGCCACGCCGACCGAGATCAGGGCCAGGCGCTGGGCGCCGGCCTCGCCGTCGGGGGTCTGGACCAGGGTGTAGAGGGCGATGGGCAGGGTACGGGTCTCCCCCGGGATGTTGGAGACGAAGGTGATGGTGGCGCCGAACTCGCCCAGGCTGCGGGCGAAGGCCAGGATCGCCCCGGCCAGGATGCCGGGCGCCATCAGCGGCAGGGTGACGGTGAGGAAGACGTTCAGGGGGCCGGCGCCCAGAGTCCGCGCCGCCGCCTCCAGGCGCCGGTCCACGGCCTCGAGCGACAGCCGCATGGCGCGCACCATCAGGGGAAAGGCCATGACCGCGGCGGCCAGGGCCGCGCCGCGCCAGGTGAAGGCGAGGGTGATGCCAAGGGTTTCGTGGAGCCAGGCGCCCAGCGGGCCCTGGCGCCCGAAGAGCACCAGCAGGCCATAGCCCACGACCACCGGCGGCACCACCAGGGGCAGGTGGATCAGGCCGTTGAGCAGGGTCTTGCCGTAGAACTGCCAGCGCGCCAGGGCCCAGGCGGCCAGCAGGCCGAGCGGCAGGCTCAGGGTCACGCTCCAGAAGGCGACCCGCAGGCTGAGGCCGAGGGCCTCGGTTTCGAAGGGCGTGAGCATCGCTGCGCGAGAATCCGCGTCAAGGGGGACCGGGTCAGAAGCCGGCGCCCGGCAGGGTGAAGCCACGGGTCCGGAAGCGCGCGGCGGCCTCCGGTCCCTGCAGGAAGGCGTGGAAGGCCGCCGCCGCGGCGCTCTGCCGGCCGGCGATCATGGCCAGGGGGTAGCGGATCGGCGGATGGCTGCCCGCCGGCAAATGGTCCAGGACCCGGACGTTCCGGGCGATGGCGACGTCGGTCGCATAGACGATGCCCGCCGCGGCCTCGGCCCGGTCGACCAGGGCCAGGGCCGCGCGGACGTTGGCGGCATAGGCGGTCCGCCCTGCGGCCTGCGGCCAGACGCCCAGGTGGGTCAGTGCCGCCTTGGCGTAGATCCCGGCCGGCACGTGGTCCGGATCGGCCAGCGCCAGGGGCCGGCCGTCGAGCAGGCCCGCAAGGTCGAAACCGGCCGCGACCCCGACCTCGGCCTCGAAGTCCAAAGGTGCGATCAGGACCAGGGCATTGCCGAGCAGGTCGAGGCGCGAACCGGGCGCGACCAGTTCCCGCTCCGCCAGGTGGTCCATCCAGCGGGGGTTGGCCGAGAGATAGAGGTCGGCCGGCGCACCCTGGACGATCTGCCGGGCCAGGGTGGAGGAGGCGGCGAAGACCGGGCGCACCGCCACGCCGCTCTTGGCCGCATAAAGCGCCGCGATCTCGGTGACGGCGTCGGTGGTGCTCGCCGCGGCGAAGACGGTGACCGTCTCGGGCTCCGCCCTGGCAGGGGCGCAGAACAGCAGCAGGCCCAGCAGGACTCCGCCCAGGCCGGTTGGGACGCGCCGCGATGCCATCTTGTTCTGACCTCCCATGCCCCCCCGCGTTTGCGGCCTGGTCCTAAACCGGGACACTTCGGCGTGCCGCCCCCTCCCTGCAAGCCGGCACCAGTCTTTAGCTCCCGCCCGAAGGGACCCCGCCGCCGTAGAGCTGCGTCGGATCCGCCGTGACCGGCAGCACCTCGACCAGGGCCTCGCCCTCCAGCGCCCGGTAGAAACAGCTGCGCCGCCCTGTATGGCACGCGACGCCGGCCTGATCCACCTCCAGCAGCAGGGTGTCGCCGTCGCAGTCGATCAGAAGCCGTTTCAGGACCTGGGTCTGGCCCGAGCGTTCGCCCTTGCGCCACAGCGACTTGCGGCTGCGCGACCAATAGGTGACCTGGCCGCTGGCGAGGGTCGCCGCCAGGGACTCCCGGTTCATCCAGGCCATCATCAGAATCTCGCCGCTGTCGTGCTGCCGGGCGATCGCCGGCACCAGACCGTTCGAATCGAAGGCGATGGCCTCTTCCAGGCTCTCGGGCAGGCTCTCGGGCAGGGGGTCGGGCTCTTGGCTCATGGCTGTCTTCCTCGAGGGCCCGCGCGGGCCCCGCGTCATCGGGTGAGAGTCACTCGGCGGCGGCGCGGGCGGAGAGACGGGCGAAGCCGGCCTCCAGATCGGCGATCAGATCGTCTGGGTCCTCGAGGCCGATGTGGAAACGCAGCAGCGCGCCCGGCGCCTGCCATTCGGTGGCCGTGCGGGTGTGCTCCGGATGGCCCGGGATCACCAGGCTCTCGTAGCCGCCCCAACTGGCGCCGATGCCGAAGAGCTCCAGCCCGTCGACCATCGCGGCCAGGGCCGCGCGCGGATAGTCTTCCGCCAGGACGATGCTGAACAGCCCGCTGGCGCCGCTGAAGTCGCGCCGCCAGAGCTCGTGGCCCGGACAGCCGGGCAGGGCCGGGTGCAGCACCTGCCGCACCTCGGGCCGGGTCTCGAACCAGCGGGCCAGCTTCAGCCCGTTCTCCTGGTGGCGCTGCAGCCGCACCGACAGGGTCCGCAGGCCGCGCAGGCCGAGGTAGGCGTCGTCCGGGCCGGCGGCGTTGCCCAGGGCGTAGACCGTCTTGCGGATCTGCCAGTAAAGCGCCTCCTCGGCGGCCGTGATCGAGCCCAGCATGGCATCGGAGTGGCCGACCACGTACTTGGTCGCCGCCTGGATCGAGACGTCGAGGCCGAGATCGAAGGGCTTGAGGAACAGCGGGGTCGCCCAGGTGTTGTCGATCAGGACCGGCACCCTCTTGGCCTTGGCCGCCGCGGCGATCGCCGGCAGGTCCTGGACCTCGAAGGTCAAGGAGCCCGGGGATTCGCAGAACACCGCCCTGGTCTCGGGGCGCAGGCGTCCGGCGATTCCGGCGCCGATCAGGGGGTCGTAGTACTCGGTTTCGACCCCGAGGCGGGCCAGCAGCCCGTCGCAGAAGCGCCGGGTCGGCTCGTAGGCGCTGTCGGTCACCAGGATGTGGCCGCCCGCCTCGGCGAAGGCCAGAAGGGCGCAGGCGATGGCCGCCAGGCCGGAGGAGGTGAGGACCGTGCCGTGGCCGCCTTCTATGCCTGCCAGGGCTTCCTCCAGCGAGAAGGTCGTCGGCGTGCCGAGCCGGCCGTAGACGAACTCGTTCTTCTCGAAGCGGCGCTCCCGGCCCGCCTCGAAGCGCTCCATGCCTTCGGTGAGCACGGTGGAGCAGCGGAACACCGGGGTGTTGACGGCGCCGCCGAAGCGGGCCGGATCGCGGCCCAGGTGGGACAGCAGGGTGTCCGGCTTCAGATCCTTGTCCTCAAGGTCCTTCTTGGCCAAGTCCAACGGCTCCTTCGCTTGGCGGGCGGTGACACTGTGGCAGTTATGCCAGCACGGCGGAGCTCTTTCAAAGGGCACGAGCGCCGCCCCCGTGCCGTCCCCACGCCGCCGGGGGCGAAGCGCCGCAACGACGGTACCGGCGAGCCAGCCGCGACACTGGCAAAAGGAGGTTACTTCTTCACCTCTCGCTACACGAAAGCGTTAAGACCTCAGGGAGGGCCAGGGCCTTGCGGCGGTTGCCTTTCCCGGTCGAATGTTACATCTTCCGTCACTGTGGGAGCGTCGTGGGGGGGATGGATCCGCGCGAAGGTCCAGGCTGGTCCCGGTGCGGCGACAACCCGCCGACAAGAATTTCGGTTCAACAGGGAAGGTCAATCAGATGAAACTCGCTAAGGCTCTCTTCGCTGCGGCTGCGGCTGTCGGTCTCTCGACGGCGGCGTCCGCCGGCACCCTCGACGACGTCAGGGGCAAGGGCTTCGTGCAGTGTGGCGTCAGCCAGGGTCTGCCCGGCTTTTCCAACGCGGACACCGAGGGCAACTGGACGGGTATCGACGTCGACGTCTGCCGCGGCGTGGCGTCGGCCCTCTTCGGCGATGCCGGCAAGGTCAAGTACACGCCGCTCTCCGCGAAAGAGCGCTTCACCGCCCTGCAGTCGGGCGAAATCGACGTCCTGTCGCGCAACACCACCTGGACCCTGGTCCGCGACACCTCGCTCGGCCTCGATTTCGTCGGCGTGAACTACTACGACGGCCAGGGCTTCATGGTGCGCAGCGACCTCGGCGTGAGCAGTGCGAAGGAACTGGGCGGCGCGACGGTCTGCGTGCAGATCGGCACCACGACCGAACTGAACCTCGCGGACTTTTTCCGCGCCAACGGCATGGAATACAAACCGGTGGTCTTCGAGAAGGCCGACGAAGTCGTCGCCGCCTACGATGCCGGCCGTTGCGACGTCTACACCACCGATGCCTCCGGCCTGGCGGCCCAGCGGATCAAGCTGAAGGACCCGGGCGCCCACAGCATACTGCCCGAGATCATCTCGAAGGAGCCGCTCGGTCCGGTCGTGCGCCACGGCGACAACGCCTGGGGCGATGTGGTCCGCTGGACTCTCTACGCCATGGTCGAGGCCGAAGAACTCGGCATCAACTCCGGCAACGTCGACGAGATGAAGTCGAGCACCAACCCGAACGTCAAGCGGCTGCTCGGTATCGAGGGCGAGATGGGCAAGAGCCTCGGTCTGGCGAACGAGTGGGCCTACAACGTCATCAAGCAGGTCGGCAACTACGGTGAGAGCTTCGACCGCAACGTCGGCCCCAACACGCCGCTCAAGCTCGAGCGCGGCTTGAATGCCCTGTGGAAGGACGGCGGCCTGCAGTACTCGATGCCGGTGCGCTGACGGCGCGTCCGCCCAAGTCGGAGCAAGAAACAAGAACGGGTAGAGCATGTCCGGGCGGGCGGTCCGGGCATGCTCGAACCCTCTGGCCAACATGGCACAGCCGGAACAGGGAGGCAGCGCCATGGCCGTTCAGGCCCAACAGGGTTTAGCCCCGGCCAAGCCAGTCTTCTGGAACGACCCGCGCTTCCGCGCGCTGATCTACCAGGTCCTGGTGCTCGGTGGCGTCATCGCGTTCGGCGCCTACCTCGTCAACAACACCATCGCGAACATGGAGGCCCGCGGCATCGCGTCGGGCTTCGGCTTCCTCGTCAACACCGCCGGCTTCGACATCAGCCAGACGCTGATCGCGTACAACGCGGAGTCGCCCTATTCCCGGGCGATGGTGGTGTCGATCCTCAACACGCTTCTGGTCTCCGCCTTCGGCATCGTCCTGGCGACCATCCTGGGCTTCCTGCTGGGCGTCGCGCGGCTCTCGCACAACTGGCTGATCAGCCGCATGGCCGCGGTCTACATCGAGGTCGTCCGCAACCTGCCGCTGCTGCTGCAGATCTTCTTCTGGTATTTCGCCGTGCTGCGGGCCGTGCCGGGGCCGCGCCAGAGCCTGAACGCCTTCGATGCCTTCTTCCTCAATATCCGCGGGCTCTACATGCCGCGGCCGATCTTCGAGCCCGGTTTCTCTCTGGTGACCATCGTATTCCTCACGGCCGTGGCCGGCTCGGTCGTGCTGGCGCGCTGGGCCAAGAAACGCCAGATGGCGACGGGCGAGCAGTTCCCCCTGTTCAGGACGGTGGTCGGCCTGATCCTCGGTCTGCCGCTGCTCGCCTTCCTCGTGGCCGGCTTCCCGCTGTCCTGGGAGTATGCCGAGCTCCAGGGCTTCAACTTCGCCGGCGGCCTCAGGATTCAGCCCGAGTTCGTCGCCCTGCTGATCGCGCTGTCGATGTACACGGCGGCCTTCATCGGCGAGATCGTGCGCGCCGGCATCCTGGCGGTGAGCCACGGGCAGACCGAGGCCGCCTACGCTCTGGGCCTGCGCCCGAGCCTGACCCTGCGCCTGGTGGTCATCCCCCAGGCGCTCAGGGTCATCGTGCCGCCCCTGACCAGCCAGTACCTGAACCTGACCAAGAACACCTCCCTGGGCGCCGCGATCGCCTATCCGGAGATCGTCCTGGTCTTCGCCGGCACGGTGCTGATGCAGACCGGCCAGGCGATCGAGATCATCGGCCTGACCATGGCCTTCTTCCTGACGGTCAGCCTGCTGATCTCGCTGTTCATGAACTGGTACAACAAGAAGATCGCCCTGGTGGAGCGCTGAGCCATGGCTGACACCACGCGAGACTACACGCCCGGCACGCACCCCGATCTGCCGCCGCCCTCATCCGAGGTCGGCCTGCTCGGCTGGCTCAGACACAACCTCTTCGCGACCCCGCTCGACTGGGCGCTGACGATCCTCGGCGCCTACCTGATCTACCTCCTGGTGGTCCCGACGCTGGACTGGATGATCTTCAGCGCCGACTGGGCCGGCGAGACGCGCGACGACTGCTCGCGCGAGGGCGCCTGCTGGGTCTTCGCCCGGGTCTGGTCGAAGGTCTTCATCTACGGCCGCTATCCGGTCGAGGAGCTGTGGCGGGTCAACCTGACCTTCATCATCCAGGTCGTCGGCCTGGCCGCGCTGCTCATCCCCGGCGTGCCCTACAAGAAGTGGACCGGGGTCTTCCTTCTGATCCCCTATCCGGTCATCGCCTTCTTCCTGCTCTACGGCGGCGCCTTCGGGCTGGAGCCGGTCGAGACCTCGCTCTGGGGCGGCCTCATGGTGACCCTGGTGATCGCCGAGGTCGGGATCGTCGCCTCGCTGCCGATCGGCATCGTGCTGGCCCTGGGCCGGCGCTCCAAGATGCCGATCATCCGGGCGATCTGCGTGGCCTTCATCGAGCTCTGGCGCGGCGTGCCGCTGATCACCGTGCTGTTCATGGCCTCGGTGATGTTCCCGCTGTTCATGCCCGAGGGGGTGAACTTCGACAAGCTGCTGCGCGCCCTGATCGGGGTGGCGATGTTCTCGGCCGCCTACATGGCCGAGGTCGTCCGCGGCGGTC
>JAKSBE010000293.1 GCA_022361275.1 Kiloniellales bacterium
CCGTGCTGATGGTCGCCTACGGCGCGGGGGCGCGGCGCTACGAAGCCGTAGAGCCGTGATGCGCGATTGCGCTACCCGGAATTTCTTTCGCCTTTTAGTTGGTCATGTATTCTTAAGTCGCTCTCTCTTAGCTTTTTCTTCGGCTGGCCTCCGGCACGGCAAAAATGGGAGACAGCAACCGCGGACCAGTTAGAGAGAGGACAATCGAATGACAGCTACGGTCAAGACCGTCGGCGCGACCGCCGTCGGCTTCCCCGAGCGGCGCCGGAGCCTGCGCCAGCCCTGCAACATCAAGGCCTGCGTCGTTCAGTGCGGCTTCGAGTACGCCTGCGTCCTGACCAACATCTCCGCGGGCGGCGCCTGCCTGATCTCGCCCTGTCTCCTGGAGAAGATGCAGTTGCTGCGCCTCGAGATCGCCGGCTTCGGCGGTGTCACCGCCGTCGTGCGCTGGACCGAGGCCGGCGAGACCGGAGTCGAGTTCCACAGCGACGCCGACACCGCGAGCCGGCTCGAGGACTTCCTCGAACGCATGGCGGCGCAGGCGGCAATGGCGCAGACGGGAACCTGCTGACCCGCCTGTCGGGGGCGCCCACCTGTAGTGCACGAGGCGGCGCGGCCCGGAGTCCTCGACTCCGGGCCGGTCCCGTTCTATGGCTGGCCGGCGCCTCGGCGGTCGACGCCGTAATGCTCGGCGAGGTAGTCGATGATCAGGGTCAGGGTCTCTTCATCCAGTTCGGGCATGCCCTGCTCCTCGACCATCCAGTCCATCATCTCGGCCCAGTCGTCGCGGCTCAGGCCCTGTTGCTTGACGATCATCAGGGAGTGGCAGGCGCTGCACATGCCGTAAACCTCCTCCCGGCCGGGGCCGCCGGGCAAGCCGTCCCATTCGTCGGCGTCGTCGGCCTGTCCGACCGTCTCCGTGGCGGCCGCCCAGGTGCCGCCGCCCAGGGCCAGGAGCAGCACCAGCGCGAACCCATGGAGCGATGCCCTCATGCCGTCACCCGCAGGGCGATGCGGTGCAGAGAGTTGTTGAGATAACCCTTGGGGTTCCAGGCGATGGCGAAGGGCTGCATCGCCCCCTGGTCGTCGGTCGCCCTGGCCCAGACCTCGTAGTAGCCGGCTTGCGGCAGCTCGATCTGGGCGCGCCAGCGCTGCCAGGCGTAGGGGTTGGGCACCGGCGAAAGCTCGGCCTCGGTCCAGGTCGCGCCGAAGTCGTGGCTGACCTGCACCTGCCTGACCGCGCGGTCCCCGGCCCAGGCATGGCCGCGGATCTCCAGGGACTGGGCGCCGCCGGACAGCTCGACGCCGGTCTCGGGGAAGGTGATCAGCGACTTCACCGGCATGGACTCGATGATCACGAAGTCCTTCTTGTCGACCTTCTCGCCCGGCGCGACCGGATAGCTCGGCACACGGTAGGAGGTGCCGGTCATCTTCGGGCCGTCGTGGACCTGGTCGCGGACCCAGATCCGGCGCAGCCATTTCTGCGAGCAGGAGCCAGGCCAGCCCGGTACGACCACGCGCAGCGGCGCGCCGTTCATCGGGTGGATCGGCCCGCCGTTCATCTGGAAGGCGATCAGGTTATGCGGGTCCATAGCCTTGGCCAGCGGCACGCCGCGGGAGATCGGCAGCTTCTCGGGATCGCCGGAGAGGTGGGTGTCGGCGCCGATGTGGCCCGTGTAGACGGCGGAGTCCTTGACCCCGGCGGCCTTGAGGACGTCGGCGTAGCGCACGCCGGTCCACTCCGAGTTGGCGATCGCGCCGACCGTCCACTGGTTGCCCTTGGCCGGCGGGTTGAAGGAGGCGCGGCCGTTGCCGCCGCATTCCAGCTGCAGCTTGAGCGAGACCACCTCGAAGCGCGACTGCAGGTCCTCGATGGAGAGCTCGAGCGGCGTCGAGACCTCGCCGTCGACCTTCAGGGTCCAGTCCTCGGCGCCGGTGTTCTCGGGCGGGATACCGTTGTTGCGGATGAAGTGGCGCTCGACCGGGGTCACGTCATCGTCGAGCAGGTGTGCCGGCGTCTCCGCGTTGAGCGGCCGGTCGTTGAGCAAGGTCAGACCGGACTTGCCCTGGATCTTGAAGTCCTCGGTCGTCTCGGCCAGGGCGGCGGGAATCAGGCCCGCCGGATAGTTGCGGTGAAAGGGCAAGGCCGCGCCGACGACCGCCCCCAGGGCCGCCAGCCCGGCGCCCTTCAGAAAACCTCTCCGGTCGGCCCCGGCCCGCCGGCCGAAGACCAAATGATCGGCACGCTCCGGATCCTCTGCATAGAGCTCGCAGAGGCCGCGCTCTCGCTTCGTCATGGCCATGGTGTCCCGTCCTTTCCGCCGCCTGCTGCGGCACGTTGTCCGATATCCAATACGGTGGGTTCAATACGGTGGCGGAAGAAACGAACGAGGGGAACGGAATATTCCATCCACCGCGGCGGATGGCGCCGGGTCGCCGGCGTCAGGCCCGGCAGGGCGGGCTGGCCTCGCGGCTGCGGCGCAAGGCGCTGCGGGTGGCGTCGTCGAAGGGCGCCGCCCGGCGGGTCGCCTCGCCGACCTTCTCGGCGATCAGCTCGAAGCGGCGGCGGTCCATGCCCTGGGCCAGGAGCAGGTAGCCAAGGTCGGCGACCCGCCAGCCGACGCCGAGGCGGGACCCCTCGGCCGGCAGGGCCAGAGCCCGCGGCCAGGCAGCGTCGGCCGCGAAGACGAAGAGCGAGAGGCGACAGCCGCGGGTCCCGAGGTAGCCGAGGTGCAGAAGCTCGCCAACCGCGCCGTCGGCCGGCAGCACCGCGACGTGGTCGAGGCGAAGCCGGGCAACATCGAGCTGCGGGATCTGCGCCCGGCCGCCGAGCGCGGCCAGGGCCGCGAGGACGGCCGCCGGCCCGACCTCCGCCGCCGGCCGCTCGCCGCCGGACAGCCAGGCCGCGTGCCCGGCCCAGCCGCGGGCGACCCAGGCGCCGCCACCGGGTCCGGGCGTCCGATCGGTCAGCAGCAATCCCGCGCCCAGAAGCAGCAGCGCCAGGCAGGCCGCGGCGCCATAGCGCCACCGGCTCCGGCGGCGGACGAGCGGCGGCGCAGCCGGCGGGATCTGCTCGACGGAGCGGCCGGCGACCGCCTTCAGGCGCTGCAGCGCCGCGATCTGGGCCGCGACCTCCGGGTCGGCGGCGGCCGCCTTGGCCACGGAGTCGGCCCGGCCGGCGTCCAGCTCGCCGTCGACGTAGGCGTTGAGCTCGATCCAGGAGGGCCGGGTCATCGGGCGCCCCGCCTGAGGCCCGCGGCCGCGCCGCGCCGGCTGTCCTGGGAGAGGACCTCGAACAGCGCCCGCCGGGCCCGGCTGAGCCGGCTCATGACGGTGCCGCGCGGCAGGCCCAGGACCTCCGCGGTCTCGGCGTAGGAGAGGCCGACGATGTCGACCAGGGCGATGATCTCGCGCTGCGCCATCGTGAGCTTGGCGAGTCCGAGGCGCACGGTCAGGGTGTTGATCCGACGCTCGTCGCCGATCCAGAGATCGGCATCCGCGATCAGGTCCTCGCTCGGCAGGCCCTGCTGCTCGAGCCTCGGCCGCCGTACCCGGTCGAGCCAGGCGTTGCGGAGAATCCGGAACAGCCAAGCGCGGTAGGCAGCTTCGTCACGCGGCGTGCGCCGCGCCGAGAGCGCGCGCAGCGCGCAGTCCTGGACGAGGTCCGCGGAGTCCTCGCGGCTGCGGGTCAGGCTGAAGGCATAGCCGAAGAGGCGTTCGAGATAGGGCTCTATCCGGCGACCCTGGCGCAAGGACATCTCCTCGGTGTCGGCCTGTCATTTTCGAGGCAAAGGCTCTTCGCACACAAGTCGGGAGTTTGCACGATCGACACCCGGGAGGTCCCGGGGAGGCGGCCCGCCCAGCGCAACACGATGGCCGGTTTTTCCCTCCCGAGGGGCGTGACTTTTTTATGGCATACTTGTGTGAAGCAGGCCGTGTCGCTTGTGCCCTTCAGGCCCTTCGCCATTTGTGGGGCGAGGGCGCGTCCGTGCCATCTTCTCGAGGATCTCGGACGTGTGTTCAGAGCGAACCGCCCCCGTGCAAGCCGCCGGGACGGCTCGAAACTGAGGGAGGGCATATTCATGCCGAAAGCACTTGCGACGATCACCGGGGCCCTGATGGGCCTCGCCATGCTGACCGGCTGTGGCGAGGAGCAGAGCCCGCAGAGTTCAGGCCAGAACCTCGACGGCGCCGCAGAGCAGCCGAGCCAGGTCTACGAAGGTCAGGCCCTGGAAGGCACGACCGACCCGGTCCAAGAGGCAACGGGCGAACAGCAAACGCAATAGGCCTTGAAGGTCCCCGCCGGGGACGACTGCAGACTTCCTCATGTAGAGTCGGACGCCCCGCCCCTTTGGCGGGGCGTCTTTCGTTCGGATCCGGGCACCGCCGCCTCCGGCCTCAGGCCGTGCACCGTCTCCTCGATCAGCCAGTCGACCACGGCCTGCAGCGCCTCCTTCCTGTCCGCGCCGGCGGCCAGGGCGGCGTTGAAGACGTGGCGCTGGGTGTGTGCGCTGGTCCCGCGCGCCAGAATCTCGCGCGCGTGCGCGACCTCGGCGATGCAGCCCAGGGCCTCGGCGTCCTCCCGGATGAGCTCGATCAGTTCCTCCAGGTGCTCGGCGAAGGGGACCGCCGTCCAGCGCCCGAAGTCGATCAGCTCGCCCTCGGTCCCGTAGCGCTGGGCGCGCCAGCGGTTCTCCTCCATCAGGATCTGCGGATAGATGCGCCAGCGCTGGTTCTCGCGGCGCAGGCGGCAGAGCCTGCGGATCAGGCACTGGTAGAGGGCGGCCACGGTGATGGCGTCGTCGAGGCGGGTGCAGACGTCGGGAATCCGCAGCTCCAGGGTCGGAAAGCGGACGCTGGGCCGCACGTCCCACCAGAGCTTGGTGCCGTCCTGGAGCACGCCGGCGACCACCAGGTTGCGGACCAGACGCTCGAACTCACCGTGGCTCTGGAAGCGCTCGGGCATCCCGGTGCGCGGCAGGTTGTGGAAGACCGAAAGCCGGTAGCACATCAGGCCGGTGTCCTCGCCGCCCCAGAAGGGCGAGGAGGTGCTGAGCACCAGGAGATGCGGCAGGAAGTAGCGGATCTGGTTCATGAGGTCGATCCGCAGCTCCGGGTCCTCGATGCCGATGTGGACGTGCATGCCGCAAATCAGGGCGCGCCGGGCGACGACCTCCATCTCGCCGGCGATCGCCCGGTAGCGGTCCTTGTCCGTGTGATGCTGCTCGCGCCACTGGGCGAAGGGATGGGTCGAAACCGCCAGCGGCGCCAGACCGTGCCCGGCCGCCACCTCGGCGATCGTAGACCGAAGATGGGCCAGCTCCCGGCGGGCCTCGCCGACGCCGGCGCAGACCCGGGTCCCGATCTCGATCTGCGAGCGCAGCAGTTCCGGGCTGACCTGGCCCTCGAGCCGCGCCTCGCAGTCGGCCAGCAGGCCCGGCGGCGGATCCTTGGCGAGGTCGCGCGTCGTCCGCTCGACGAGGAGGTACTCCTCCTCGATCCCGATGCTCGAGCTCAACGCGTCGTCGGCGCCGGACACTGCGCGGCCTCCCCAGCGACGTGGACCCGCCAGCGCAAAAACAGAGCGCAAAGCCCGGGGGGCGCGCCTTGACCTCGATCAAGGCCGAATTTGGCCTTCCTATTGGCTTCGGTAGTAGTTCATCACCACGTGGCGCGCCTCGGCGAAGAACAGCCAGCGTTCCACCACCACCCCGGCCAGCCCGGCCGCAGCGGCGAGCCAGCCGGCGAGAATGCCGAGGGGACCGCTGCCCAGAACCATGACCAGGCTGCCCAGAGCGGGCAGCAGGAAGCCGAGGGCCAGGGCGATCCGGCGCAGCTTGCGGGCGTGCCGGCGGCCGATCCGGAAGCCCATCTCGGTCATGACGTAGTTGACGCCGGCGTGAGGCGAGTCGAAGGTCCGCACGCCGCCCGGCCGGCCCAGCCCGGTCGCGCTGGCGGTCGAGGTCTCGGACTTGAGGCCGTCGATGCGCCGCCAGTAGAGCAGCTTGAGCCCCCAGGCCACGACCAGGGCGATCAGGGCCAAGATCGGCGCGAAGGGTGCGGTGACGCCGAAGGACCAGGTGATGGCGTTGACCCAGAGCGTACCCGTCGCGAGCGCGAAGGCCAGGTAGAGCGGCAGGACCAGCGGCTGATGCCACTCCGGGATCGTGCGCAGGCTGGCGTAGATCTGCGCCGTGCAGGCCACGACCGCCACCGCGCCCAGGGCCGAGAGCAGGGGAAAGAGAGTCCAGATCCCCTCGAGCCGGACGAAGGCGAGCCAGGCCAGGGCGAAGATCCCGGCCGGGACGAAGGTCAGCACCACCGCCACCGCCTCGCGCGACAGCCAGGAGGAGCGCCACTGCGAGAAGGCGCGCCAGGCCCGTTCCGGATGCTTCAGGTGCCGGGTCGAGGACAGCAGCCCGACGACCATCAGCGTGAAGGTCAGGACCAGGCTCGCCAGATTGAAGCGCAGATCGGCGGGATGGTGCCGGGCCGCGGCCAGCAGACCGAGCAGGAACAGCATGCCGTAGCCGGCACCAGCGAAGCTGGTGAAGATGACGACCGAAAACGCGGGATGCATCGAGGCGTCAGTCGGCCAGGACGCGGTCCAGCCAGCCCAGGAAGCCGCCCGCCTCGGCCAGCGGCTGCAGGCGCGCGGGTTCGCCCTCCGCCCCCGGACCGGTCCGCCGCGGCCGCGGCGGCAGGTACTTGTTGGTCGGCGCGCAGTCCATCTCGGGCATGAGGTCGTAGCCGCCGCGGTCCGCGACCAGGCGCGAGACCTCGGAGTCCGGATCGGCGAGGTCGCCGAAGTGGCGCGCCGAGACCGGACAGGCCTGCACGCAGGCCGGGACCCGATCGGCCGGATCCAGGCCCTCGTCGGTGATCCGGTCGACGCAGAGCGTGCACTTCTTCATGGTGCCGGTGCCCTGGTCCAGCTCTCGCGCGCCGTAGGGGCAGGCCCAGGCGCAGAGGCCGCAGCCGAAGCATTTGTCCTCGTCGACCAGGACGATGCCGTCCTCCTCGCGCTTGTAGGAGGCGCCGGTCGGACAGACGGTGACGCAGGGCGCGTTGTCGCAGTGCAGGCAGGAGCGCGGGAAGTAGATCATGCGTCCGACCTCGTCGTCTCCGCCCGGGCCGATCTGGGCCTCCAGCTCGTAGCCGTGGACCCGGTTCAGCCAAGCCCCGGTCGCGGCGGCGCCGTAGGGATCCTGGTCGGTCAGCGGCGCCGGATAGCCGCCGGTGTTCCATTCCTTGCAGGACACCGCGCAGGCATGGCAGCCGACGCAGGTGTCGAGGTCGATGACCAAGCCCAGCTTCTTGGGCGGCGGCGTCCTGGGCAGCGAGGTCATGTGCTCTCCTCCGACTCACGAAACTCGGCGCCGTAGCGCAGCTCGCCGGGGCTCTGCCTGAGCCCGCGCGGCGTCGCCACCGGGTCGAAGAAGGGGCTGGTCAGGGCCGCCTCCTCGGGCGCCGCCGGTTCCAGGCGGACCCGCAGGTCGAACCAGGCCGCCTGGCCGGTGATCGGGTCGGCGTTGGCGTAGCGGTAGCCGTCGTCGCGCGCCGGCAGCAGTTCGTCGATGATGTGGTTGAGCAGGAAGCCGGTCGTCGCTTCCGGGACGTCCTTCGCCAGGTTCCAGGCGCCGGCGCGCTTGCCGATGGCGTTCCAGGTCCAGACCACCATGTCGCTGACGCCGTCCATGCCGCGAACCTGCGCCTTGACCCGGTCGTGGCGGCTGATCACCCAGGCCCAGTCGTCGTCCTTCAGACCGGCATCGGCCATCACCGCCCGCGGCACGTAGAGCCGGTTGGCGCCCATGATCTGGCGCAGCCAGGCGTTCTGGCCGCCCCAGGAATGGTACATGGCCATCGGCCGCTGGGTCAGGGCGCTGAGCGGATAGTCGGCCGCGCCCGCGACCTCGTCCTCGAAGGGCGGATACCAGAGCGGCAGGGGATCGAAGTAGGCCTCGATCCGCTCCGCCTTGTCGGCCGGCGGCCGAAGCGCGCCGTGGCCGCGCGCCGCGAGGCGAAAGCGCTGCAGCTCCTCGCAGTAGAGCTGGAGGAAGACCGGCTCGGCCGCGCCCAGGAACTTCATGCCCGCGGCGTAGTCGAGATAGCCGCGGTTGACGTGGCGGAAGTAGCGCTGCTCCAGCGGCAGCGTCTGGTGCCAGTAGCAGCCGTTCTCGATGTAGCGATCGAGCTGCGCCGGGTTGGGCGCGCCGATACCCTCGGCCGCGCCGCCCGGGCCGCGCCAGCCGGCGAGCGAGCCGACCCCGGGCTGGCGTTCGTGGTTCACCAGGTAGTCGGAGTAGCCGCCCGGGTACTGCGGCCCGCCGCCCTCGGCGACGAAGCCGGGCAGGCCGAGCCGGGCGCCGAGGTCGAGCAGCACGTCCTGGAAGGGCCGGACGTCGCGGTCCGGCGCCACCACCGGCCGGCGGATCGAATCGGCCGGCCCGTCGGCCTCGGAGATCGGCCGGTCGAGCAGCGACATGCAGTCCCAGCGCTCCAGATAGGTGGTGTCCGGCAGCACCAGGTCGGCGTAGGCGACCATCTCGGAGTAGTAGGCGTCGGCATAGATGATGTGCGGGATCTTGTAGACGCCCGTGGCCGGATCCTTGTCCGACAGCATCTTCATGGTCCCGGCGGTGTTCATGGCCGAGTTCCAGGCCATGTTCGCCATGTACATGAACAGCGTGTCGATGGGATAGGGATCGCCCTTCCAGGCGTTGACGATCACGCTGTGCATCATGCCGTGGTTGGCGAGCGGCGCGTCCCAGGAGAAGGCCTTGTCGATACGCTGCGGCCGGCCCTCGGCGTCGATCAGCAGATCTTCCGGGCCGCGCGGGAAGCCGAGGGGCGGCCCCGGCAGCGGCATGCCGGGGCGGACCTGGTCCGGCCGCCCGGCCGGCTTGACCGGCGGCGGCACCGGCTTGGGATAGGGCGGCTTGTAGCGGAAGCTGCCCGGGGTATCGACGGCGCCCAGCAGGACCTGCAGGAGGTGCAAGATCCGGCAGGTGTGAAAGCCGTTGGAATGCGCCGAGATGCCGCGCATGGCATGGACGCTGACCGGGCGCCCGACCATCTTGTCGTGGCGCCGCCCGGCCCAATCGGTCCAGGGCTGATCGAAGACCAGCGCCTGATCGAAGGCGACCTCGGCCAGCTCGGCCGCGATGCGCCGGATGGTCGCGGCCTCGATACCGCAGCGCGCCGCCGCCGCTTCGGGCGCGTGCGCCGGGTCGAAGCAGCGCCGGGCCAGCAGCTCGAAGGCCGGCCGGGCCCGCCGCCCGTCGGGCAGGACGACCTCCCCCTTGAGCGCCGGGGTCTCGCAGGCCTCGATGACCGGCCGCAGCGCCTTCGTCTTGCGGTCCCAGACCAGCGGCTGACCGTCTTCGTCCCGGGCGAAGAGGCCGTCGTCGGCCGCCCCCTCGTCCTGGATCACCAGCCAGGGCGCGTTGGTCGTCTGCGCCAGGAAGTCGAGGTCGACCTTGCCGGCGGAGAGCAGCTCGTGGATCAGGGCGAGGATGAAGAGCCCGTCGCTGCCCGGGCGGATGCCGAGCCATTCGTCGGCGATCGCGGAATAGCCGGTCCGGATCGGGTTGATCGACAGGATCTTGGCGCCCCGCGCCTTGAGCTTGGCGAGGCCGCGCTTGATCGGGTTGCTGCCGTGGTCCTCGGCGACGCCGAAGAGCAGCAGGTACCTGGTGTGGTCCCAGTCCGGCTCGCCGAACTCCCAGAAAGAGCCGCCCAGGGTGTAGAGCCCGGCGGCGGCCATGTTGACCGAGCAGAAGCCGCCGTGGGCGGCGTAGTTCGGCGTCCCGAACATCTGCGCCCACCAGCCGGTCAGGGCCTGGCTCTGGTCGCGCCCGGTGAAGAAGGCGAGCCGCCTGGGGTCGGTCTCGCGGATCTCCGAGAGCCAGCCGGTCGCGAGCGCCAGGGCCTCCTCCCACTCGATCTCCTCGAAGGCGCCGCTGCCGCGTTCGCCGACCCGCTTGAGCGGCTTGGTGAGGCGCGCCGGCGAATAGTGCTGCATCGCGCCGGCGGCCCCCTTGGCGCAGAGCACGCCGCGGTTCACCGGATGGTCGCGGTTGCCTTCGATGTATCGAATGCGGCCGTTCTTGAGGTGCACCTTGATGCCGCAACGGCAGGCGCACATGTAGCAGGTCGTTGCCTTGACCTCCTCGGCCGCCGGGAGCGCGCAGGATTCCGCCGGCGCCACCTGGCCAAGGCTGAAGCCGGTCCGGTCCGCCGGATTGGATACCAAGCTAGCCTCCCTCACGGTTACGTGACATGGTTTTACCCCGTCACGATAGGGTTCGGCCACATCGGACCCGACGTGGACCGCCGTTTTTGCGCCAATTGGCCAGCGCGATGCGCCGGGCGGCGGGGCTCAGCTTCCGGTCCAGCGCTGTGCCCGTCATCCCCGAGGGAATGGGGACACCGAGCAGCGAGAGAATGGTCGGGGCGAGGTCGAGCACATGGCCTTCGGCGGTCTCGAGCCCGGCCGGGAAGCCCGGTGCCCTTATCCAGGCGCGGCTGTCCGGCGTGTGGTCGCCCGTGCGCCTGTAGGCGGTCTTGTGCAGGCCATAGCGGAAACGGCCGATCGAAGGGGATTCGCAGGCTTCGATGCTGCCGAGATCGCTGCGGAAGACGACGATCAGATCGGGGACCAGCGGCGAGCGTTCGCTGCAGAAGAGATCGTCGGCGCGATCGACCCGCGCCACCAGGCGGCGCCCCGACTTGGGATCGGTGAGCGCCAGCAGCTCTTGCTCGATGCGGTCCATCAGGGCGCCGGCCTGCTCGGCGGGAACGATGCCGTTCCGGTCGCGGCCCCGGAGGTTGAGGCGAATGGCGCCGCAACGGTTGTTGGCGACCGCCAGGGCCTGGCAGACAGGCGAACCCAGGGGCTTGTCGTCGGAGCCGACGCCGGCGGTCCCGATCCGCGAGTCGAGCCACGCCAGCGCGGGCCAGCGCCGCAGCCGATAGGCAAGGCGCTTCAGGCGCGGCGGAGTCTGGCGCAGGGGGCGGATGGCCCGCCTCAAGGCGCGCCTGGTCGCCGTATCCGGGCCGGCGCTGAGACCGAGGCGGATCAGCACCTCCGGCAGGAGCTGCGGGCCGCCGATGTAGGGCCCAATCCCGTGGCTTGCCAGCACCACCACTTTCGCGTCCGGCCCGGCGGCGGCGAGGAGACGCCCCAGGCCGGCGTCGAGCGCGCGGTAGACCTCGCGCAGGGCCGACCAACGGTCGTCGGGGCCGCTCTCGATCCCGGTCCGTCCGCTCCAGTCCCACTGCGGTGCCGGCCAGAACTGATGGCCGGCACAGTGGCTTTCCCCGTAGACGCAGTAGAAGAGGTCCCAGGTCTCCCGCTCGAGCAGGTGAACCAGCATCTCGGTCTTGCAGGCGGCCCGCGCTTTCAAGGCCTCCAGCAGGGCCCGGCGACCGCTGCGGTAAACGAAGGCGTCGCAGCGATCCTTGTACATCGGAATCGGCCCGAAGCGCGCGGCCAGCTCCTCGAAGAGCGGCTCGGGATCCGACTTGGGGCCGAGCCAATGGTCGTGCAGGGCCCATTCACGAATCTGGATCCCGTTGAAGTCCGGCACGAAGGCTTGAAAGGGAACGTCGGCGACCGCACAGCGCAGGCCCGCCCGGCTGCAGTCGGCCCAGAGATAGCGCAGGGGATCGACGTCGTCTTCGCGCAGGCGCCGGATCGCGCCCTCTTCCGGAAAGGCCTGGCCGTAGTGGAAGAACTGGCCCTGCACGTGGCCCGGGCGCCCCTGGGTGATCTCCCCCCAGATGGCGCCGGGCAGGGCTTCCATCGGCGTGTCCAGGGCGATGCCGGTCGCCTCGCTCTGCAGCCGCGCCAGATTGGGCAGATCGCCGGCTCTGATCCAGCGCTCGAGCAGGGGCGCGCCCGCAGCATCAAGACCGACAAAGAGAAGACGCGCCGCCATTTCCGCCCCCCAGGGTTCTTAAGCCGCCGCCGGCCGGATCCTTGCGCTCGACGACGGCTTGGCTGCCCCGGGAGATTAAGGGCGGACACGTACTGAAAGGCGCCCGCCGCAATTCATTTGGGCCATCGCCCCATCACCGGCAAGTAATATTGCCAGATAATCCGAATAGAGTTCAATCTGTATTGTTGATTTACTTCATCTTCAGGCCGGACCCACGCCGGGCGACCGACGTCCGGAGGCGCCATCCGGGGGCGGCCGGCCGCCTTGGCGGTCTTCCGGGCTTCGTGGCCGGCCCCGGATGCGGGAGTCCGGGGACGGCCACGAAAGACCTCGTCGCAAGGAGGACCGCCGACCTTATTGGCTGGCGGTCTGGGACGTATCCTCGACGATGATCTCGACACGACGGTTCAGGCGCTTGCGCACGCCATCCGCGGTCTTGACCAGAGGCCGGGCCTCGCCGTAGCCCTTGCGGCCGACGACCTTCGCCGGAAGACCTCGCACGGACAGCGCCTCGGCCACCGCCTTGGCACGGCGGTCGGCCAGCCCCTCGTTATAGGCGGCGGGACCCGAAAGATCCGTGTTGCCGATCACCGAGACCCTGGCACCACCCAGCTTGCCGATGGCCGCCTCGGCCTCGGAGAGCACGAGCTGGGCCTGTTCGTCCAGCTTGTCGCTGTCCCAGTCGAAGTAGACCACGAACATCGTCGGGATGCCGCGCGGATCGCCGATCGTCGGCAGGGGAACGCGACGGGTGAGGTTGGTCGAGCCGGTACCTCCCCCGGCATTGCCGCTGCCGGCGTCGCCGCCACCTTCACCGTCATCGCCGCCGTCATCGCCGCCGTCACCGTCATCGCCACCGTCGTCGCCGGCATCGCCACCGCCATCGTCGCCGCCGTCATCGCCGCCGTCATCGCCGCCGTCATCGCCATCGTCGCCGCCGTCGTCGCCGTCGTCGTTGTCATCGCCATCGTCGTCGTTATCGTCGTCGCCTTTGTCTTTGCCGCCTTTGTCGCCCTTGCCGCCGGTGGCCCGCGCTTCCTTGTCCTTGATTGCAAAGTCACCAACGTCGATCGTCGCGGGGACCGCGGCGATCAAACCGACCAACGCCAGCATCGAAGCGAAGAAGGCGATATGGTGCAGCCGAAAACGAGACACAATCTTCATCTTTGCCATTCCTCAGCCTTGCGTGGAAACCGTCTGGCTTCCCGGCAGATTTTCCATCAACCGCAACCTATGACGGCGGTGCGGCACTTCTGCGCACGGCCCTTGCTTGGGCCGGACCGAAAACCGGTCGTCACTGCATCTTCCGCCCTGCGTACAATCTAGCGGAGAAGTGAGGGTGATGTAGCGCTTATGGTCGAGGTATCGGCCTTTCGGGTCTTTTCACATTCGTTTATGCCCTTTGCCGCCACAAATTTGCCATGACCTGCGGACTCAGGCGGCTCGCGGCCTCGGGCGGTTCGGGGGCGACTGGCAAGACGAGTGGAAAGACGACTGGCAAGACAGGGCGCCGCGAGTCGGCAGACAGCGCGGCGCCCAAAAAAGAAAGCGGCCGCGCCCCCAAAAGGGACGCGGCCAACAGTCTCGTTCTCGTGCTATCTAACGTTCAATTCTTATCTCGACTCGGCGATTGTCTTCCGGATCGTCACCGCCAGCGTTGTAGAGCCGGGCCTGGGTGCCATAGGAGTCGATCTTGACCGGCAAGCCGCCGGACTCGATCCGTCGAGCCACGGTCTCGGCCCGCAGCGCGGCGAGGGCGTTTGCGGTCGCACTGACCCGGCCGCCGGTGCCGCCGAGGACGATCAAGCGCGCGCCCTTGAGCTTGCGCGCGGCGGCTTGGGCCTCGGCAATCACCGCCCGGGCGACGATGTCGAGCTCGGTGCTGTTCTCGTCGAAGTAAAGCACGAAGGTCGACGTTCCCTCGGTGACCCCGATCCCGGAGTCCAGGGAATTCTCGAGGGCCGCCAGGGAAGTCGAGAAGCGCTCGCCGCAGACCGCAGCTTCGCTCGCCGCGCGATCCGCGTAGATCTGCCGGATCCGGCAGTCGAACATGACCTGCGCCTGCGCCGCATGTTTGAGCAAGAGCGCCCGATCCGGATTGTAGGCTCGCTCCAAGGCGTCGGTCTGGGCATCGATCAGCTGCTTGCGCTCCCGCTTCACCTGTTCGGCCTGCTGCGGCGTCATCAGGTTGGGATCGATGACCGCCGGGCTGACGTCCTCGCCGCTGGCCACGGCGATGGCCCGGTCGGCGAAGAATTCGAAGTCGTTTTCCTCGCCGGCGTAATAGCGTGCCTCGGCCAGATCCATGTAGGCCTCGAACAGGGCGAAGTCCATCGGTGCCTCGGGCACCTCAATCTCCTGCGCCACTTCGTTCGGCGTTCGTGCCGACGTCCGCTCCGAGGTGTTGAAGGTATCGAAGACACCCTCGATGGTGGAGCAGGCGCCCAAAGAGAGGGCCCCGAAAAGGGCGAAGGCCGGTCCGTAGTAGCGTCCTAGATTCATCTTGCTCTTCCCTCGATCTCTAACAGCGGCTCGCGGCCGGCCCCGAACGCAGGCGCCCGAGGCCGAGAGCCGCTCACCACTTCCTCGCGAGGCGACGTGCCTTACTGGCTCGCCGTCTGGGTAATGCCTTCGACGATGATCTCGACACGACGGTTCAGGCGCTTGCGCACGCCGTCCGCGGTCTTGACCAGAGGCCGGGCCTCGCCATAGCCCTTGCGGCCGACGACCTTCGCCGGAAGTCCCCGCGCGGACAGCGCATCGGCCACCGCCTTGGCGCGGCGGTCGGCAAGACCTTCGTTGTAGGAGCTCGGCCCCGAGCTATCGGTGTTGCCGATCACCGCGACCCTGGCATTGCCGAGCTTGCCGATGGCCGCCTCGGCCTCGGAGAGCACGAGCTGGGCCTGTTCGTCCAGCTTGTCGCTGTCCCAGTCGAAGTAGACCACGAACATCGTCGGGATGCCGCGCGGATCGCCGATCGTCGGCAGGGGAACGCGGACCGCATAGTTGGTCGAGCCGGTACCTCCCCCGGCATTGCCGCTGCCGGCATCGCCGCCGCCTTCGCCACCACCGGAGTCGCCACC
>JAKSBE010000253.1 GCA_022361275.1 Kiloniellales bacterium
AACGCCACCTAGGTTTCATCGAGTTGCGGGCGAAGGGCTACCTGCGAGCGCGCCTGCGCCGTGAAACTGGGTTGGGAGTATCGGACGAATATATGATTAAGAAGTTAACCTAAACAGCTTAGCTACAATACTTCGCAGGGATGACATGCCTTTTGCGGCAAGACCTTCGGGCAGGGGCGGCTCCGCCGGCTTCGGAAGGACTGCAAGGGCGCCGCGTCAGGGCGACGGTTTCCAGGTAACGGCTCGCAGCCAAGGCGTATCAGGCACCCTGATGGTCTGATAGGTCGATGTGAATCGCTCATTCCTGTGCCCCCTCACCAACTGTCATGCCCGGACTTGATCCGGGCATCCATGGTTCCGCCTGCACGATGGATGGCCGGATCAAGTCCGGCCATGACAGCGAAGGAGAGACAAAGGTCGGCGCCTAGTGCGCCTCGGCCCAGGTGTCGGCGACGCCGGCGTCGGCGACCAGGGGCACCGAGAGCTCGAGGGCCGGCAGGGCGGCCTTTTCCATCACCTGGCGGACGACCTCGGTGGTGGCCTCGATCTCGGCCTCCGGCACCTCGAAGAGCAGCTCGTCGTGCACCTGCAGCAACATGCGCGCGGCGAGCTTGTTGGAGGCCAGGGCGGCCGGGACCCGGATCATGGCCCGCTTGATGATGTCGGCCGCCGTGCCCTGGATCGGTGCGTTGATCGCCGCGCGCTCCGAGAAGCTGCGCCGGGCCGGGTTCTTGTCCTTGATCCCCGGCAGGTGGATCCGGCGGCCGAAGAGGGTGGTGACGAAGCCGGTCTCGCGGACCCGGGCCTTGGTCTCGTCCATATAGGCCTTGATCGCCGGATAGCGCTGGAAATAGGCCTCGATGTAGGCCTTGGCCTCGGCCTGCGGGATGCCGAGGTTGGCGGCCAGGCCGAAGGGCGAGATGCCGTAGATGATGCCGAAGTTGATCGCCTTGGCACGACGCCGGACCATGGGGTCCATGCCCTCGACCGGGACCTCGAAGACCTGGGCGGCGGTCATGGCGTGGATGTCGGCACCCTGGAGGAAGGCCTCGCGCAGGGCGCCCTCGTCGGCGATGTGGGCCGCCAGCCTCAGTTCGATCTGGCTGTAGTCGACCGAGAGCAGCTTGTGGCCGGGCGCGGCGACGAAGGCCTCGCGAATCTGCCGGCCCTCGTCGGTCCGGACCGGGATGTTCTGCAGGTTGGGATCGTTGGACGACAGGCGCCCGGTGGAGGCCACGGCCTGGCTGAAGGAGGTGTGTACCCGCCCGGTCTCGGGGTTGATCTGGGTCTGCAGGGCGTCGGTGTAGGTGCTCTTCAGCTTCGAGGCCTGGCGCCATTGCAACACCCGGGCCGGCAGGTCGTGGCCCCGGGCGGCCAGGGCCTCCAGCACGTCGGCGCCGGTCGAATAGGCGCCGCTCTTGCCCTTCCTGCCGCCGCCGTCCAGGCCCATCTCCTCGAAGAGGATCTCGCCCAGCTGCTTGGGCGAGCCGATGGTGAAAGGCCGGCCGGCGAGCTTGTGGATCTCGGTCTCGAGCTCGGCGATGCGGTTCGCGAAGTCGTTCGACAGACGGTGCAGGCGTTCGCGGTCGACCTTGATGCCGGCCCGCTCCATGGCCGCCAGGACCGGCACCAGGGGCCGCTCGAGAGTCTCGTAGACCGTGGCCATGTGCTCCGGCACCAGGCGCGGCTTGAGGATCTCGTGGAGCCGCAGGGTGATGTCGGCGTCCTCGGCGGCGTAGTCGCGGGCCTTGTCCAGCGGCACCCGGTCGAAGGTCACCTGGGCCTTGCCGGTCCCGGCCACGTCCTTGAACTTGATGGTCTCGTAGTCGAGGTGCAGGCGCGACAGCTCGTCCATGCCGTGGCCGTGCAGGCCGCCCTCCAGCACGTAGGACAGCAGCATGGTGTCGTCGACCGGCCCGAGCTCGATCCCGTGGCGCGCCAGCACGACCATGTCGTACTTCAGGTTCTGGCCGACCTTGAGGACCGCCGGGTCCTCGAGCATCGGCTTCAGGATGGCGATGGCCCTCTCGAGCGGGATCTGCTCCGGCGCCGTGCCGTCGTCCAGCAGGTCGCCGCTGCCGTTGGCCGCCTTGTGGCCGAGCGGTATGTAGCAGGCCTCGCCGGCCACGAGCGCCAGGGACACGCCGACCAGTTCGGCCGCGACCGCGTCCAGCGAGGTGGTCTCGGTGTCGACCGCGACCAGGCCCCGCTCACCGGCCCGGGCGACCCAGGCCTCCAGTTCCTCGGGGTCCTGGATCAGGCTGTAGGCCGCCGCGCCGGCCGGCGGCGGGGGCGGGGGCGTTTCGACCGGCGCCGCTTCGCCCAGGACGTCGTGGAGGCGCGCCAGGATGGAGCGGAACTCGTACTTCTCCAGGAAGGCCTTGAAGGCCTCCGGGTCGGGCTTGGCCAGGCCGAAGGCGGACAGGGGCTCCTCGGTCGCGACGTCGGCCTTGAGCTCGACCAGGCGCCGGCTGATCCGGGCCTGTTCGGCGAAGTCGATCAGGTTCTGCCGCCGCTTCGGCTGCTTGATCTCCTCGGCCCGCGCCAGCAGGCTTTCCAGGTCGCCGTAGGCCTCGATCAGCTGGGCCGCGGTCTTGATCCCGATGCCCGGGACCCCGGGGATGTTGTCCACCGAGTCGCCGGCCAGGGCCTGGACCTCGATCACCTTGTCGGGCCCGACGCCGAACTTCTCCGCCACCTCCTCGGGGCCGATGGCCTTGTTCTTCATGGGATCGAGCATGTCGACCCCCCCCTCGACCAGCTGCATCAGGTCCTTGTCGGAGGACACGATGGTCACCCGCGCCCCGGCCGCCTTGGCCTGGCGGGCATAGGTCGCGATCAGGTCGTCGGCCTCGTAGCCCAGCATCTCGACGCAGGGCAGGTTGAGCGCCTTGGTCGCCTCGCGGACCATGGCGAACTGCGGCACCAGGTCCTCCGGCGGCTCGTCGCGGTTGGCCTTGTAGTCCGGGTAGATCTCGTTGCGGAAGGACTCGCTGCTGGCGTCGAAGATCACCGCGATGCCGTCGGCATCGGACTCGCGCAGCAGCTTGATCAGCATGTTGGTGAAGCCGAAGGTCGCGTTGGTCGGCGTGCCGTCGGTCGTGTTGCGGGTCGGAATCGCGTAGTAGGCCCGGAAGATGTATCCGGAACCGTCGACCAGGTAGAGGTGCTTGAAGGGAGCGTCTTTCGTGGCCATCGCGGGGCCGAGCATGCAGCACCCCGCGCCGCCTGTCGAGCCCGGCGGCGCGGCGCGAGATGGGCTCCTGACAGATGGCGCCGGCCGAGCTTCTCAAAGGGCCGACTGAATGTCGGTCCTGGAGAAGTCTCCGCCCTTGAACAGCAAAGGCTGTTCGCTCGCCTTGGCCAGCGCATAGGCCAAACAGTCGCCGAAGTTCAGGGCGGCGCCATGGCCACGGCCCTTGCCGAAGGCCCGGAAGGCATCCAGGGCGATGGCGCCCTGCTCGGCCGTCACCGCCTCGACCCGGAGGCTACCCGCCTCGAGCAAGGCTTCCAGATCGGCGCACGCCTCGTCACCATAGCGCGCGATCAGAACGATGCCGGCTTCGACAACGCTGGCCGCCGAGATCATCGGGCGCTCCACCGCCTCGATCGCCTCGGCAAAGCGAGCAGCATCGTTCTCCTGCAGCAGGATGGCGAGAACCGCCGAGGTGTCGACCACCATCAGCCCGGCAAGCCGTGCTGATCGTAGCCGAGAATTTCTTCGGCTTCTCGGTCATCAAGCACTTGGCGTGCGGAACAGCGCCGCCCGATCTCCATCAGGCTCGCGGCGACGCCGCCGCGGCCCCGCCTGGCTGCCTCACGCTTCAGCCGCTCCTCCAAAGCCACCGTCACCGCTTTGGTCATGCTTTCACCGGTCAAGCTGGAGAGCTGCTTGGCCAGCCGATGCGTGCGGTCGTCCTTGATGTTGAGGCCCATGGGCATTCATATGGTAGAAGAATTACTTGTTTCTACCATATCAGATCAAGATGGCGGTCTTCAAGGGACCTGGGCGGGCCCGGGGCTTCGGTCAATGGCCGCCGGAAGCCTTGGCGGCGGCCCTGAGGACGAAGCGGCGGTCGCAGTAGGGACAGTCGATCTGGCCCTTGCCTTCCATGTTGAGGAAGACCCTGGGATGGCCCAGGGCGCCGGCCTCGCCCTCGCAGGCGACGATCTCGCTGTCGACTTCGACCACTTCCGGGGGGTCGAGCGGCGCGTCCATGGGAGTCAGCCCTGCGATTGCTCAGGCACGGGATGAGGAAAGCTAGGTTGACCCTGCTTTCTGGCGGATGATACCCATTCGCCCGCTGCGATCAATTCTCCCGTCGCCCTCCGATGTGGATTCCGATCGCCGGCTGAGCCAGGGATCAGAGCCGATGTCGAACACGCCAGCCCCGACCGGCGATGGGCGCCAGCACGATTTGGCCGCGCAGGCGCTGCCCGAGAACGCCGCCGAGGCCAGGGGGCTCAACAAGGTCTACGGCGGACGGGAGGGCAAGCACGCCCTGATCGACGTCGACCTGGCGATCCCCCGCGGCTCGCTCTTCGGTCTGCTGGGCCCGAACGGCGCCGGCAAGTCGACCTTCATCAACATCCTGGCCGGCCTGGTCAACAAGACCAGCGGCAGCGCGCGGATCTGGGACGTCGACATCGACCGGAACCCGCGCCAGGCGCGCGCGGCGATCGGCGTGGTGCCCCAGGAGCTGAACATCGATCCCTTCTTCACGCCGCACGACCTGCTGGAGCTGCAGGCCGGGCTCTATGGCGTGCCGCCGCGCGAACGGCGGACGGCGGAAATCCTGGAGGTCCTGGGCCTGGCCGACAAGGCGGCGGCCTACGCCCGCACCCTTTCGGGCGGCATGCGCCGGCGTCTGCTGGTGGCCAAGGCGATGGTGCACAACCCGCCGGTCCTGGTCCTGGACGAGCCGACCGCCGGCGTCGACATCGAGCTGCGCCAGCAGCTCTGGTCCCGGGTCGTTGAATTGAACAAGCATGGCACCACCATCCTACTGACCACCCACTATCTGGAAGAGGCGGAGGAGCTCTGCGACCGCATCGCGATCATCAACCACGGCCGGGTCATCGCCTGCGACACCAAGCAGGCCCTGCTGTCGCGCCTCGACGACAAGTCGCTGACCCTGGTGGTCGACCGGGACCTCGCTGGCGTGCCCGCTGCGCTGGCCGAGCTGAAAGCCGAGGTCGTCGAGCCGCGCCGCCTGCTGATCCGCTATCACCGCAGCCACTGCCCGCTGGACCAGATCCTCGGCGCGGTCTCCCAGGCCGGCCTGACGGTCATCGACCTGACCACCGAGGAGACCGACCTGGAGGACATCTTCCTGCAGCTCACCCGCAGCGGGGACGAAACCGATGATCGGCGGCCGAGCTAGGGCAGGGCGGCGGATCGCCCTTCGGCTGCCGCGATGGGGTCGGCGCCTGCTGGCGCCCCTGCTGCTGGCCACCCTGGCCGCCTGCGCCACGCCCGAGGTCGCGCCGCCGGGACCCTGGGCCGCGAATGGCGGCGCCGCGCCGCGCCTGGGCGAGGAGAGCTTCACGGCCCGCGACGGCCTGACCCTGCCGCTGCGGCACTGGCTGCCCGAGGAGGGGCGGCTGCGCGGCGTCTTCCTCGGCCTGCACGGCTTCAACGACTATTCCAAGGCCTTCGAGACTCCGGGCGAGGCCCTGGCCGCGCGCGGCTTCGCCCTCTACGCCTACGACCAGCGCGGCTTCGGGCGGGCACCGCACCGGGGCCTATGGCCCGGCACCGAGGCCCTGACCCGGGACGTCGCCGACCTGGCCGCGCTGCTGCGCCAGCGCTACCCGGAGACCCCGCTCTACCTGATCGGTGAATCGATGGGCGGCGCGATCCTGATGGCCGCCGCGGCCGGGCCGGAGCCGCCGCCCTTCGACCGCATCATCCTGTCGTCGCCGGCGGTCTGGTCGCGCGCGACCATGCCCTTCTACCAGACCGGAGTCCTCTGGCTGGCGATCCGGCTCTTCCCCGCGATGACGGTGACCGGCAGCGGCTACAAGGTCCAGGCCTCGGACAACATCGAGATGCTGATCGGCCTGGGCCGCGACCCGCTGTTCATCAAGGAGACCCGGGTCGACGCGCTCTACGGCCTGACCAACCTCATGGACCGGGCCTACGAGGCCGCGGGCAATCTTCCCGGACCGGCCCTGCTGCTCTATGGCGAGCGCGACCAGGTCGTGCCCAAGGCGCCGACCCTCGACGTCTGGCGCCGGCTGCCGAAGAACGGCAAGGCCCGGGGCCAGCGCATCGCGCTCTACGAGGACGGCTGGCACATGCTGCTGCGGGACCTGCGCGGCGATCAGGTGCTGGACGACATCCTGGCCTGGATCGAGGATCCGGAGGCGCCGCTGCCCTCCGGCGCCGACGCCAACGCCGTGAGCTACCTCGCCCGTTCCGAGGTGATCATCCCGCCCGAGCCGTTCGACCCCTGATCCGCTGTGCACGGAAGCCGTTGTCCTGGCGCCGGGCTTCGACTAAAGTCCCACGCCCAAGCGGACCCGTAGCTCAGCTGGATAGAGCGCTTCCCTCCGGAGGAAGAGGTCTGGGGTTCGAATCCCTACGGGTCCGCCAAT
>JAKSBE010000059.1 GCA_022361275.1 Kiloniellales bacterium
CGGCAGCCAGCCGCCGAGGAAGAGGAGCGCGGTCACGGCGCTCATCAGGATCATGTTCGCGTACTCGCCCAGGAAAAACAGGGCGAAGCTCATGGCCGAATATTCGACGAAAAAGCCGGCGACCAGCTCGGATTCGCCCTCCGGCAGGTCGAAGGGCGAGCGGTTGGTCTCGGCCAGGATCGAGATGAAGAAGACCACGAACATCGGCAGCAGCAGGCTGAAGACGAACCAGCCGTCGCGCTGCGCCTCGACGATGTCGGTCAGGTTCAGCGAGCCGGCAAAAAGGACCACCGTGATGATCACGAAGCCCATGGAGACCTCGTAGGAGACCATCTGCGCCGCCGAGCGCAGGGCGCCCAGGAAGGGATACTTCGAGTTCGAAGCCCAGCCGGCCATGATCACGCCGTAGACGCCGAGCGAAGAGATCGCGAAGAGGTAGAGGATGCCGACGTTGATATCGGCCAGGACCACCCCGGCATCGAAGGGGATCACCGCCCAGGCGATCAGCGCCAGCACGAAGGTCAGCATCGGCGCCATCAGAAAGACCACCTTGTTGGCGCCGGCCGGCAGGATGGTCTCCTTGAACAGCAGCTTCACCGCATCGGCGATGGGCTGCAGCAGGCCGAAGGGACCGACGACGTTGGGGCCCTTACGGAGCTGCATGCCGCCGATGACCTTGCGCTCGGCATAGGTCAGGTAGGCGACGGTGAGCAGCAGCGGAACCAGGATTGCGACGATCTGGGAGACCAGGATGACGCCCTGGCCGAGGTAGCTGTCCCAGAAGGCCCAGTCGACGAAGTCAGCCATGGGTACCGGTCGCCTCCACCCGGCCGGAAACGAAGGCCTCGGTGCAGGCGGCCATGGTTTCAGAGGCGCGGCTGATCGGGTCGGTCATGTAGAAGTTGTCGACCGGCGAGGTGAAGGGCGCAGGATCCAAGGCGCCTTCGGCCCCGAAGTCACCCCAGGGTGCGGGCTCGATCTGATCGACCGCGCCGAAGACCTCATTGGCTTGGACCAGGCGCTGGCGCAGCTCACCGAGGTTGTTGTAGGGCAAGGGCTTGCCGAAGGCTTCGGAGAGGGCCCGCAAGATGGTCCAGTCCTCGCGCGCGTCGCCGGGCGGAAAGCCGGCCAGCCGGCCGAGCTGAACCCGGCCCTCGGTGTTGACGTAGGTGCCGTTCTTCTCGGTATAGGCCGCGCCCGGCAGGATCACGTCGGCGCGATGGGCCCCGGCGTCCCCGTGATGCCCCTGATAGACCACGAAGGCCGGCCCCAGGGCCGCCATGTCGATCTCGTCGGCGCCGAGCAGGAACACCGCCTCGATCTCGCCCGTGCCGGCGCCCTCGAGGATGCCCGAGAGGTCGCGGCCGCCTGCCTGGGGCAGGAAGCCGAGGTCGAGGCCGCCGACCCGGGCCGCCGCCGTGTGCAGGACGTTGAAGCCGTTCCAGCCGTCCTGGACCCCATCCTGGACCCCATCCTGGACCAGGCCGAAGGCCTCCGCCGCCTTGCGGGCCAGCCCCAGCACGACGGCGCCGTCCGGCCGCGCCAGCGCGCCCATGCCCAGGACCAGCATGGGCTTCTTGGCCTGCTTCAGCAGCTCGGCCCCGGTGCCATGGCCCTCGGCCAGCTCCTTCAGGGTGTCCGGACCGGCGCCCAGGTATTCGGTCCGGTAGGTCAGATCGACCTGCGGACCGATCACGCCGACCCGGAAGCCGCCCATCAGGAAGCGCTTGCGCAGGCGCGCGTTGACCATGGCCGCTTCCCAGCGCGGGTTGGTGCCGATCAGCAGCGCGGCGTCGGCCCGCTCGATGCCGGCGATGGTGGTGTTGAAGAGGTAGCCGGCGCGGCGTCCGTCCTCCAGCCTGGCGCCGTCCTGTCGGCAGTCCAGGTTGGGCGAGCCCAGAGCCGCCATCAGGTCCTTGAGCGCCAGCATGGACTCGGCGTCGCAGAGGTCGCCGGCGACGGCGGCGATCCGCTCGCCGGAGAGGCCGGACAGCCGGTCGGCGATGGCCTTGAAGGCCTCGTCCCAGCTCGCCTCCTGAAGCCTGCCGTCGCGCCGGACGTAGGGCCGGTCGAGGCGCTGGCGGCGCAGCCCGTCGCAGGCGTGGCGGGTCTTGTCCGAGATCCACTCCTCGTTGATGTCCTCGTGCAGGCGCGGCAGCACCCGCATGACCTCGCGCCCGCGGCTATCGACCCGGACGTTTGAGCCGACCGCGTCCATGACGTCGACCGAGGGCGTCTTGCGCAGCTCCCAGGGCCGGGCCGCGAAGGCATAGGGCTTCGAGGTCAGGGCGCCCACGGGGCAGACGTCGACCAGGTTACCCGAAAGCTCGGAATCGATGGCCCGCTCCAGGGTCGAGATCTCCAGGTGCTCGCCGCGGCCCAGGGCGCCGAGCTCCTCGACGCCGGCGACCTCGGTCGCCAGACGGATGCACCGCGTGCAGTGGATGCAGCGGGTCATGATCGTCTTGATCAGAGGACCCATGTACTTCTCCTTGACCGCCCGCTTGTTCTCCTCGAAGCGGCTGCTGTCGAAGCCGTAGGCCATGGCTTGGTCCTGCAGATCGCACTCGCCGCCCTGGTCGCAGATCGGGCAGTCCAGCGGGTGGTTGATCAGCAGGAACTCCATCACGCCCTGGCGCGCCTTCTTCACCCCCGGGGTGTCGGTGTGGATGACCATACCCTCGGCGACCGGCATGGCGCAGGACGCGATGGGTTTCGGCGAGCGGTCCATCTCGACCAGGCACATGCGGCAGTTGCCGGCGACCGACAGCCGCTCGTGGTAGCAGAAGCGCGGGATCTCGATGCCCGCCAGTTCACAGGCCTGGAGCACGGTGATGCCGTCCTCGACCTCGATGTCCCGGCCGTCGATGGTCAGCTTGGCCAAGGTCCCTACTCCGCCGCCTGCGCCGTCTTCTTGTACTCGACGATCCGCCGCTCCAGCTCGGGCCGGAAGTGCCGGATCAGGCCCTGGACCGGCCAGGCCGCGGCATCGCCCAGCGCGCAGATCGTGTGGCCCTCGACCTGATAGGTCACGTCGAGCAGGGTGTCGATCTCCTCGACGTCCGCATGGCCTTCGATCATCCGGGTCAGGACCCGCCACATCCATCCCGTGCCTTCGCGGCAGGGCGTGCACTGGCCGCAGCTCTCGTGCATGTAGAAATGCGCGAGCCGCTGGATCGCCGCGACGATGTCGGTCGACTTGTCCATCACGATGACCGCTGCCGTGCCGAGGCCCGACTTGACCTTGCGCAGGCTGTCGAAGTCCATCAGCACCGTATCGCAGATCGGCTTCGGCAGGCAGGGCACCGAGGAGCCGCCGGGAATCACCGCCAACAGGTTGTCCCAGCCGCCGCGCACGCCGCCGGCATGCTTTTCGATGAGCTCCTTCAAGGGGATGCCCATCTCCTCCTCGACGTTGCAGGGCTTGTTCACGTGGCCGGAGATCGAGAAGATCTTGGTGCCGGTGTTCTTGGGCCGGCCGAGCGCGCTCCACCAGGGCACGCCGCGGCGCAGGATCTCGGGCACCACGGCGATGGTCTCGACGTTGTTGACCGTCGTCGGGCAGCCGTAGAGGCCGACCATGGCCGGGAACGGCGGCTTGAGGCGCGGCTGGCCCTTCTTGCCTTCCAGGCTCTCCAGCAGGGCGGTCTCCTCGCCGCAGATGTAAGCGCCGGCGCCCCGGTGCAGATAGACGTCGTAGTCGTAGCCGGTGCCGCAGGCGTTCTTGCCGAGCAGGCCGGCGTCGTAAGCCTCGTCGATCGCGACCTGGACGTTGGAGGCCTCGTTGAAGAACTCGCCGCGTATGTAGATGTAGCAGACACTGGCACCCATCGCGAAACCGGCGACCAGGCAGCCCTCCAGCAGCCGGTGCGGATCGTTGCGCAGGATCTCCCGGTCCTTGCAGGTACCCGGCTCCGATTCGTCGGCGTTGACCACGAGGTAGGCCGGACGGTCGCCCGAGGCCTTGGGCATGAAGGACCACTTGAGGCCGGTCGGAAAGCCGGCCCCGCCGCGGCCGCGCAGGTCGGAATCCTTGACCAGCTCGACGATCTTGTCGCGGCCCAGCTCGATCTGGGACTTGATCCCGCTCCAGACGCCGCGGCGCCGCGCGCCGGCCAGGCGCCAATCGTCCTGGCCGTAGAGGTTGGTGAAGATGCGGTCCTGGTCCTGCAGCATCAGGCGTCTCCGCCCGCCGGAGCGACTGCGACCAGGGTCGGGGGGCCACCCTCGGGGGCCGAGGACCGGCGTCCGGTCTGGGAGCCGACCCTGACCTCGCGGCCCGCCTTGAGGGCGTCCAGGATCTCGGACAGGCGCTCGGCGTTCAGGTCCTCGTAGTAGTCGTCGTTGATCTGCACCATGGGCGCATTGGCGCAGGCGCCGAGGCATTCGACCTCGACCAGCGTGAAGAGGCCGTCCTCGGTGGTCTCGCCCTTCCCGATCCCGAGCTTGTCGCGGCAGAGCCGGGTCAGATCGTCGGAGCCGCAGAGCCAGCAGGGCGTGGTCCGGCAGACCTGGATGAAGTACTTTCCGACCGGCTTCAGATTGAACATCGAATAGAAGGTCGCGACCTCGTACACCCGGATCGGCGCGATCTCGAGGTAGTCGGCGACGTACTCGATCGCCTCGCTCGACAGCCAGCCGCCGTTCTGGCGCTGCGCCAGATCGAGCAGCGCGATGGTGGCGCTGGCCTGGCGGCCTTCCGGATAGCGGGCGATGATCGCCCTGGCGCGGGCGTTCGTCTCCGGCGTGAAACTGAAACCGCCGCTGTTGGCGTCGGGAAAACTGGAAGCCTTCATCGGTCGATCTCGCCAAAGACGATGTCCATGGAGCCGATCAGCGCCACCGTGTCGGCCAGCATGTGCCCTCTTGACATGTGATCCATGGCCTGGAGATGGGCGAAGCCCGGCGCACGGATTTTGCACTTGTAGGGACGGTTCGACCCATCGGCAACCAGATAGACGCCGAACTCGCCCTTGGGCGCCTCGACCGCGGTGTAGGTCTCGCCCGGCGGCACGTGATAGCCCTCGGTGTAGAGCTTGAAGTGGTGGATCAGCGCCTCCATAGAGCGCTTCATCTCGCCGCGCTTGGGCGGCGTCACCTTGTTGTTCTCGACGCTGACCGGGCCTTCGGGCATCCGTTGGATGCACTGCTCCATGATCCGCAGGCTCTGGCGCATCTCCTCGATCCGCACCAGGTAGCGGTCGAAGCAGTCGCCGTTCTTGCCGATCGGAATCTCGAAGTCGAGGTCCGCGTAGCACTCGTAAGGCTGGGCCCGGCGCAGATCCCAGGGCACGCCGGAGCCTCGCAGCATGGGGCCGCTGAAGCCGAGGTCGTAACACTCCTCGGCGGTGACCACGCCGATGTCGACCGTGCGCTGACGGAAGATCCGATTGTCGGTCAGCAGGTCTTCCATGTGCTCGATCGTCTGAGGGAAGGTCCTGCAGAACGCGGCGATGTCGTCCAGCAGGCCGGCCGGCAGGTCCTGGTGCACGCCGCCGGGCCGGAAATAGGCGGCATGCAGCCGCGCGCCCGAGGCCCGCTCGTAGAACTCCATCAGACGCTCGCGTTCCTCGAAGCCCCAGAGGATCGGCGTCATGGCGCCGACGTCGAGGGCGAAGGTCGTGAGGTTCAGGATGTGGTTCAGGACCCGGCCGATCTCGCTGTAGAGCACGCGGATGTACTGGCCGCGCGGCGGCACGGTGATGCCGAGCAGCTTCTCGACCGCCAGGGCGAAGGCATGCTCCTGGTTCATCGGCGCGACGTAGTCGAGCCGGTCGAAGTAGGGCACGGCCTGGAGATAGGTCTTGTACTCGATCAGCTTCTCGGTGCCGCGATGCAGCAGGCCGATGTGGGGGTCGGCGCGGGTCACCACCTCGCCGTCCATCTCGAGCACCAGGCGCAGCACGCCGTGGGCGGCCGGGTGCTGGGGTCCGAAGTTGAGGGTCAGGGGCTTGATCTTGACCTCGGCCATCAGGCTTTGCCCCCCTCGCCTTCCGCCTCCGCCTTCTCGTCGCCTGGCAGCTGCTGCAGCATGCCTTCCCAGGGGCTTTCGAAGTCGAAGTTGCGAAACTCCTGGACCAGCTTCACGGGCTCGTAGATCACCCGCTTCTGCTCCTCGTCGTAGCGCACCTCGACGTAGCCGGTCAGCGGGAAGTCCTTGCGCAAGGGATGCCCCTCGAAGCCGTAGTCGGTCAGGAGACGGCGCAGGTCCGGATGGTTGTCGAAGAACAGGCCGTAGAGATCCCAGACCTCGCGCTCGTACCAGTTGGCGGCGCTGTAGACTTTGCAGGCCGATGGGATGGCGCTGTCCGCCTCGGCGGCGACCTTGATCCGGATCCGCTGGTTCTGCTTGTGCGACAGCAGATTGTAGATCGCGTCGAAGCGCGGGCGGCGCTCGGGAAAGTCGACTGCGGTGACGTCGACGAGCTGCTTGAACTGGCAGTTCTGGTCGTCCCGCAGGAAGGTCAGCAGCTTGACCAGACACGCGGGTTCCGTGCGCAGCATCAGCTCACCGTAGGCGACGTCGACCTCGACGCCCGGCTGCGCGGCCGCGACGTAGTCGCCGAGATCCCTCAGGGCCTCATCCATGCCTGCGTTCCAGTTCCGTTTCGTCCTGCCGCCGCCGGCTTTGCCTTAGACCGTGATGCCGGCTTCGCGCCGGATCTTCTTTTGCAGCTGGAGGATGCCGTAGAGCAGCGCCTCAGCGGTGGGCGGGCAGCCGGGAACGTAGATGTCGACGGGCACGATGCGGTCGCAGCCGCGTACCACCGAATAGGAATAGTGGTAGTAGCCGCCGCCGTTGGCGCAGGAGCCCATGGAGATCACCCAGCGCGGCTCCGGCATCTGGTCGTAGACCTTGCGCAGGGCCGGCGCCATCTTGTTGGTCAGGGTTCCGGCCACGATCATCACGTCGGACTGCCGCGGGCTCGGCCGGAACACCAGGCCGAAGCGGTCGATGTCGTAGCGGCTGCAGGCGGTGTGCATCATCTCCACGGCGCAGCAGGCCAACCCGAAGGTCATCGGCCAGAGCGATCCCGTGCGCGCCCAGCCGACCAGCTTGTCGAGCTGGGCGATCACGAAGCCCTTGTCACCGAGCTCGTCGGTCACCTGCCGCAGAACGCGATCCTGCGCCGCCCCTGGCGGCAACGGCGTCACGCTGCGTGGGTCGACCTCTACTCCCATTCCAGGGCTCCCTTCTTCCACTCGTAGATGAATCCGATCGCCAGGATCGCCAGAAAGACGACCATCGACCAGAACCCGAAGACTCCGGTCTCATCTAGAGATACGGCCCAGGGAAAGAGAAAGGCCACTTCGAGGTCGAAAATAATGAACAGTATCGCGACCAGGTAGAACCGCACGTCGAACCGGCTGCGCGCGTCGTCGAAGGCCTCGAAGCCGCATTCGTAGGCCGAGACCTTCTCACTGTCCGGACGCTGTTCGCCCAGGATGTAGGAGGCAGTGACGATCAACACTGCCAAACCCACCGCAATCCCGATAAAGATCAAGATCGGCAGGTATTCGATGATGAGAGCGTTCTCCATCGGGCCGCCTGACCTCTCTGATCCGAGGCCTGCCGAGGCTTTCGCCGCAGGACCCTAAAAGTCGCGCCCTACGGGCGGCAGGCGGCCGGGAGTATAGGACCGTGGGCCGGACGCGGAAAGCCCAAAGGCGCACCGCAAATCTGACGATTTTGTACTAACATCGACGTGCCGAATCACCCCGCCCAGGCTGGAGCCATGACCCGATCCCGAGGCGCCAGGAGCCCGACGACTCAGGAGGAGGCACCTGCCGGGGGCGCCGACGATCCGCGGATCGCCGCGGTCATCCGCCAGGTGCCCGCGGGAGAGGTCGCGACCTATGGGCAGGTCGCGTTCGTCCTTGGGCTCGGCTCCGCCCGCATCGTCGGCCGCGCCCTGGCCAAGCTGCCGGCCGGCCAGGAGGTGCCCTGGCACCGGGTCATCAATTCCCAGGGCAAGATCAGCGACCGCAAGGACGGCGGCGACGGCGACCTGCGCCAGCGGCGCCTGCTGCAGGCCGAAGGCGTGCGATTCGACGCCCAGGGCCGGGTCGATTTCAAGACCGTCGCCTGGCGGGGACCGGGCTGGCAGTGGCTGGAATCCCAGGGCTTCGACCTGGACGACCTGGCCCTCCGCAGCCAGCAGCTCCGTCGGCGCGGCGCCTGGTGCCGCTGGCGGCTGTAGCTTTCCTCGAAGTGCCCGGATGCCACGGGAGGCGGCTCATGGAAGGCGATGTCTTCCTGGCGGCGAAATCCGGGCAACGGCTTGTGAAATCCCGCGGCGGGCGGCGGCCGAAGTCCTCCCGCCTTCGCGGCTCGACATTTGCGCAGATTGCGACGAGATGGTTTAGTCTATCGCGTCTCTACCCGCTCGGCGTGCGCCGGCACCAAGACGCCGCGACCCGGGCGGGTGTCGGTGACGCCTCCGCCTGTCTGGGCCAAAGCGATGTCCAAATCTCGCGTCGACTACTCGGAAAACCATCTGGAGTTCGCTTCGAAGACGGGCGTCGCTCGAATAGAGACCAGCGAAATAGAGATGGTCGACGAATGCCAGATGGAGGACCCGGTCCATCATGGGGACGAGGCTTTCCACATCATCCACGGCAGTCAGCGCTTCTGGCTCGTCGGCCCCTTC
>JAKSBE010000302.1 GCA_022361275.1 Kiloniellales bacterium
CGACGGCCTGGTCGCCGGGCAGCGCCTGATCCCCGTGACCACGGCGGGCTGCTACGTGCCCGGCGGCCGCTACGCCCACGCCGCCTCGGCGATCATGAGCGTCTGCACCGCCAAGGTCGCCGGGGTCGAGAACGTCATCGCAACCTCGCCGGCGCAGAAGGGCCGGGGCGTCCACCCGGCGATCCTCTACGCCATGAAGGCCTCGGGCGCCGACCACATCCTGGCCCTGGGCGGGGTTCAGGGTGTTGCGGCCCTGGCCTACGGGCACTTCACCGGACATCCGGCGGACATCATCGTCGGCCCCGGCAACCGCTTCGTCGCCGAAGCCAAGCGGCTGCTCTTCGGGCGCATCGGCATCGACGTCATCGCCGGCCCGACCGAATCCATGGTCGCCGCCGACGACACCGCCGATCCCGAGATCGTGGCCGCCGACCTCGCCGGCCAGGCCGAGCACGGGCCGGATTCGCCGGTCTGGCTGGTCACCACCAGCCGCGCGCTCGCGGAAGCGGTGCTGGAGATCATGCCCGGCGTGATCGCCGCCCTGCCCGAGGTCGCGCGAAACGCCGCCGAAGCCGCCTGGCGCGACTTCGGCGAGGTGATCCTCGCCGAGACCCGGGAGGAAGCGGCCCAGGTCTGCGACCGCTACGCGCCGGAGCATCTCCAGGTGCAGGCCCGCGACCTCGACTGGTGGCTGGGCCGGCTGCGCAACTACGGCTCGCTGTTCCTGGGCGAGGAGACCACGGTGGCCTTCGGCGACAAGTGCTCGGGGCCCAACCATATCCTGCCGACCCGCGGCGCCGGCCGCTATTCCGGCGGGCTCAACGCCGGCAAGTTCATCAAGTCCCTGACCTATCAGCGCATGACTCGCGACGCGACCCGGGCCGTGGCGCCGGTGGCGGCGCGGATCTCGCGCCTGGAGGGCATGGAGGGCCACGCCATGACCGGCGACGTCCGGCTGGCGAAGTACTTCCCGGGCGAGGACTTCGAGCTCCAGGTCGAGGGGGAGCTCCAGGTCGAGGGGGGGCAAGCCGAGGGGCACCAAGCCGAGGAGAGGGACTGATGGCCGAAGCCGCCTCCGCCAGGCCGCCGTCCAACCGCACGGTCTTCACCAAGGACCTCAGCGCGCCGGACCCGATGCCGGAAGCGGGGATCGAGGCGGCCAGCAGGCTGCTGCGCGACGGCCGGCTGTTCCGCTACGGCGAGGACCGCGACAGCCTGCCCGAGGCGGCGCTCTACGAGGAGGAGTTCGCCGCCTACCTCGGGCGCCGCTACGCGGTCGCCGTGAACTCCGGCGGCGGGGCGCTTTTCCTGGCCCTCAAGGCGGCCGGCGTCGCCCCGGGCGACGAGGTCCTGGTCAACGCCTTCACCTTGGCGCCGGTGCCCGGCGCCATCGCCCACGCCGGCGCCCGGCCGGTGCTGGTCGAGGTCGACGGCAACTACCACATCGACCTGGAGGATTTGGACCGCAAGGCGGCGGGTTCGGGCGCGCGCTACCTTCTGCTGTCCTACATGCGCGGGCATATCCCGGACATGGACCGCCTGCTGGAGGTCTGCCACCGTCACGACCTGGTCCTGATCGAGGACTGCGCCCACACCCTGGGCGCCAAGTGGGACGGCCGCCTCAGCGGCACCTTCGGCACGGCCGCCTGCTTCAGCAGCCAGACCTTCAAGCACATCAACTCGGGCGAAGGCGGGATCCTGGCGACCGACGATCCGGACCTGGCGGCCAAGGCGATCCTGTACTCCGGCAGCTACATGCTCTACGCCCAGCACCGGGCGCGTCCGCCGCTCGAGGTCTTCGAGCGCCACAGGTACGACACGCCGAACTTCTCGATGCGGATGTCCAGCCTTTCTGCGGCGCTCCTGCGGCCGCAACTGGCCGAGCTGGAGACCCGCATCGCGGCCTGGCGGCGGATCTACGACCACCTGGCCGGCGCGCTGAACCGGATCGACCACATCACCGTCCCCGGGCGCTCGCCCAAGGAAGGCTTCGTGCCGAGCTCGCTGCAGTTCACGCTGAGCGGCCTGACCTCGGAGCGGATCCAGGCCTTCCTCGAAGACTGCGACCGCCACGGCGTGCACATCAAGTGGTTCGGGCGGGCCGAGCCGGTTGGCTTCACCTCCTCGCACCACCATTGGCGCTACCTCGACGCGCGGCAGGACCTGCCCCGCTCCGAGGCGGTGCTGCTCGGGCTCTGCGACCTGCGCCTGCCCTCCAACCTCAGCGGGGAGGATTGTGAGACCCTGGCCGCGGTGCTGCGGGAATCCATGGCGCAGCTTGCCGAGGGGCCCAGGGTTTCATGAGCGGGGGCTTCATGAGCGGGGGCTTCGTAACACGGCGTGCCGGGGCGGGGATGTTGGTACGGGCTTCACCGTTTCACTGGTCCTACCACCAGTCCGGCTTCATGCTAGGCTAGGGTGGGAGAAATAAGGCGTAAAGCCGAAGGGAGGCGTCCAGAAGAATGGAAACCGACGTCATTGAGCTCCGCGGGGTCTGGAAGATCTTCGGAGACCGCGCCCAGGAGGCGCTCGCCGCGGTCCGGAGCGAGAACCTGAGCAAGGCAGAGATCCTCGAGCGCTTCGACTGCGTGGTCGGCGTCGTGGACGCCAGCTTCAACGTCAAGCGCGGCGAGATCTTCTGCGTCATGGGCCTGTCCGGCAGCGGCAAGTCGACCCTGGTCCGCCACATCAACCGCCTGCTCGAGCCGACGGCCGGCGAGATCCTCATCAACGGCGAGGATGTCATGGCCAAGAACGAGGAGGACCTGCGCCTCCTGCGGGCCGAGAAGATCGGCATGGTGTTCCAGAACATCGCCCTGCTGCCTCACCGCACGGTCCGCGACAACGTGGCGCTGCCCCTGGAGGTCCAGGGCATGAGCAAGATGGAGCGCTGGGACGTCGCCGAGAAGTGCCTCGAGATCGTCGAGCTCAACGGCTGGGAGGACAAGTTCGCCCACGAGCTTTCCGGCGGCATGCAGCAGCGCGTCGGCCTGGCCCGCGCGATCGCCGCGGATCCGGACATCCTGCTGATGGACGAGCCCTTCAGCGCCCTGGATCCCCTGATCCGGCGCCAGCTGCAGGACCAGTTCATGGACCTGTCGCAGCGCTTGAAGAAGACCACGGTCTTCATCACCCACGACCTGGACGAGGCGATCCGCATCGGCGACCGCATCGCGATCATGAAGGACGGCGTGATCGTGCAGATCGGCACGCCGGAGAAGATCGTCACCGAGCCCGCCGACGACTACGTCGCCGACTTCGTGGCCGGGATCTCGCGGCTCAAGCTGGTCTTCGCGCATTCGATCATGGAACCGATCGAGGCCTACAAGACCAACGGCCACAACAGCCTCGACGGGGCGCCGCGGGTGGCCGAGGACACCGACCTCGACCACCTGATCGACGTCGCGGTCGAGACCGAGGGTCCGATGGTGGTGATCGACGGCGACCAGCAGGAGATCGGGGTCATCACCAAGGCCGACCTCCTGCACGGCATCCAAGGCGGAAAGGGGTAAGCGAGATGGCAACGGAAGTCAGTCTGTCGAGCGTGAACACCCCGCAGACCGAGGCGGCCCAGGCAGCGGCGACCAAGGGCGACGCCCTGATCGCCGAGTTCGCGGTCCAGAACGCCGATCACTACGTCAAGGCCTTCAACAAGATCGGCGCGACCCAGGGCTACGTCTTCACCTTCAACCTCTGGGCTGCGATCCTCGGCCCGCTCTGGGCCGGGGCGCGCAACCTCTGGGGCCTGTTCTGGCTCTTCGCGCTGGCCGAGCTCTTCGCCGTCGTGCAGCTCGGCCGCGGCCTCTGGGGCGACCTCGGCGCCGACAAGATGGCCCAGGCCGAAAAGCTTCTGGAGCGGGCGGCCGAGCGCCAGGCGGCGGCGGTCGAGGCGATCAAGAACGCCGCGACCAACGCCGAGGCCCTGCAGAAGAGCGCGGAGACCCTGAACCGCGCGGCGGAAAACGCGATGCTGGCGGCCGAGGCGGCCGTCGCCCAGGGACCGCGGCTCGCCTTGATCGGCTTCGTCCTGCTGGTCCTGGTCAAGGCGATCCAGGGCATGACCGCCGACTGGGCGCTGGAGCGGCGCTTCGTCCACTGGCGCGCCGACCGCTCGCTCAAGGCCGGGATCAGCCAGGCCGGCTTGCTCGGCGCCGCGCTGCTGGCCTACGTGGCCATCTATCCCATGACCATCTACCGCTTCACGGTCGCCAAGCCGGCGGAGTTCTTCACCAACTTCTTCGCCGTCTTCCCGGCTGACAGGGACTTTCGGGTCGCCGTGGCCACCGAGCTGGACAAGGGCTTCGACTTCGTGACCATCAACGGCGAGGCGCTCTTCGATTCCATCGTCTTCGCCATCCGGATGCTGCTCGACGGGCTGGAGGTCATGCTGGTCTCGACGCCCTGGCCCGTGGTCATGGCGGTCATCGTCGTGCTGGCCTGGCGCCTGGCCGGGCCCCGGGTCGCGGTCTTCACCGTGGCGGCGCTGGCCTATCTCGCCTTCCTCGGCTTCTGGGAGAAGTCCATGGCGACGGTGGCGCTGCTGGGCGCGGCGGCCTTCATCTGCATCGCCATCGGCATTCCGATCGGGATCTGGTGCGCCAAGAGCAAGTCGGCCTTCGCCGTGGTCCGGCCGATCCTGGACTTCATGCAGACCATGCCGGCCTTCGTCTATCTGATCCCGGTGATCGCCTTCTTCGGTACCGGCAAGCCGCCCGGGATCCTGGCGACCCTGATCTTCGGCATGCCGCCGGTGGTCCGGCTGACGGTCCTGGGTCTGCGCGGCGTGCCGGCGCACGTCCGGGAGGCGGCCATGGCCTTCGGCGCCGACAAGCGCTTCCTGCTGTTCAAGGTCGATCTGCCGCTGGCCCTGCCGTCGATCATGACCGGCATCAACCAGACCATCCTGATGTGCCTGTCGATGGTCGTGATCGCCTCGCTGATCGGCGCCAAGGGCCTGGGCGAGGACGTGCTGGAAGCGCTGCAGTACGCGGCCGAGGGCCAGGGCATGCTGGCCGGCTTCGCGATCCTCTTCTGCGCCATGATCCTGGACCGCATCGTCCAGGGGCGCAGCGGCCCGGCCTGAGGCGAAACCAAAGGAAAGAACCAAAAGCAATTCGAAGCAAGGAGGCTCTTAGATGTTGAAATGCGTCACACGTTTCGCCGCCGCGGCGATAGCCCTGGCCGGCTTCCCGGCCGCGGCGGCGGCCCAGGACAAGGTCACCATCGGCGTGCCGAACTGGCCCTCGGTGAACATCACGGCCAACGTCATCAAGGTCATCGCCGAGGAGAACTTCGGCACCGAGGTGGAGCTGGTGCCCGGCACCAACGCCGTCGTCTTCAAGGCCATGGACCGGGCCAAGGGCGACATCGACGTGCACCCCGAGGTCTGGATGCCGAACCAGGAAAACCTGACCAAGGAATACGTCGAGAAAAACAAGTCGGTCGTGATGAGCGGCCAGCCCTATGTGGCGGTGCAGGGCCTCTGCGTGACCAAGCAGACCGCCGAGGAGCACGGCATCACCTCGGTCACCCAGCTGGTCAACCCCGACGTCTCCGCGCTCTTCGATGCCAACGGCGACGGCAAGGGCGAGCTCTGGGTCGGCGCCCCCGGCTGGGCCTCGACCAACGTCGAGAAGGTCAAGGCCCGCGGCTACGGCTACGACCAGTTCTTCGAGCTGACCACCATCGAGGAGACCCTGGTCCTGGCGCAGCTCGACGATGCGGTGACCAAGAAGCGGCCTTTCGTCTTCTTCTGCTACGGCCCGCACCACATGTTCCAGCTCCACGAACTGGTCCAGCTGGAAGAGCCGGCCTACGACGAATCGCGCTGGACCATGCTGCAGCCGACCGACGATCCGGACTGGTTCAACAAGTCCAGCATCGACGTCGCCTGGCCGCCGACCAAGGTGCACATCGCCTACTCCAAGTCCCTGGAGGCGCGCGCGCCGGAGGTGGCCGAGCTTCTGGGCAACATCCAGATGAACTCCGCGCTGGTCAGCGCCTGGACCTATGCCCTGGTGGTCGACAAGGAAGACCCGGCCGAATACGCCAAGAAGTGGGTCTCCGAGAACACCGAGACCGTCAACAAGTGGCTCGGCCTCTGAGGTCCTGCCGGTCAACCTGCCGAGCTTCGGGGGCGCTGCGCGCAAGCCCCCCCGGCCTTTCGCTCGAGGTGTAGCCAGGCAAGAACGACGCCTTTCAGGGGGCAAGATGGGGACGGGGGACGATGCTCAAGAAGATCCTGGTGGCGATCGACGGCTCGCAGCCGTCCCAGCGCGCCCTCGACATGGGTGCCCAGATCGCCGAGAAGTTCGATGCCGCTCTGGTCCTGATCTACGTGATCCGGGACATGCAGCTTCCCAAGAGTCTCCGCCAGATGGCGGACGTCGAGCTGGTGCAGGAATCCCGCCTCACCACCCTGCAGAAGATCGGCCAGACGATCCTCGGCGAAGCCGCGGCGCGGGCCAAGAAGCAGGGTGCGAAGGAGATCCGCAACGAGGTCCGGCCGGGCGATCCGGCCGGCGCCATCCTGCGCTACGCCGCCGAGAACGCGGTCGATCTCATCGTCATGGGCTCGCGCGGCCTCGGCGACATGGAAAGCATGCTGCTGGGCAGCGTCTCCCGCAAGGTCAGCAACCTGGCCAAGGTCGGCTGCCTGACCGTGCGCTGAAGCGGAGGCGGCGCGGATGACCGGACAGGAACTGCGGCGGCGGGGCCGGGCGAGGGCAGCCAAGCTCGCCGCCCGCGGCGTCGCCGGCGGCAAGGGCCAGGCGCCGATCGCCCCGGGCCTGCTCGGCGGCCGTTACCTGCCGCTCTCGGACCACGACCTGAGCCGGATTCACGCCGCGGCCCTGGAGGTGCTGCAGCGGGTCGGGATGGCCGACCCGACGCCGGCCCTGCGGGATCTGGCTCTTGCGGCCGGCGCCGCGATCAACGATCAGGGCCGGCTCTGCTTTCCGGGCAGCCTGGTCGAGGACACGATCGCCGGCGCCGCGCGGAGCCTGGTCCTCCACGCTCGCGATCCCGACAAGGATCTCGAGGTCTCCGGCCGGCGGGTCCACTTCGGCACCGGGGGCGCTGCGGTCAAGGTCCTGGATCCCGCCGACGGCCGCTATCGCGACGCCAGCCTGACCGATCTCTACGACTTCGCCCGCTTGGTCGACCGCCTGGACAACGTCCACTGGTTCACCCGCTGCGTCATCGCCACCGAGCTCAGCGATTCGCTGGAGCTCGACCTCAACACCGCCTACGCCTGCCTCGCCGGCACCGACAAGCACCTCGGCACCGCCATCACCGCGGCCGAGAACGTCGCGCCGGTGATCGCCCTCTTCGACGCGGCCCTGGGCGGCGAGGGCGCCTTCGCCAGGCGTCCGGTCTGCAAGCTGCATTCGAGCCCCATCGTCCCGCCCCTGCGCTACGGCGCCGATGCCTGCGACACCATCTTCGAGGCGGTGCGCCACGGCATGCCGATCAACGCCATCACCGCCGGCCAGTCCGGCGCCACGGCGCCGGCCGCCCTGGCCGGCACCCTGGTCCAGACCGTGGCCGAGACCCTGGCGGCGCTGCTGCTGGTCAACCTGATCCGGCCCGGCCATCCCTTCATCTTCAGCAACTGGCCGATGGTCTCGGACCTGCGCACCGGCGCCTTCTCGGGCGGCGGCGGCGAGGAGGCGATCCTCAACGCGGCGGCGGCGCAGATCGCCAACTTCTACGACCTGCCCAGCGGCGTGGCGGCCGGCATGGCGGATTCCAAGATCCCGGACGAGCAGGCCGGCTACGAGAAGGCCCTGACCACCGCGCTCGCCGGGCTGGCCGGCGCCAACCTGGTCTACGAGTCCTCGGGCATGCTGGCGAGCCTGCTCGGCTGCGCCTTCGAGTCCTTCGTCCTGGACGACGAGATGCTGGGCTTCGTGCTGCGCGCCGTGCGCGGGATCGAGGTGACCGAGGAGACCCTGGCGGTCGAGACCATCGCCGAGGCCGCCACCGGCGCCGGCCACTTCCTGGGCAGCAGCCAGACCCTGGAGCTGATGGAGAAGGAGTACGTCTACCCGCGCCTGGGCGACCGCAGCACGCCGGAGGAATGGCAGCAGCGCGGCGGCAGAGACATCCGCGCCCGGGCCCTGGCGCGGGTCCGCGAGATCCTGGCCGAGCACTATCCGGTCCACATCGCGCCGGCGGTCGACTCGGCGCTCCGCGCCCGCTTCCCGATCCGCCTGCCGGCGGCGTCCATGACCTCGGCCGGAGGCCGCTGGTGACCGCGGCGTCTCGGCGTGCCGCCGTCTTCGGCCTTGCCGGGCGGAAGAAGATGGTGAGATCCTGGCCGAGGTCTCGAAGCGGGGCCGTCGCACGACGCTTTCCACCAACCCGGTCTCCGGCGGCAATCCGGGCGAACGGGAACGGGAACGACAACAGCAAGCAATCCAGCAGAGAGGAATCATGAAAGGGTTTCTGGGAGTTTTCTTGAGTGTCGGCTTGGCCGTCGCCACCTTCGTCGCCGCGGCGCAGGCGGCCGACAAGGAGGTCACGATCGGCTATCAGCTGGTCTACAACCCCTGGAAGGTCGCGATCGTCGACGGCTCGATCGAGCAGGCCACCGGCTACAAGATCAACTGGAAGAAGTTCGATTCGGGCGCCAAGGTGATCAACGCCATGGCCTCGGGCGACGTGCAGATCGCCATGGCCGGCTCCAGCCCGATCGCGGCCGGGGTCAGCCGCGGCCTGCCGATCGAGCTGTTCTGGATCGTCGAGGACATCGCCTCGGCCGAGGCCCTGGTGGTCCGCGACGGCTCGGGGATCGTCGCGCCGCAGGACCTCAAGGGCAAGAAGCTCGGCGTACCCTTCGTCTCGACGACGCACTTCCATACCCTCTTCGCCCTCGAGCAGTTCGGCATCGATCCCGATGACGTGCGGGTCCTGAACATGCAGCCGAACAACATCGCCGCGGCCTGGGAGCGCGGCGACATCGACGCGGCCTTCATCTGGGATCCGGCGCTGGGCCGGATCAAGAAGACCGGCAAGGTCCTGATCACCTCCGGCCAGCTCAGCGCCTGGGGCAAGGCGACCTTCGACGGCATGGTCTCGGACAAGGACTGGGCCGCGGCCAACCCCGACTTCATGGTCGACCTCGTCAAGGCCATCGCGGCGGCCGACGAGGCCTACCGGAGCAACCCCGCCGCCTGGGGACCAGACTCCGAGCCGGTCAAGAAGATCGTCGGTCTGATCGGCGGCGCGCCCGAGGACGTGCCCGGCGTGCTCGCGCTCTACGACTTCCCGACCCTCGAGGTGCAGGCCTCGACCCGCTGGCTCGGCGGCGGCGCCGAGGGCGGCGCGGCCCGCGCCCTGAAGTTCACCTCGGAGTTCCTCAAGGCCGAGAAGAAGGTCGACGCCTTGTTGCCCGACTACGGTGCGGTGGTCAACGCGACCTGGGTCAACAAGGCCCTCGGCAAGTAGCGCGCGCAGCGGAAGGGCCCGCCGCCCCCGGCCTCGGGGTGCGGCGGGCTCTTCCTGTCGTATCCTTTGGCCCGGTCCTCGGTGCGAAGTCCCGGCCGGAGAAGGGGTCCATCATGGCCGACTTGAAAGTCGACGACGTCACCGTCATCTATCCGACCCGCGGCGGCGGGGAAGTCCATGCGCTCGAGAACGTCAACTTGGCGGTCCGGGACGGCGACTTCGTGGTCGCCCTCGGCGCCTCGGGCTGCGGCAAGACCACCTTGCTGAACCTCCTCGCCGGCTTCATCCAGCCGAGCCGGGGCCGGGTCCTCCTGGACGGCAAGCCGGTGACCGGGCCGGGCGCCGACCGCGGCGTGGTCTTCCAGAAGCACGCGCTGCTGCCCTGGCTCAAGGTCCTGCAGAACGTGACCTTCGGGCTGAAGCTGCAGGGCGTGCCGAAGTCGGAACGGCGCCAGACCGCGCGCAGGTACCTCAAGCTGGTCGGGCTCGAGGGCTTCGAGGGCCACCACGTCTACGAGCTGTCCGGCGGCATGCAGCAGCGGGTCGGGCTGGCCCGGGCGCTGACCAGCGATCCGGAGGCCCTGCTGATGGACGAGCCGCTCGGCGCCCTCGACGCGCTGACCCGCGAGACCGTCCAGGAGCTGATCCTCGACGTCTGGCGCGAGACCCACAAGATGGTCTTCTTCATCACCCACAGCGTCGAGGAGGCGCTCTTCATGGCGACCCGTCTGATCGTGATGTCGCCGCGTCCCGGGCGGATCACCCACGAGTACGAGCTCGATTTCTGCCGCCGCTTCTTCGAGACCCGGGACGCCCGCGCGGTCAAGTCCAGCCCGGACTTCATCAAGATGCGCGAAACCGTGCTCGGCATCATTCACGGCGACGAGCTCTCCGCAGGAGGCAACCATGGCTGACGCGACCCTGTCCTTCACCGGCCGCCTCGCCGGCCTCTTCTCCGCCGGGCCGGCCAAGCCGGGCGACAGTTACGGCGCGCCCGGCAGCGGCCGCAGCCTCGGCATCAGCATGGCGACCACGGTCCTGCTGATTTTCCTCTGGTGGCTGGTCACCCACATGGGCTGGGTCCGGCCGCTGTTCCTGCCCTCGCCCGAGGCGGTGATCGGCCGCTTCTTCTCGCTCTGGGGCGAGGAGTTCGCCGGCGCCACCCTGCTGGAGCACACCTACTGGAGCCTCTACCGGGTCTTCGGCGCCTTCGCTCTGGCCTGCGCCCTGGCGATTCCGGTCGGCATCGCGATGGGCGTCAACCGCGTGGCCCGGGGCGTCTTCGATCCGCCGATCGAGTTCTACCGGCCGATCCCGCCCCTGGGCTACCTGCCGCTGACCATCATCTGGCTGGGCATCGACGACCTGCAGAAGATCGTCCTGATCTTCCTGGCCATGTTCGCGCCCATGGCGCTGAACACCCGGGCCGGCGTGCGGTCCGTCGCCATCGAGCAGATCCACGCCGCCTACTCCATGGGCGCCTCGCGCATCCAGGTCATCTTCCACGTCGTCCTGAAGGGGGCCCTGCCCGAGATCCTGACCGGCATGCGTATCGGCATCGGCTTCGGCTGGACCACCCTGGTCGCCGCCGAGATGGTCGCGGCGGAGGCCGGCCTGGGCCACATGGTGCTCAGCGCGGCGGAGTTCCTGGTGACCGAGGTCGTGGTCATGGGCATCGTCGTCATCGGCGGCATCGCCTACCTCTTCGACCTCTTCATGCGCTATCTGGAGCGCACCCTGGTGCCCTGGAAGGGCCAGGTCTGAACGGGCGCGCCGAAGCGGGCCGGACGCGGCTCACTCCGCCGCCGACCTCCCGGCGGCGAGCTGGCGCCCGACCAGGCGGGCGTAGGCGCCGCGGCGGGCCAGCAGATCCTCGTGACGGCCGGATTCCAGGACCCGGCCGCGGTCCATCACCAGGATCCGGTCGGCGTCGCGCACGGTGGAGAGCCGGTGGGCGATGACCACGGTGGTGCGGTTCTTCATCAGCTCGGCCAGGGCCCGGTGCACCGCCTGCTCGCTGAGGGCGTCCAGGTGCGAGGTCGCCTCGTCGAGCACCAGCACCGGCGCGTCCTTGAGGAAGGCGCGGGCGATGGCCACCCGCTGGCGCTGGCCGCCGGAAAGGGTCATGCCGCGCTCGCCGACCGGCGTGTCCAGGCCCTGGGGCAGGCTGGCGACGAAGTCCGCCAGGGCGGCTTGGCGAACCGCGGCCTCCAGGTCCGCCTCGCTGGCGCCCGGGCGGGCGATGCGGATGTTGGCGCCCAGGCTGTCGTTGAAGAGGTAGGTGTCCTGGGCGACCAGGGCGACGCAGCGGCGCAGCCCGTCGAGCCGGTAGTCGCCCAGCCGCTCGCCGGCCAGGCGGATCTCCCCCGCCTGGGGATCCCAGAAGCGCAGCAGCAGGTGCGCGATGGTGGTCTTGCCCGCCCCGGAGGCGCCGACCAGGGCGACCGTCTTGCCGGCGGGCACCTCGAAGGAGACCTGCTCCAGGGCCGGGCGAAGCTGTCCGGGATAGGTGAAGCTGACGCCGGAGAAGGCGACCTCGGCCCCGCCGTCCGTCCGCGGCTCGCCCCGCAGCGGCCCGTCGATGACCGGCACCGGCTCGTGGTTCACCGCGTAGAGCCGCCGCGTCGCGCCGAAGGTATCAGCCAGCTGGCGGCCGACGTGGGCGATCTCCGAGACCGGCAGGAAGGCGGCCATGGCGATCAGGGTGAAGAGCGGCAGCAGCGCCGCCGGGATGGCGCCGGCCTGGGCCAGGGTGCCGCCGGTGGCGACGATCGCCAGGGCGCCCAGGGCGGTGGCCACCTCGACCATCGCGGTCTGGGCGGTCAGCTCCCGATAGAAAGGCAGGCGCGCGCCGTGGTGCCGGTGCACGCCCTCGAGGAAGGCGGCCCGGTGGGCGGCGCCCTGCTGGAAGGCCAGGATCTCGGTCAGGCCCTGCACGCTGTCCACGGCCTGGGCGTTCAGATCGCCCAGCGCCTCCCGGGTCCGGCCTGCCAGGCGGTCGATCCGGCGGCGCAGCAGGATCGGGCTGAGGCCGACGACCAGAAGGAAGGGTAGCAGCGCCGCCCCCAGCCGCCAGTCGAAGGACACCAGGGTGACGACCACGGCCGTCGGCACCAGCACGGCGACGACGGCCGGGGCCACGGTATGGGCGAAGAAGTACTCGACCATCTCGACGTCGTGGGTGGCCATGGACACCAGGTCGCCGGTCCGCCGGCGGACCAGGAAGGCCGGCGCCAGGCGGTCCAGCTTGTCGAAGAGCTGCCGGCGCAGGCTGCCCAGCAGGCGGAAGGCCATGTCGTGGGCGATCCAGGACTCCAGCCAGTGCAGCAGCCCGGCGGCCGGGGCGAGCAGGAGCAGCGCGACTATCAGGCCCTCGACCGGCGTCCCGGTCTTGAGGCCGGCGACGATCAGGGCCGAGACCACGCCGACCCCGATGAAGGCGGCGACCCGGCCGATGCCCAGCAGCACGGTCACCGTCAGCCGTCCTTTCCAGGGCCGGATCAGGGCCAACAGCGCGCGCAGCACGCCGCCCCAGCCGAGGCCCTCGGCGCGGACGATGGCGTCCTCCGGCCGCTCCTCGGCGGCCGGAGCGGGCGTGCCTGCCTCCGGCCGGTCGTCTTCGGCTGGAACGGCCTCGGGCAGGATCATCTCGCGGCCGGCGGCGCTGTCGCGCAGTTGCTCGGCCATCAATTGGTGATAGGCGCCCTTGCGGGCGACCAGCGCGTCGTGGCTGCCGGCCTCGGCGACGCGGCCCCGCTCCATGACCAGAATCCGGTCCGAGCCGATCACGCTGGACAGCCGGTGCGCCAGGGTCAGGGTCGTGCGCCCCTGCATCAGCCGGTCCAGGGCCTCCTGGATCACCGCCTCGTTGTCGGCGTCCACCGCCGAGAGGGCCTCGTCCAGGATCAGGATCGGCGCGTCGCGCAGCAGCGCCCGGGCGATGGCGATGCGCTGGCGCTGGCCGCCGGACAGCCGGATGCCGCGCTCGCCGATCACGGTCTGGTAGCCTTGCGGCAGGGCGCGGATGAAGTCCTCGGCGTTGGCGGCCTTGGCCGCGGCTTCCAGTTCCTCTCGGCTCGCCGTCGGCTTGCCCAGGCGCAGGTTGTCCTCGACCGTGCCGTGGAAGAGGTAGGTGTCCTGGCTGACGATGGCGAAGTGCCGACGCAGGCTCTGGAAATCGAGCTCCCGGATGTCCCGGCCGCCGATCCGGATGCGGCCCGCCTGCGGCTCGTAGAAGCGCAGCAGCAGGCGCAGGATCGAGGACTTGCCGCTGCCGCTGCGGCCGACGATGCCGATCCGCTCGCCGGCGCCGACCGCGAAGCTCAGGCCGTCGTGGGTCGCGCCGCGGCCGGCCGGATAGCTGAAGCGAACGTCCTCGAAGGCGAGGCTCGGCTCCAGGCTCTCGCCACTGCCCTGCGAGGCGGCTGCGTCGCGGACCAGGGGCCGGCGGTCCATCAGGTCCAGCACGCCCTCCGCCGCGGACTGCGCCAGCATGCCGTCGTGCAGCAGGTCGCGCAGGTCGCGCAGCGGCCGGAAGACCTCGACCCCCAGCATCAGGATAACCAGCAGGACGGGCAGCGAGATCTCGCCCTGGCCGAAGCGGTAGGCGCCCAGGGCCAGGGCCGCGGCGGCGCCGACGGCGATGCCGCTGTCGGTGATGCCGCGGGTCAGGGCGCTGGTCGCCAGGACGCCCATGGTCCGGCGGAACAGGGTCTCGCCCTTGTCGGCGAGCAGCCGGGCGCGGCTGCGGCTCTGGCCGAAGGCCTTGAGGGTCGCCAGGCCCTGGACCGCGTCCAGGAACTCGGCGGCATAGGCGCGGTAGGCCTGGGAGCGGGCCAGCGCCGCACGGCGGTCCCAACGCTGGTAGAAGGAGGGCGCCAGCAGGGTCACCAGGGCAAAGCCGAGCAGCACGGCGGCGACCGGCAGGTCGAGGGCGGCGACGAAGCCGAAGATGGCGATCGGCGTCAGGGCGGCGACCAGAAGCTGCGGCAGATAGCGGCCGAAGTAGACCTCCAGTTGCTCGACCCCCTCGACCAGCGAGGTGATGACCTCGCCGCTGCGGCTCAGGCCGAAGTGGGCCGGGCCCAGCTCCAGGATCTTGTCGTAGAGCAGCGCGCGCAGGTGCAGCTGGACCCGTGCCGCGGTCTCGTGGGCCAGGTCCAGGCGCCAGTACTCGACCAGGCCGCGCAGCAGGATCACGCCGGCGACCCCGGCGGCGGCCGGCAACAGGGCCGCCAGGGGCTCGCCGGCGAAGACCAGGCCCAGCAGCCAGCCGAGCAGCGCCAGGCGGGCGACCCCCAGCAAGGAGGACAGCAGGCCGATACCGCCCGCCGCGGCGATGCGGCCGCGCAGGCCCTTGGTGAAGGTCCAGAGTCGGCTGTCGAAGTACATGGCGGTCTCTTTGGGCCCGGAGTTCCTGGGAGCCTCCGGCATAGCCTAAAGAAAAATGTTGCGCGCTTTTCGTTTTCGCATAGCCTCTAAACAAATCCGTTTAGACCGAAGGGCCGGGCCATGGCGCTGAACTGGGACGATCTGCGCGTTTTCCTGGCCGTGGCGCGCGAAGGCTCGCTGTCCGCCGCGGCGCGTCGGCTCAAGGTCACCCAGCCGACCGCTGGCCGGCGCCTGCGCGCTCTGGAGGATTCGCTCTCCGCCCGGCTTTTCGACCGCCTGCCCCAGGGCTTCGTGCCGACGCCCGCCGGCGCGTCGCTGCTGCCCCTGGCCGAGGAGATGGAGCGCTCCGCCGAAGCGGTGGAGCGGCGCCAGGCCAGCATCGCCGACAGGGTCAAGGGCACGGTCCGGGTCTCGATCGGCGAGGTCATGGCACAGTTCCTCACCGCCCGGCTGCCGGAACTGCGCGCCCGCCTGCCCGAGATCGAGATCGAGATCTCGGTCTCGCACCTGCTGGCCAACCTCTCGCGGCGCGAGGCGGACCTGGTGATCCGGGAATGCCTGCCGGAGAGCCCCGGCCTGATCGCCCGCCGGCTCGGCGAGATCGGCTTCGCGGTCTACGGCAGCCGCGACTACGTGGCCGGCAGCCCGGCCGCCCGCGGCGAGGCGCGCTACCGCGACTGCGTCTGGGCCGGCTTCGACGAGGAGCACAACTACTTCCCCGGCCAGAGGTGGCTGCTGGAGCGGCTGGGGGACAAGGCCCTCAGCGTACGTGTCAACGACGCCATGGTCCTGCACGAAGCCGTACGCAGCGGTGTCGGGCTAGGCGTGCTGGCCTGCTTCGCCGCCGATGCGGATCCGGACCTGATCCGCCTGACGCCGACGATTCCCGGGGTGACTTCGGTCCAGCACCTGATCGTGCATCGGGATCTGAGGCGCGTACTTGGCGTACGTGCGGTCATGGACGCCTTGGTCGCGCTCTTCGAGCGTGAGGCGGTCGACCTCGCCGGCGGCGCGCCGGTCGGGGACGTCAGGCGTACGGCCTGAAGGAGCGTCAGCACCGTCTAGAGATCTGCCTGTAGGAGGGCGATGGCGGTGGCGGCGACGATGTCGTCGACGCTGGCGCCGCGCGACAGGTCGCAGACCGGCCTGGCGAAGCCTTGCAGGAAGGGGCCGATGGCCTGGGCGCCGGCCAGGTACTGGGTCAGCTTGTAGCCGATGTTGCCGGCGTCAAGGTCGGGAAAGACCAGGACGTTGGCCCGGCCGGCCACCGGGCTTTCCTCGCCGACCTTCTTGGCCGCGACCGCCGGCGCCAGCGCGGCGTCGGCCTGGAGCTCGCCGTCGATGGCCAAGCCCGGCACGCGCGCGCGGGCCAGCGCCAGCGCCCGGGTGACCTTCTCCACGTGGGGATGCCGGGCGCTGCCCTTCGAGGAGAAGGACAGCAGCGCGACCCGCGGCGTCTCGCCCAGCAGGGCCTCGGCGCTGCGGGCCGAGGCCAGCGCGATGTCGGCCAGGGCCTCGGGCGCCGGGTCGACGTTAACCGCGCAGTCGGCGAAGACCAGGCGCCGCGCCGGACCGGCCGGCCCCTCCGGCAGGAGCATCAGGAAGAAGCTGGAGGGCGTCGCGATGCCCGCGGCCGGGCCCACGGTCATCATGCCGGCCTCGATGACCCGCCGGGTCGGGTTGGCGGCGCCCGCGACCATGGCCGCGGCGGCGCCCGCCTTCACCATCATGCCGCCGAAGTAGAGCGGCTTGCGGACCAGGCGCCTGGCCATGGCCTCGGTCATCCGCCCGCGCTCCGCGGCGCAGAGCGCGGCGTAGGCGTCGCGCGCCGGATCGCCGGCCGGATCGCGGACCTGGATGCCGGCCAGGCCGAGGTCGAGCTCGGCCGCCGCCCCCTCGACCGCGGCGGGATCGCCCAGAAGGAGCGGCCGGGCAATGCCCTCGTCGGCCAGGCGCCGCGCCGCCCGCAGGATCCGCGGCTCCTCGCCCTCCGGCAGGACTACTGGAGACGCCTTGGTCTTGGCCGCGTCCAGGTAGGTCTCAAGGTTCGCCATGGGATGGACTGTCCGGGAAACGCCGAGACGCGGGTGCCGCTGGCACGGCAGATCGTGGATGACTGGCACCTTAGGGGCCGGCCCGGTTGATGTAAATCAAAGCGGAAAGCGACAAGAAAAAGCGGAGGCAAGGGATGGGCGACGCCGAGATCAAGATCCACCGCGGCCTGAAGGGCGTCTACTTCGAGCGCTCGGCGACCACCTTCATCGACGGCCGGGCCGGCGAGCTGCGCTACCGCGGCTATTCGATCCACGACCTCGCCGCGCACTCGAGCTTCGAGGAGACCGCCTATCTGCTGTTCCACGGCGAACTGCCGACGGCGGCCGAGCTCGGGGCCTTCGACGCGGAGCTCAAGGCCGCCCGCGTCCTGCCCGAGGCGGTGATCGAGATCGTCCGCAGCCTCGCCGAGGCGCATCCCATGGACGTGCTGCGCACCGCGGTCTCGGCCCTGGCGGCCTTCGACCCCGAGGTTGCCGACACCAGCGCCGAGGCGACCCTGCGCAAGGGCCTGCGCCTGACCTCCCAGGTGCCGATGATCGTCGCCGCCCAGGAGCAGATCCGCAACGGCCGGGCGCCGGTCGCGCCCGACCCGGCGCTGTCCCACGCCGCCAACTTCCTCTACATGCTGACCGGCACAGGGCCGAGCGCCGAGGCGGCCGAACTGATGGACACCGACTTCGTGCTCCACGCCGAGCACGGCTCCAACGCCTCCTCCTTCACCGCCCGGGTCGTGATCGGCACCGAGGCCAACCTCCATGCGGCGGTCACCGCGGCCATCGCCGCCCTCTCGGGCCCGGCCCACGGCGGCGCCGCCGAGGACGTGATGAAGATGGCCATGGAGATCGGCGAGCCGGCCGCGGCGGCCGACTACGTCAAGGCCAAGCGCAGGAACCGCCAGCCGGTGACCGGCTTCGGCCACCGGGTCTACCGCGCCGAGGACCCGCGCGCCCGGCACATGCGCGACGGGGTGCAGCACCTGTCGCAGGAGATGGGCGAGCCCAAGTGGTACGAGATCCTGCAGGCCGTGGTCGCGGCCATGCAGCCCTATGCCCGCCACGGGGTGAACGTGAACGTCGATTTCTACTCGGGCGTGATCTACTACCTGCACGGCATCCCGGCCGACCTCTTCGTGCCGATCTTCGCCGTCGGCCGCGTGCCGGGCTGGACCGCGCAGGCGCTCGAGCAGTCCGCCAACAACATCCTGATCCGGCCGCTGACCCTCTACGACGGCCCGCCGCCGCGCGCCTACCTGCCGGTCGAGGAGCGCTAACCCGGCCCCCCCACGCGGTCATGTCCGGACCTGATGGAGCGGATGACAAACGATCCGTGTTGGGCCTTTTCGGTTGATCCGCCCGCCGGAGCGGCGCGAGACTCCCGGGATCACCCAGGAGAGCGATCCATGATCAAAGGCCTGCATCACAACGCCTATCGCTGCCGGGATTCCGAGGAGACCCGCAGGTTCTACGAGGACTTCCTCGGGCTGCCCCTGGCCGATGCCTTCGAGATCGAGGTCACCAAGACCGGGCGCGAGACCAATGTCCTGCACAGTTTCTACCGCCTGGGCGACGGCTCCTTCCTGGCCTTTTTCGAGGCGCCGGACCAACCCTTCGAGTTCAAGGCGCAGCACGACTTCGACCTGCACATCGCGCTGGAGACCGACCAGGCCACCCAGGAGGCCCTCTTCGCCAAGGGCAAGGCGGCCGGGATCGAGACCCGCGGGGTCGCCGACCACGGATTCATCCGCTCGATCTACTTCCGCGATCCCAACGGCTACGTGATCGAGCTCTCGGTCCCGACCGAGACCGCCGCGGACTATGCCGCCCGGGCCGAGACGACGGCCCACGCCGCCCTGGCGCGGTGGCAGGAGACCAAGCCGCGCGGATGAGCGCGGCCCGGACCGGGCCCCGAGATCAGCGCCGGTCTTGTGGACGACCTACCAGCGAAGGACGGCCCATCGAACGACGACGGCCCCGTCGCAGGGTTCGTCAAGAAGAGAAGGTTGCCCGGGCGTGCGGTTGCCGGACGCCGGAGGATACAGCAAGCGGCGCGCCGAGGCAGGAGTCCTGGCCGCCGCCTCATGATGGGCCTCGTTCTAACCAAGCATAATTTCAGGTAGTGATGAAAAGTTGAAATATAGTCGAGCCGATTTATCTATTATTTAGGAATTACCCGCAAACTGTCCGGAAACTATATCGGCAGAATTACTTGTACTCGATGCGACAGCCCCGCCCCTCCAGGACGAAGCCGGTCTCTGCGGGCCAGGCCTATGCCGAGCAGCTTGGCTCCCTGGGCGGCCAACGCCGCAAGGAGAGGGCGCTCCAGGTCGCCAGGCGCCAGGCCGAGCACGCCGCCGAAACCGCCGAGGCGGCCATGCTGCGCGCCGAGGCCGCCAACACGGCGAAGACGCACTTCCTGGCCAGCATGAGCCACGAGCTGCGGACCCCGCTGAATGCCGTCATCGGCTTTTCCGACGTGCTGCGCAGCCAGGGAACCTCGAGCCCGGCGGGCGGCGTTCAGGTCGCCGATCCCAGCAAGTATGCCGATCACATCCATGAGGCGGGCGTTCACCTGCTGGCGATCGTGGACGATATCCTCGACACCGCGAAGCTGGAGTCCGGGAAGATCATCCTGCACGAAGACCCGGTCGACTGCGGAGCCCTCCTGGCCTCCTGCCGGACCTTCATATCCGGTCTCGCCCAGGCGCGGGGGGTTGCGCTGGAGTTCCGAGCCGCCCCCGATCTGCCCGGACTTTGGGGCGACGCGCAGCGGCTGCGCCAGATCCTGATCAATCTCTTGTCCAATGCCGTCAAGTTCACGCCGGAGGGTGGCCGGGTCCTGCTCCAGGCCCAGCCGCAGCAGGACGGCTCAATGACCATCCTGGTCGCCGACACGGGCGTCGGCATGCGCGAGGAGGATCTGCCGAGGGCGCTGGCGCCGTTTCAGCAGATCGAGGTGGACGCCACCCGGCGCAGCGAGGGAACGGGTCTCGGCCTGCCGCTGGCCAAGGCCTTCATTGAGCTCCACGGCGGCAGCCTCGAGATCCAGAGCCAGGTCGGCGTCGGCACCCGCGTGACGTTGCACCTGCCCGCAAGACGCGTCAGGAGGGCGCAGGCATGAAGAACTCCCTTTCCAGGCCCGAACTGTCAAACGACGATCTCGCGGCGATCGAGTTGGCGAACCGGACGGAACGCCTCCATCGGATCCTGGACAGGGCCGCCGGCAAGCCGAGCGAGCCGCAGGCGCCCGCGACGCCGATGGCGTCCGACGCAGCCGCTGCACTCGAGGTGCCGCCGGTCTCGGCCCCACCGGCACCGGCTGCGACCGCTGCGCCTTCCGCCGTCGCGCCGCAGATGGCTGCGCCGGCCGCGGCGCCGGCTGTCGCCCCTGCACCTCTCGCCGCCCCTGCACCTCTCACCGCCAGGCCCGCCGTCGCGGCCCCGACCCGGGATGTGACGACCCGGGATGTGACGGCCCGGGATGCCCGCGCGCGGCCGGCCCTGCCTCAGACCGAATCCCGTGCGGCGTCGGACATGGCGCCTTCGATGCCGGTCGGCCGGGTCGCCTTCGTCACCGGCTCCCAGGTCGTGGCGATCATCGACGACCCCCAGTCGCCCGCAGCCTCGCAGCTTCAGATGGGCGCCCTGGTCAAGATGCAGTCGGGCGCCTCAGTCGTCTTCGGGGTGGTCAGCGGCCTGTCGATGCCGCTGCCCGCCGAGGAGGCGGGCCAGAAGGACATGATGACCCTCGAGATCGAGCTCCTGGGCGAGGTCCTCAAGGCCGGCGACGGCGGCCTGACCGCCTTCCGGCGCGGCGTCTCCTCGCCGCCGCAGCTCAACGCGCCGGTCCTGACCACCGTCAAGGCGGACCTGATGCGCGTCTACGCGACCCCGAACAAGCAGACTGCCAGGATCGGGACGTTGCACCAGGACCGCCAGGTCCCGGTCCACGTCATGAACAACGAGCTGCTGGGCAAGCATTTCGCGATCCTGGGCACCACGGGCTGCGGCAAGTCCTGCGCCGCCACCCTGATGCTGCAGGCGATCATCGAGAAGAACCCGCAGAGCCACGTCGTGCTTCTCGATCCCCACAACGAGTATGCCAGCGCCTTTCCCGGCAGCGCCGAGATCATCGACACCGGCAACCTGGAGCTGCCCTATTGGATGCTCGAGTTCAACGAGTTCCTCGGCGTGGTCCTGGGGGGCGCGGACAGGGCGGAGAAGGCGGAGATCGCGATTCTCACCGAGGCCCTGCCGGCCGTGAAGGCGCAGTTCCAGAAGGACGGCCAGCGGGGCAGCCGCATCACCGTCGACACGCCGGTGCCCTACCGGCTGACCGACCTGGTGCAGTACATCGACACCGCGATGGGCAAGCTGGACAAGGCCGACAGCAGTGCCCCCTACCAGCGCCTGAAGTCCCGATTGTCGGCGCTGCAGGGCGACCCGCGCTACCGCTTCATGTTCGGCGGGGTCAGCGTCCGCGACAACATGGAGAAGATCCTCTGCCGGCTGCTCAGGATCCCGGTGGACGGCAAGCCGATCTCGATCCTCGATCTTTCGGGCGTGCCCTCCGAGATCGTCAACGTCGTGGTCTCGGTCCTCTGCCGCATCACCTTCGACTTCGCGATCTGGGCCGATCGCCGGGTGCCGATCCTCCTGGTCTGCGAGGAGGCGCACCGCTACGCCGCCCAGAGCGGCCTCGGCTTCGAGCCGACCAAGATCGCCCTGGCGCGGCTGGCCAAGGAAGGCCGCAAGTACGGCGTCTCGCTCTGCCTGGTCAGCCAGCGGCCCTCCGAGATGGCGACCGAGATCCTCTCCCAGTGCAACACGGTCTTCGCCATGCGGATGACCAACCAGTTCGATCAGGAGATCCTGCGCGCGATCATCTCGGATTCGTCCCAGGGCTTCGAGCAGTCGCTGCCGTCGCTCGGCAACGGCGAGGCGATCGCGGTGGGCGAGGGCGTCTCGGTGCCGATGCGTCTCTGCTTCGACACCCTGCCGGAAGACCGGCGCCCGCGCAGCGAGACCGCGGACTTCACGGCCTCCTGGCAGAGCCCGAACGAGAACGAGGACTTCGTGCGCGAGATCGTTCAGCGCTGGCGGGCCCAGGGCCGCTGACCGGCCGACGCCGCTAGGGGGTCCCTCTCTCGCCGAGGATTTGCCAAGGTCTCCCCTCGGTTGTCTGATACCGACAGCCAACACCAAGGGGAGACGACAGGCATGACCGTGAGACTCGAGAAGGACGGCTTGGTCTGGACGGTGATCCACGACCGCCCCGAGGCGCGCAACGCCATGGACCCGGAGAGCGCGGACGCTCTGACCCGGGCCTTCCTCGACTTCGACGCCGATCCGGAGGCGCGGGTGGCGGTGCTCTACGGCGAGGGCGGCGCCTTCTGCGCCGGCTGGGACCTCAAGTTCGTCTCGACCCTGAACGCCGATTATCCGCTCGGCGAGCTCGACATCCCGCCGGCCGGGCCGCGCGGCAACGGCGGCGAGATTCCCCGCGGGCCCCTGGGGCCGACCCGGCTTGAGCTGGACAAGCCGGTGATCGCGGCGATCGCCGGCCCGGCCGTCGCCGGCGGCATGGAGCTGGGCCTCTGGTGCGACTTCCGGGTCATGCAGAAAGACGCCTACTTCGGCGTCTACTGCCGGCGCTGGGGCGTGCCGCTGATCGACGGCGGCACCGTGCGCCTGCCCCGCATCGTCGGCCAGAGCCGCGCCCTGGAGATCATCCTGACCGGGCGCCAGGTCCCGGCCGAGGAGTGCCTGCGCATCGGCCTCTGCGAGTACCTCGTGCCCAACGGCGAGGTGCGGCAGAAGGCCGAGGCGCTGGCCCGGGACATCGCGCGCTTCCCGCCGGTCTGCGTCCGTGCCGACCGGCGCTCCGCGATCCGCAGCCACGGCCTGCCGCTCCGCGACGCCCTGATCCAGGAGTGGTACAACGGCCGCGAGGCCCTGGTGAAGGACGGCATCGACGGCGCCACCCGCTTCAAGGACGGCCTCGGCCGCCACGGCGATTTCGAGAACATCTAGCAAGCCCTCCCCGGGCCCCCGACGACCGGAGGCACTGGAACCTTCGACCGGACCGCCAAGCGGCCGCTCGACAAGCTGTAGCACGACGGCCGTCGCGAAGAGAGGCGGATCGACCGTCCAGGGAGGAAGCGAGGTGCTGGACGAGAGCCAGATCGAGGAGCTGTTCCGGCGGCTGGAAGCGCGGGCGCCGAAGCGGCCGCGGCCGCGCCAGGTCAAGGAGGACGAGGACGCATTCCGGGCCCTGGTGTCCTGCCTGCTCTCGGCCCAGAGCCTGGATTCCAACACCGCCAAGGCCAAGCGGGCGCTCTTCGCCCTGGCCGACACGCCGGAAGGCATCCTGGCGCTGGACGACGCGGTCGTCGCCGAGGCGATCCGCCCGGCCGGGCTCTACAACATGAAGACCCGGAATCTGAAGCGGCTCTGCCGCGCGCTGATCGACGCGCACGGCAAGCGCGTGCCGCGCGACCGCAAGGGCCTGATGCGCCTGCCCGGGATCGGCCGCAAGTGTGCCGACATCATGCTGCATTTCTCCTTCGGCCAGAACACCATCGCGGTCGATACCCACGTCCACCGGGTCTGCAACCGCATCGGCCTGGCCCGCGGCCGCAGCGAGGCCGACACCGCCAGGTCGCTCGAGGCCCGGGCGCCCGACTGGGCCCTGGCCGACGGTCATCTCTGGCTGCTCGAGTTCGGCAAGAGGACCTGCCGCGCCCGGGCGCCGAAGTGCCCGAACTGCTGCCTGAACGACCTCTGCGAGGCCTTCGCCGCCGCGAAACCCTGACCTGGTATCGACTCGTACAAATCGGCGTGTCACCTCCACCGGGCGACGCGCCCCTCCCCCATCAAGGGCGAGGGCAAGGGTGGGGGTGACTCTCTGAGCTATGCAAGTCAGCCCTAACCCTGGGCGATCAGGCCTGCCAGCAGGGTGACCGTGACCACGGAAACCGTGGTGGAGACCAGGGACGCGGTGGAGGCGCGGGCGACGTAGCTCTCGTAGCGGCTGGCCAGGAGGTAGACGTTGGCGCCGACCGGCATGGCGGCGGCCAGGGTCGCCATGCTGCGCCAGTCCGGATCGAGATCGGGGATCAGGCCCAGCACCGTGAAGACCACGGCCGGGAAGACCAGCAGCTTGACCGTCACCAAGGCCGCCGTTTCGGCGACCTTCTCGGACAGCCGGAAGCTCGCCAGGCTGGCGCCCAGGGCGAAGAGGGCGCAGGGCACCACGGCGCCGCGCACCAGCTCGACCAGGCCGACGAAGAGGTCCGGCAGGGGCAGCCCGACCAGGGCCGCAGTCGCGCCGAGGAGCGCGGCCATGACGATGGGGTTGCGCAGGACCGCGGCCCCGGCCGGCAGGACGGCGCGCCACTGCCGGCCCGGCTCGGTCCGCGCGATCTCCAGCAGCGCCACCGTGTAGGGCATGATCAAGCCGCCCTCGATGACGATCAGCAGGGCCATGGGCAGGGCCGCCTCCGGCCCGAAGAGCGCCAGCGCGATCGGCAGGCCGATGAAGACGTTGTTGCCGAAGCAGCAGGCAAAGCCGCCGATCGCCTGCTCCTTCGGCCCGCAGCCGAAGCCCCAGCGGGTCAGCGCCATGCCGAAGGCGTGGAAGCCGACCGCGAGGCCCAGATAGGCCAGTAAGAAGCGCGGATCGAAGCGCTCGGCGAGCGGCGAGGTCGCCATGAGGTGGAACAGCATCAGCGGCAGCGCGAAGTAGAAGACGAAGCCGGTGATACCCTTGATGCCCGCGGCGTCGATCAGGCCGCGCCGTGCGGTCACGAAGCCGGCCAGGATTACGAAGAACAGCGGCAGGGTGATGGTCGGCACGAGCCACATGTCGGTCTCTTGAGCGACCTCTCGGACGGTCTCACGATCGGGGGCGGCCGGCTCGGGGCCGAGCGGCCGCAAAGGGACGGAGGACGCAGCTTATACCAAGGAGCCGTGATAGTGACTCATTTGACCGGGTTTGCTTGCCCGTCCGCCAGGCGCGCTTCGCGCGGCGGTGCCGGTGTACGGCTCCTTGGTATCAGGGCAGCCGCGAGACGATGTCGCGGAGCTGGTCCTCCGGGAAAGCCTGCAGGGTCGTCGTGCGGACGTTGCCCAGGGCGCCGAGCGTCAGGGCGAACTTGGCCGCCGCCTCGGCGTCGGGGAACTCGGTCATCGCGACGATGTCGTAGGCGCCCATGGTCAGATAGAGATCCCCCATCTTGCCGCCGAGCTTCTCGGCGAGCACCCGGACGCCGTCGATGCGCCTGGGCGAGTCCTTGATCGCCTTGATTCCTTGTTCGGTGTAGTTCACGAGCATGATGTAGGTCGCCATGTCATGTCTCCGGTTTCTGCCCTTGCCTTTGCGCGACGCCCGGAGGGCGGGGCCGGCATGACGCAGCGTCACGCGCGGACGTCCTCTCTCGGCCGCAGTTCAAGCGGACCCTGCACGCAAAAGGTCGCGGGCCTTGCGCGTCCGGTCAGGACAGCGGAAGGCCGGACCGCTTTCACTGATGCAGGTCAGGGTTCGGGCGTGTCGGGTAGCGTCCCGAGGCGGGCGCCTGCAGGCCGGTGCTAGTACGCCGACAGCACCTCGCGCAGGATGTCGCAGATCTCGTCGACGTGGGCCCGCTCGGCGACCAGGGGTGGGGAGACGATGCCGGAGTCGCCGGTGAACTTGATGTGCATCCCGCGGGCGAAGAGCCGCTTGGTGGCGTCGTAGCCGCGCACTCCGGGCGCGCCGTCGGGCGCCAGCTCGACCCCGGCCAGCAGGCCGTAGCCGCGGATGTCGGCGACCGCCGGGATGTCCCGGAGGTCGAAGACCGCCGCCTGGAAGTAGGGCGCCAGCTCGGCGGCGCGCTCGAAGAGGCCTTCGCGCTGGTAGATGTCCTGCACCGCGATGCCGGCCGCACAGGCCGCCGGGTGGCCGGAGTAGGTATAGCCGTGGAAGAGCTCCACCGACCGCTCCGGCGCGGCATTGACCACGGTGTCGTAGATCCGCTCGTCGACCGCGACCGCGCCCATGGGCTGGGCGCCGTTGGTCAGCGCCTTGGCCAGGGTCATCATGTCCGGGCGGACTCCGAAGCTCTGCGCCGCGAAGGCCTTGCCGGTGCGCCCGAAGCCGCAGATCACCTCGTCGAAGACCAGAAGGATGCCGTGCTGGTCGCAGATCTCGCGCAGGCGCTCCAGATAGCCCTTGGGCGGCACCAGGACGCCGGTCGAGCCGGCGATGGGCTCGACGAAGCAGGCCGCGATGGTGTCGCCGCCGAAGGTGTCGACCGCGCGCTTCAGGTCCTCGGCCAATTCGGCGCCCGTCTCCGGCTGGCCCTTGGCGAAGCGGTTCTCCTCCAGCCAAGTGTGGCGCATGTGGAAGACGCCCGGCATGACCGCGGGAAAGGCATGGCGGTTCTTGGTCATGCCGCTCAAGGACACGCCGCCGATGTTGACCCCGTGATAGGCCCGCTCGCGGGAGACGAAGCGGCTGCGCTGCCCCTCGCCGCGCGCCAGATGATAAGCCTGGGCGATCTTGATCGCGCTGTCCACCGCCTCGGAGCCGGAGTTGGCGAAGAAGATCCGGTTCAGGCCCTCGGGCGTGATCCGGGCGACCCGGCTGGCCAGCTCGAAGGACAGCGGGCTCGCGACCTGGAAGTGCGGGGCGTAGTCGCATTCCAGCAGCTGGGCGTGAACCGCCTCGGCGATTTCCCGGCGCCCGTGGCCGGCGGCGACGCAGAACAGGCCCGAGGAGGCATCGATCAGCCTCTCGCCCCTGTGGTTCCAGTAGTAGACCCCCTCGCCGCGGACCAGGAGGCGGGGATCCGCCTTGAAGTCCCGGTTGGCGGTGAAGGGCAGCCACTGGTGCTCGAGGGTGTTCGTCGCCTGCTGCATCCCGGTCACTCCCAAAGGAAAGGCCCCAAAGGATAAGGCGTCATGCCTTGTCCGGCCCAGAGCGGGAGCGTAGTCTTGGCGTCTGGCCCAGCCCTAGGGCCAGATCCGAGGATTGGTTGGGTCCAGGAGCCGGGGGCCGGGTCATGCGGGATTCGCTGTTCCACCTCGAGCGGGTCGAAAGCGTCAGCGTGCAGTCGCAGATCCGCGAGCTGCTGGTCTCGGCGATCCTGAACGGCCAGCTGCGCGGCGGCGAGCCCCTGCCGTCGAGCCGCAAGATGGCCAAGATGCTCGGCTGCTCGCGCAACACCGTGGTCCTGACCTATCAGAGCCTGGTCGACGACGGCTATCTGACCGCGCGCGAGCGCAGCGGCTTCTTCGTCAGCCCGGAGATCCTGGAGGGCCGTGCCGCCACCCGGCCGACTCCGGTCCCGGCGGGGGGCAGCCGGCCGGCCTGGCGCCGGCGTTTCCGGGTCCAGCCCAGCGTCCAGGAGAACATCGAGAAGCCGCTGGACTGGCCCTCCTATCCCTATCCCTTCATCTACGGCCAGGTCGATCAGGGCCTCTTTCCCATCGCCGCCTGGCGCGACTGCCAGCGCCGGGCCCTCGGCCGCCGCGGCATGGACGCCTGGACCAGCGACACCCGGGGCAGCGACGATCCCCTGCTGGTCGAGCAGGTCCGCAGCCGCCTGCTGCCGCGCCGCGGCATCCTGGCCGGGGACGACCAGATCCTGATCACCCTGGGCGCCCAGAACGCGCTCTACCTCCTGGCGAGCCTGCTGGTCACGGAGCGCAGCACGGTGGCGATCGAGGATCCGGGCTATCCCGACCTGCGCAACATCCTGCGCCTGCGGACCGACCAGGTGATCCCGATCCGGGTCGACCGCCACGGCCTGGTGGTCGACAAGCGCCTCAACGTCTGCGACGCGGTCTACGTCACGCCGAGCCACCAGTTCCCGACCACGGTGACCATGCCGATCGAGCGCCGCACGGCGCTGCTGCGCCGCGCCGCCGAGCGCGACTTCCTGATCATCGAGGACGACTACGAGCCCGAGACCAACTACGTCAGCGACCCGACGCCGGCGCTGAAGTCGCTCGACACCCAGGACCGGGTGGTCTACGTCGGCAGCCTCAGCAAGACCCTCTTCCCGGGCCTGCGCCTGGGCTATCTGGTGGCGGCGCCGGAGCTGATCGCCGAGGCCCGGGCGCTGCGCCGCCTGATGCTGCGCCACGCGCCCAACAACAACCAGCGCACCACCGCCATCTTCCTGGCCGAGGGCCATCACGACACCCTGGTGCACCGGCTCCAGCGGATCTACCGGGCGCGCTGGCAGGCCCTGGGCGAGGCCCTGGCCCGGCACCTGCCGGAGTCCAGCCAGATGCCGACCTTCGGCGGCAGCGCCTTCTGGGTCCGCGCCCCCGAGGGCGTCGACGCCGAGCGCCTGGCCGAGGCCGCGCGCGCGGACGGCGTGCTGATCGAGCCCGGGCGGGTCTGCTTCTTCTCCCAGGACGCGCCGCGCAACACCTTCCGCCTCGGCTTCTCGTCGATTCCCGAGGAGCGCATCGCGCCCGGCATCGAACGCCTGGCCGGCGTGATCCGCCGGCTGCAGAAGAACGCGGCCTAGATCAAACTGCGCTTAATTGGAATCAATTAAGCGCAGTTTGATCTATTTCATAGGGTTAGAGCAGCTTATCCGCGTTCGATTGAACGCGGGCCGCTCTAGCGCCGCCCGTCGGACCTCACCCAGAGACGGCCAGGGCATGCGGTCACGGAAGGTATTGCTTTCCGATCTCGGTCGAGGGAGCGGGTGAACCGCGATCGAAGCTCTCGAAGCTGAAACGCCTCGACCCGGCCTGACCCGGGCTGCGCTCATCCCGGCGGCGGCCGGGCACCACCGAGGAAGACGCTCGGCGGGCTGCCGAAGAGTTGTCGAAAGGCGACCGTGAAGGCGCTCGGCGAGGAGAAGCCGACGTCGTAGGCGACGGTCGTCACCGGCTGGCCGGCGCCGAGCAGTTCGATCGCGGCCAGCAGGCGCCGCCGCTGCCGCCAGAGCCGGAAGCTCAGGCCGGTCTCGGACCGGAAGCGCCGGGCGAGCGTGCGCAGGCTGCCCCCGACCTCCCGGGACCAGGCCTCCAGGGACCGGGGATCGGCGGGCTCCGCGATCAGGGCCCGGGCGATCCGGCCGATCCGCGGATCCTTGGGCAAGGGCAGACTGAAAGGCGCCTCGGGGAGGGCCAGCAGCTCGTCGACCAAAGCGGCGACGAGGCGACCTTGCGGGCCCTGCCGTTCGTAGAGCGGCGGGAAACCCGACACCCTTTCGATCATCGCGCGGGCCAGCGGCGTCAGGACGACCGGGCGGCAGCGCCCGGGCCAGCCCTCGGGCAGCAGATTGGCGTCGAAGTAGAGCGAGCGCATGCGGACGGCGCAGTGGGTGTCGATCGCGTGGCGCAGTGCCGGAGGGATCCACAAGGCGTGTCGGGCCGGCATCAGGACGGCCCCGTCATCGCTGTGCAAGGTCAGGACGCCCGAAAGGGCGCAAAGGAACTGCGCTCTCTCGTGGCTGTGCGGCGCGATCCGGCTGTTCGCCGGATAGTCGATCGGCGCGAAGGCCAGTGGCCGCGGTACGACCATGCGGGCCGCGAACCAGGCCTCGGCGTCGTTTTGACCGTCTATCGACATTCCTTGTCCGACTCTTGCCTATCCGCCAAGGCACCGCAAGGCCAGATTGCCGTCTCGCCGCCAGCACAGAGGGAACCCCGAGCGTGCCCCTGAACCTGCAGATCAACCTGGGCCATAGCTTCGTCCATGGACTGATGCTTCTCCTGCCGACGGTCGCCCTGGCGCTGGAGTCGGCTTTCGAGGCCGCCTACAGCGAGGTGATCGCCCTGGGTCTTCCGGGCATGGTGGTTTACGCGCTCTGCCACATCCCGGCGGGCTGGCTGGGCGACCGAATCTCCCGGAGACGCCTGCTTCAGGTCTGCCTTCTCGGCCTCGGCGCCAGCGCCGTCGCGGCCGGCTTCGCGATCGGCCCCCTATCCTTGGCCGCCGCCTTGTGCGGGGTCGGCGCCTTCGCCGCGCTCTATCATCCCATCGCCCTGCCCCTCTTGGCAGCCGACGGCAAGCGTCTCGGCCTGCGCTTGGCGATCAACGGCGTGTTCGGCAGCCTGGGCGTGGCCGGCGCCCCACTGCTGGCCGGCACCTTGGCTGCCGGCTTCGATTGGCGCGCGGCCTTCGTCCTGCCGGGCCTCGCCTGTATCCTGCTCGGCCTGCTGCCGCAGTCGAAGCGGGGCGGCAGCGCAGAGGGGCCGGCCCCGAGCGCTACCGCCGGTCCCGACTCCGGGTCGATCGTCGGGCCCGCTGCCGGGCCGAGATCCCGGTCACGGCTCCTGGCCTGGATGACCGCGCTCGCGACTTCGGTGATCGTCGCGGGCTTCTGCTACGACGGGCTCGCGATCGCCCTGCCCAAGGCCCTACAACTGCAAGGCGGCGTCCTGGCCGAAAGCATCGCCCTGGCCGGTCTGGGCAGCTCGCTGATCCTCGCCGCCGCGGGCGTTCTCCAGCTGTTCCTTGGCAGCCTCTCGGACCGGATCTCGACCCTGCCCGTCTATTTCGGGCTGCTCGCGCTCCGTGGGGCGCTGTTGCTTCTGGCCGCCCAGAGCGAGGGGGCCCTTTTCGTTGCCGCGGTCCTGGGCAGCGTCGCCCTGACCTTCGCCGACTATCCCCTGCAGGACAAACTGCTGGCGATGACGACACCGGACCACCTTCGGTCCCGGGCCTTCGCCGCCAAGCAGATCATCGGCGCGCTGGTCGCCCTTGCGGTCGTCCCGCTGGTGGCGGGCACGGCCGAGACCGGCTTCTTCGGACTGTTCCTCGTACTGGGCGCCCTCACGCTTCTCAACCTCGCCGTCTTCGCCGCCCTCGCCGCGCGGATGCGCCGGCACGACGACGCCTCCATCCTTCGCTAGATCAAACTGCGTTCGCTATATTGCAATCACGTAGTGGTCCCCAAATCTAACCAAACCACTATTCCTCATCCAATTCAATTTCGAGCTTATCGCAGATAGCGATTTGATTTTTCTCTACTTGATCAAATCGCTCATTTATTAGTGTTTTTTGATTTTCAAGTGATATCGATATGTGAGATCTTAGATTGTCTAGTTTGTCATTTATTTCATTCATAATAATACTTACCCGAACTCCTACTCTTGCAGCAGTAATATTACCAGGAAATTCCTTAGTTATAATTTCCTGTACAGAAATATTATTTATATCACATATCAATTCGTCATAAGTCTTAGCCATCTCACACGAATCCTTATTTCAGCTAACTCAGGTCTAAGTGCTCGGTTGGAAGCGTAGATCGCAACAAGACTCCAATCAACCAAACTAAGCTATTGATTTCGCTATATAATATGACTTGACTTTTGCATGGGACCTATATACGCTGTAATCAGCACGAAAGTGTTGCTGTTTAGTCGCAGCTCTAACGAAAGGGATCTCCCGCTATGTCGGGTGTCCCACTGAATACAACACTCAAGTCTCTGCTGGTCTAGCTAACCAGTAGAGGTACGCGGACTCGTTAGCTGCGAGGTCGCGAGAAATAAGTGGGGCGTGTTTGCCTTTCGTTACACGCGGCTAAACACCCGACACCAGCTTTGGTGTCGGGCAGTAGTCAAACAGCTTAGTCGCTGGAAACGAAAGGAAGTCACGTGAAGAAAACCCTATTACTGGTATGCCTGTTGCCAAGTTCCGCATTTGCGGAACCTGAGGATCAACCTGTGAAGCCTGAGGATCGGCTTACTACAGAACAGGTTGATGCATTACGTGAGCAACTGGCCGTCTGTAATAGCGATCCACAACCCATGTACGGGATATGCTCGAAAGTTCACGAGCAACTCAAACAGCATTATGGCGGTTATGAAAATTATCGCGCTGTAATGTCAGATAAAGAAGATTAATGGCAACTGGGCAAAACTAAGTTTTGCCCAGTTAACCATACGCCCTGGGTCATTTGATTCTATTCTGATTTACATACGATTGTGGGTGATTATCACTTCAGCATCATTCTCGAATTCGCTAAGGCTTTATAGGACACTACTGCATGCTCATTTGCGAGTGCCAGCACTACGTCTCTGTTTCGCCATTGCCAATATACAAGGTAGTTGTCCAAGTACTTTGTAGCGACCCCATTAAAGCGCTTCATAAATCGCTTTATTTGAGAATGTAGTGAGTTCACGTTCTGCAAGTGGTATGCACCACGCCGCAGACTGCTAGCGTGTGCAGATTCGTGTTGCAGGCCCTGATCCTTGCAGAACCTAGTGTAAGAACTATGCTTATCGGTAACGAGTACACTGTCTGCAGTGACTTTACCAATGAAGTCGTCTTCTAGGTTTTGTGTGCTTATTCGCCCTAAGCAGACCGACTTCATCCAATTGTTCTTATTGCGGTCGATAGCCGTCAGTACGCATACCTGTTCTTTTGAAATACCTCTCTTCTTTGCTTGGCCACCACGTTTTCTCGCCTTACGTGGGAGGCCCTTCTTCTGCCCTTTGTAAGACAAGCGGAAGAACGTCTCGTCTACCTCAACAATACCATTCAGTTGAGGTGATCCGATCTGCTTCAACGCATTGAGAATCTTGTGACGCCAGTAAAACGCCGTTCGTGTGGAAATTCTCAGTTCTTTTGCTATATACGAAATCGGAAAGGCAGCATTCATGAGTTGAATATAGCGATCCCATGTCGATAAAGGTTTATGTGTCTTATGGATAAACGTGTTGGTATTTAGACCAAACGTCTTGTTGCATCTCTTGCATTTATAACGCTGTACATTGCGGGTCTTGCCGATTTTGATGAACTTCGAATGGCTACAATGCGGGCATTTGTTCTTATTGGATGAGTTCCCTGCCAACGCATCACTCAAAGTCGTTTTGCTATCTGAGAGTAGAATTGCTTTGAGGTCTGCTTTCTTTTTGTCGGTTAATTGATCGAGCAGAGCATGTGTTTTCATGCTCTTTATGTAGTAATTTGTTCGATTTTTACAAGAGTTGAGTGGTGATTTTTGGTGAGAAGATTTGGTTTTCGTTCTCGAAGTTAAGTGTTGAAGGTTTGATTGATTCTAGGCCCAGCGTGACCGGGTTTGGCTAGCTTTGGGGGACCATTATGGGGTACCACTACGTGATTGCAATAAAGCGACTGCGTTTAATTGGCCTCAATTAGACGCAGATCATTTGATCTATTCCATAGCGTTAGAGCAGCTTATCCGCGTTCGAATGAACGCGGGCTGCTCTAGGCGGGCCGAGAAGACGCAAAGAAGGCGGCCGCCGGGTACCGCCGGATCTCACATAAGGCGTGCGGTCGCCGAACCGCCCGGGACTCGGTTGAAAAACTGCTTTAGTGTTGCCCTTCACGCTTTGCGGAAC
>JAKSBE010000064.1 GCA_022361275.1 Kiloniellales bacterium
AAGAGCGACTGGGTGAAGGCCGGGAGCCCGTGCGCGGCCTCCAGCGCCGGGATCACCGCGGTCGCCGAGAACCACAGGGCCATGGCGGCGATCTGGCAGAGCGCGAGCAGGGCCAGCGACGGCCACTTGCGCGCCCTGATCGAAGCCCCCCAGCTCATGCCCCTGCCTTCCCTTTCCTCGCGGCGGCCCTTTCCCCCTTGCGCATTCCCCGCTATCACTTGGGCCGCCGCGGCGGGGGAGGAATCCCTGCCGGGCGGAAACGAGCGGGGAGGAGGAGCATGGCCTACTGGCTGGTCAAGTCGGAGCCCGGCACCTGGTCCTGGGACGACCAGGTTCGCGACGGCACGGCCGAATGGGACGGCGTGCGCAACTACCAGGCGGCCAACAACCTGAAGGCCATGAAGATCGGCGACCGGGCCTTCTTCTATCACTCGGTGAACGAGAAGCAAGTCGTCGGCATCGTCGAGGTGGTGAGGGAGTACTACCCGGACCCCAGCGACGAGTCCGGGCGTTTCGGCATGGTCGACTTCAAGGCCGTCAAGCCCATGGCGCGGCCCGTGACCCTGGCCGAGATCAAGGCCGAGCCAAGGCTCGAAGGCATCGCCCTGGTGCGCCAGTCGCGGCTCTCGGTCATGCCGATCGAGGACGACCACTGGCGGCTGATCTGCGACCTGGGCGAGACCGAGGCTTGAGCGCGCCGTCAGGCTGAAAAACCATGCCATCCGCAATATCTTGTGGTCACGCTACAAGGTATTGGAATCCATGGATTCCTCAATGATACCTATCGGCATAAATGTACAATTGAAGCGGTCCGTATGATACTTCGTGTGCATACCGCATGAACCCTGAAGACTTCCGTAGCTCGCCGAGCGGTCAGATAGCGTCCACGATCAATGGGCAGTTCGGGTTCGTTCCAAATCCACTCCCGCCCAATTTGGATCTGCGTCCTCATGTTCCACTGCTCCAAGAAGCCGCCATGGCCCTGGGCGAACTGAACGGAATTGGTCGGGCATTACCAAATCCCTATGTCCTCATTCGACCGATCCAACGCCGGGAGGCAGTTGCATCTTCCAATATTGAAGGAACCGTGACGTCCCTCTCTGATCTGCTGCTCCTTGAAGAGGGAGCGGCAGAACGAGAACGGCCCGCCGACACACGCGAAGTGCTCAACTACGTGCGCGCTCTGGAGAAGGGAATCGCCAGACTGGACGAATTGCCACTTTGCCTTCGGATCATTCGCGAAATCCATGAAACCCTGCTGTCCGGCGTCCAAAAACACCGAGGTTCAAGAATAACCCCTGGTGAATTCCGACGTGAGCAGAATTGGATTGGTGGGAGCAAAATAGAGGATGCTCGGTTCATTCCTCCGCCTCCCAATCATATGATAGAATGTCTCGATTCGTTTGAAAAATTCCTTCAAAGTGACCCAACAATCGAAACACCGCCAATTGTCAAGGCGGCATTACTTCACTATCAATTTGAGACAATTCATCCATTCCCGGATGGGAACGGTCGGGTAGGGCGTTTGCTCATTCCACTGTTCCTAACGGAAAAGAAGGTCCTGTCCCAACCAATCCTCTATATGAGTGCCTACTTTGAGCGACACAGGGATGAGTACATTGACCGGATGTACAAGGTGAGTCTTGAAGGAGCATGGAGCGGGTGGATCTCGTTCTTCGTGAGAGGTGTCATGGATTCCTGCAACGATACAATTGGGCGTGCTCGTCAACTACAAGATCTGCAAAATGAGTATCGACAGCGGATCCAGCACGCGCGTGCCTCTGCGTTGCTTCCAAGGCTTGTCGATCTCATCTTCGAGCGACCCGTCATTACCGTTCGAGCGGCACAAGAAGCCCTCGGAGTCACCTACCGCAGTGCCCAACTAAATGTAGAGAAACTTGTCAAAGAAGGGATACTTACCGAAGCGATATCTGATCGCCCTAAGTTCTACGCAGCCTATCAAGTGCTTGATATCGTTCACGACGCGTAGAATAGAAAACGTTGAGACGATACCCAATATGCCAAAGGTGAAAAGGGAAACTATCCTCTGCCGCCTCGACGACATCGAGGACGGCGAGGGCAAGGGCTTCGTCCTGGGCGAGGGCACGATGCGCCGCGAGATCCTCGTGGTCCGCGAGGAGGAGGCGGTCTACGGCTACGAGAACGTCTGCCCCCACGCCGGCACGCCGCTGGACTGGGAACCCGACCGTTTCATGAGCGCCGACGGCAGCTACCTCATGTGCCACACCCACGGCGCCCTGTTCCGCATCGAGGACGGCTACTGCGTCGCCGGTCCCTGCGCCGGGATGAGCCTGACCCCGGTCGTGGTCCGGCTCGCCGAGGACGGCGCGATCCACCTCGCCCCGACGGCCGAGGGGCCGGGCGAAGACTGAGCCTGCCGACGGGCGGCGAGGTACCGCGACCGGCTGGTGCCGACTTGCGGGCTTCGGAGAGGCCCCCCCTCACGACCCGCGCGCGCCCCTTGTCTTTTGTCGCGTCTTGCCCAGAATAGTTGCGGCGTGATTGACCCATGACAAAAGGACCGCGGCAGCCGGGTGCTAGCCTCCGGCGGCAAAGCGATCCTCAACAGGGAGGCCGAGAAGCATGACGGAGCACCACGTCTTTCCCGTTCCGGAGTCCTGGGCGGAGCGGGCCTGGGCCGACGAAGCGACCTACGTCAAGATGTACGAGCAGTCGGTCGCCGACCCGGAGGCCTTCTGGGGCGAGCACGGCAAGCGCATCGACTGGTTCAAGCCCTTCACCAAGGTCAAGGACGTGTCCTACGGCCCGGGCGACGTCCACATCAAGTGGTTCCACGACGGCACCCTGAACGCCGCCCACAACTGCCTGGACCGGCACCTGGAGACCCGCGGCGACCAGACCGCGATCATCTGGGAAGGCGACGACCCCGAGGACGACAAGAAGATCACCTACAAGGAGCTGCACGAGGCGGTCTGCCGCCTAGCCAGCGGCCTGAAGGAGATCGGCGTCCAGAAGGGCGACCGGATCACGATCTACATGCCGATGATCCCCGAGGCCGCGATGGCCATGCTGGCCTGCGCCCGGGTCGGCGCGATCCATTCGGTGGTCTTCGGCGGCTTCTCTCCGGACTCCCTGGCCGGCCGGATCCAGGACTGCGATTCCAGCGTCATCATCACCGCCGACGAGGGCCTGCGCGGCGGCCGCAAGGTGCCCCTGAAGAAGAACACCGACCTGGCCCTGGCCTCCTGCCCCTCGGTCAAGACGTGCATCGTGGTCAAGCGCACCGGCGGCGAGATCGGCTGGGACCAGGGCCGCGACGTCTGGTACCACGAGCTGACCGCGGCCGCCTCGCCGGACTGCCCGCCGGCCGAGATGAGCGCCGAGGACCCGCTGTTCATCCTCTACACCTCGGGCTCGACCGGGAAGCCGAAGGGCGTGCTGCACACCACCGGCGGCTACATGGTCTACACCTCGATGACCCACCAGTACGTCTTCGACTACCACGACGGCGAGGTCTACTGGTGCACGGCGGACGTCGGCTGGGTCACCGGGCACAGCTACATCGTCTACGGCCCGCTGGCGAACGGGGCGATCACCCTGATGTTCGAGGGCGTGCCCAACTACCCCGACGCCGCGCGCTTCTGGCAGGTCTGCGACAAGCACCGGGTCAACAGCTTCTACACCGCGCCGACCGCGATCCGCGCCCTGATGCGCGAGGGCGAGGGGCCGGTCAAGGCGACCGACCGCGGCAGCCTGCGCCTGCTGGGCACGGTCGGCGAGCCGATCAACCCCGAGGCCTGGATGTGGTACCATGAGCTGGTCGGCGACAAGCGCTGCCCCATCGTCGACACCTGGTGGCAGACCGAGACCGGCGGCATCCTGATCACCCCGCTGCCCGGCGCCACGCCGCTCAAGCCCGGCTCCGCGACCCGGCCCTTCTTCGGCGTCCAGCCCGAGATCGTGGACGGCGACGGCAAGGTCCTGGAGGGCGCGGCCGAGGGCAACCTCTGCATCGCCGATTCCTGGCCGGGCCAGATGCGCACGGTCTACGGCGACCACGAGCGCTTCGTGCAGACCTACTTCTCGACCTATCCCGGCAAGTACTTCACCGGCGACGGCTGCCGCCGCGACGAGGACGGCTACTGCTGGATCACCGGCCGGGTCGACGACGTCATCAACGTCTCCGGCCACCGCATGGGCACCGCCGAGGTCGAGAGCGCCCTGGTCGCCCATCACCAGGTGGCCGAGGCGGCCGTGGTCGGGTATCCCCACGACATCAAGGGCCAGGGCATCTACGCCTACGTCACCCTCAACGTCGGCGAGGAGCCCTCGGAAGAACTGCGCAGGGAACTGGTCCAGTGGGTGCGCAAGGAGATCGGCCCGATCGCCTCGCCGGACCTGATCCAGTGGGCGCCGGGCCTGCCCAAGACCCGCTCCGGCAAGATCATGCGCCGCATCCTGCGCAAGATCGCCGAGAACGACTACGGCAACCTGGGCGACACCTCGACCCTGGCCGATCCCGGCGTGGTCGACGACCTGGTCGACAACCGCCAGAACCGCTGAGGCGTCGGTCAGCTCTCCGGGCTTCGACCGCCGGCCGCCGCGAGTCCTGCCGTCACCAAGTCGAGGGCCCGGCGACAGCGCCGCCGCGGCTCGGATAGGTCCGCTTGGTCCAGCAGGGCCAGCGCCGCCTTCAGGTCGTCATGCACCCGGCGAAGGGTGGGCAGAGCCGAAGGGCTTTCGTCCGCAGCGGCAAGGCAGGCCCCGCGCGTCGCGGTCGCGCCCGCCCAGTCCAGGGGAAAGGCCTCGCGGGTCAAGATGCTGAGCGCGGCGTCGCTGGCCAAGAGCGCTTCTTCATGGGCTCCGAGCGCAGAAAGCACGCCGGCCAATTCCTCCTGCAGCAAGGCCCGGTCGTAGGCGTTCTTTGCTGTCTCCAGCGCAACCGCCGTCCGGAAGGTCTCAGCCGCCTCCCGCAAGAGGCCGTCGTCCTGGCGAAGCTCGCCGAGACAGCGCAGCGCAGATCCGAGGTTGCCCATCTGCAGGGACCGCCAAACCAGGGATTCCTCGGCGTCCAGGATGCCGTCTCCGTCCTCTGCGATGACCTGCAGGGACCCGCGCGCCAGGGCCAGGGCCTCTTCGAGGCGTTCGCTGTCCTGTTCTCTCTCGCCGAGCGCGACGAGGGCCTCGGCGAGATTGATCTGCAGCCGTGCTTCCGCCATCGGCACAGCGCGATTGTCCTCGGCCGCCAGGGCCGCCCGTCCGGCGGCAACCGCCGCCGTCAGCGTCTTGGCGTCCTCTTCCAGGCGCCCGAGCCGAGTCAGAACGGCGCAAAGGAGGAATTGGACGTCGACCCAGTCGGACAGGTCCTGCGCCTTCTCCAGCGCCTCCGCCACGTCACGCAGGGCTTCGGCCGCCTCGTCCAGCGACTGCCGCCCGATTTCCTGCCGGCTCAGATGCAGAAGCGTCACCGCCAGGTTGCTCTGAGCCCGAGTCCAATCCTTGCCGGACTTGCGGAGCGACGCGATGGATTGGCGAAAGGCCTCGGCCGATTGGCGCAGCGCTTCCGCGTCGTTGCGGCGCGTTCCGCTCTCACCGAGCGCCGCTCCGAACAGGGCTTGCGAGCGGCCCCGCGCCGAGGGAGACCCGCCGCCGGCAGACCGCGCCAGCCTGCGCCGCAAGGCCTTAATGAAGGAGTCGAGCGCCGTGTCACTGCCCCAGGGACCGAGATGAACACCGTAGCTGCGGGCGATACGCCGGCTGGCCCAAAGGAAGGCATGAAGCACTGCATAGGCCGCAGTACCGACGACAGCCAGCAGGACAAGTGCATCCGCTGTCGACGCGAGCAGGCCTCCCGCCGTCACGTTCGCACGCTGCCAGATCTGGAAGAGGGCAACGACCAGCAACGCGATCAGAAAGATCGAGTCAAAAAGCGAGCATTTAGGGAAAAGTCTGCGCATCTCCCGAATGCCTCCCGAATTCCCGCCCGGCGTGCATCCGCAGGATACAAGCCAGCCGTCCATCGCCATCGCGCGCCGGTGCAAAAGGCGACAGTCCCTCATAAGGATTCGAGCTCCAGGGTGTTAACAAATGCTTAGATCGACCTTGGCACGCAAAGGTGGTCGCTTCGGCTGTGGACTTTCGAAAAGCTTTGGTCTAGAACCTGCCTCCCCGGCGCCGATTGGCGCCGCCGTCCCGACTCGGGACAAGAACGAAGGAAGCGAGACCCCATGTGGGATCAACCAAGACTGCAACGAATTATGTGGTCGGCTTCCCCGTCGTTCGGCTGTCGCTAGCCTGATCTAGCGCCACGGCCAGCGGCCGGGCGCCCCTCCACAAATCGGAACCGAAACGCCGGACCCCTTGGGCCCCCGAGGCATGAACGGGGTGCTCGTGGCGTCTTCGGCGCCCCCTTCGCGTCTTCGCGCAGTGGGCGCCGCGGCAAGGCGACAGGCAAGACGATGACTAGGAACATCCTCAACCTCTGGGACCTCGACCGCTTCCTGGCGAACATCGAGGTTCCGGACGAAGACAAGCCCATCCGGCGCTGGATCGACCGGATCGCGCGGCGCTGGATCCTGAAGGACTACCGCGCAACCGGACGCGTCCTGAGCGTCGAGCAGGAGCCGGACGCCGTCGAGGGCGAATACGCCATCGGCTGGCTGCGGGATGCCGATTCCCGCGGCGTGACTCAGCGCCGCGGACCGGTTCCGCCGTGGCTGGAGTCCGCGCTTGCCAAGGGCGTCTACTGGCTGGACCTGGACGGGCCGAGCGGCAAGCGGCTGTCGTCGCAGCTGCACGCGGTCGCCCTCTACTTCGACAACCTGAAGGGCAGCCCGGAGTACGCGCGCCTGAACCGCGTCGCCTTTCCGGACGCGGTTGCAGCCGCCTACCGCTTCCGGGACCTGGTCGCGGAGCGCGATGGCGCGAAGCCCGACAACACGCTGCTGGCCTTCGAGAACGGCTACCGCTTCGCGCTGCTGACCACGCCGAAGGACCTGGAGATCGAAGGGCGGCGCATGCGTCACTGCGTCGGCGACTACGATTACGAGGTCGAGCGCGGCAGCGACATCGTCTCCCTGCGCGGCCCCGACGATCGGCCGCACGTGACCCTGGAGATCCTCGGCGGCCGCGAGGTGGTCCAGATCAAGGGCAAGGCCAACGCGTCCGTCGCGCCGCGTTACCGCAGGTACGTCGCCTGCTTCATCCGCGACATGGAACTGGAGGTCACCGGCGACCGAGAGAACGCCGGCATCACCTCGCAGCCCATGGACCTGTGCAATCCGCAGGGCTGGCTCGCGGAGCGGAACCTGCGCGACCTGATCCAGCGGGAGATCGACGGCCGCCGCTATGAGGACCAGCGCGCCCGGATCGAGGCCTTCTACGCCGATGCCCAGTCCGAGATCCGCGCCATGTCGGACGAGACCTGGGACTGGTTCGTCGACCTGTTCCGCGATCCGCGCGGGCGCTTCTGCCGCTTCTACCGGCAGGAGGCCTACGAGGTCGGCGGCCGGCGCTTCGGCGTCTTCGGCGTGCGCTTTCCCGACCGGCTCTACGACGTCCTGCGACAGGCGGGCGGCGGCCGCGCCCAGGCCCTGCGGCGTGCGCTGACCGACGAGCTGGAGAACCTGCTGCTCGGCTTCGGCCGGCGCGACGCACAGGCGCTGGTGGCGCTCTGGTCCTTCGAGGCGCCGCTCGGGCTCGACCTGCGGCGCCTGCGCCACGAGCACCAGCAGCGGGTCTCGCGCCGCCTCGCCGCTGCGCGGCGGGAGATGCGGCGCAAGGCCTTCGCGACCAGGGCGCCTTACGCGGCCCTGTCGCGCTGGGAGTCGGCCCGCCGAAGCTTCGTCCGGCACCTGCAGGACGAAGCCGAGGCCTACCTGTAATCGGCAGCCCGGCGCCCTCTTCGGAGGGGCCGGGCTGCCGGCAATTGACCGGCGCGCGCGTTCCTGTCAGACAAGGCCGATGCAACGGCAGGCAGCGACGCCGTCGGGCAGCGAGTGGCGGGCCTGGACCGGCCGGGTGCTGCTGTTTCTGGGCGCGGCGCAGATCATCGCCGGGATCTTCTTTTTCTTCGCCTACAACTGGGACGACCTCGCGCGCTGGCAGAAGCTGGGCGCGACCCAGACCGGCATCGTGATCTGCGCGCTGGCTGCACGCTTCGCCGGCCTCGAAAGCCCGGCCGGCAAGGTCCTTCTGCTGGGCGCCGGCGCGCTGGTCGGGGTCGCCCTCGCGGTCTACGGTCAGATCTATCAGACCGGCGCGGACACCTTCGACCTCTTCGCCGCCTGGGCGGGACTGATCTTGGGCTGGGTGCTGATCGCGCGCTTCGCCGCTTTCTGGATTTTCTGGGCGGTCATCGTCAACGTGGCGCTGGCCTTCTACCTCGACACCTTCACGGAGGTCGACGAAGCCGGGCAGCTTTTGCTTTTCGGCCTGCTGAACGCCGGCTTCCTGCTGTCGCACGAGGTTGCACGGCAGCGCTTCCAATGGCTTGCCCACCCTTGGTCGCGCCGGGTCTTGATGGCGGCCTGCCTGCTGCTGCTTGCCGTGGCGGTTGCCACCGTCGTCGTCGAGCTGCGGGCCGAACGCTGGCTGGTCCGGTCCGTCGGCCCGCTGTCTTATCTGGCCGTCCCCGCCTACCTGGCCGTCGCCCTGTCGGCCTATCTCTGGTCAAGTGGGAAGGGGCGCGACCTGATCGGCCTGTTCCTGGTCGTCCTCTCGGCCTGCGGAGTCGCCTGGTACGCCGGCATGGAGGTCGCCGACGAACTGTTCGACGACGAGGGCGTCCTATTTCTGGTGATGGCGGGACTCACGCTGGCCATCTTCGGACCGGCGGGCTTGTGGTTGCATCGGACCTGGTTGCGGCTCGAGGCCACAAAGGGCGCTGGCCGTGGAGCGAGCCATGTCTGAGTCCGCAGCCCTGCAGGCGCAGCGGGGACTGCCCTGGTACGTCGCCCTTCTGCACGGGCTGGGCGGCCTTCTCGCCGGGGTGCTCCTGACTGGCTTCCTGGCGTTTACCCTGCTCGAAAACCTCGACCCGCCGGCCTTCGGCGTCGCCGGCGCCGTCCTGATCGGCACCGGGACGGCAATCGCCGGGCTTCGCAGCTATCCCTTTGTCCGTCTCTTCGCTCTGTCGCTGAGCCTGTCGGGTCACGCTGCGCTGGGCTTTTACCTGCTCGAGGAATTCGAGTTCGACGGCCTCGTCGCGGCTCTGGTTGTGCTCTCCGCCGGGCTATATCTCGTCTATAGGGATGCCCTGCATCGCTTTCTTTCAGTCCTTGTCACGCTGGCGGTGGTCAGTGCCTGGGTCCTGTCCGGCGAGACGGTCGCTCCGAACGCGATCCACGGAGTCCTGCTGATCGTCGCGGCCGCCGGGGTCTGGTGCTTCAGCGGAGCGCTGTCCGAGGCCGTGCGGCCGATTGGCTATGCGGCCGTCGTGACCCTGCTGGTGCTGCCGCTTCTGGTCCTTGTCCCGCGGGAGCACGCCGACATCGACTGGTGGGCGGCCCGGGCCGTCGCCGTGGTCAGCGGCCTCTTCGTCCTGGGGCTGATACGGCGCGCCTATCCGGGCTTCCCGGGCGCTATGCTGTCCGGCAGCGCGCTCGCGGTTGCCGCCATCGGCGCCGTCACAACGCCGGGGCTGGCCTTCGCCATCGCCGTCCTCGTCCTGGGCTTCTGGCGCGGCGAGCGGATCCTGACGCTGCTGGGCCTGCTGTTCCTGCCGCTCTTCCTGATCGTCTTCTACTACGCGCTGGAGATCACGCTGCTGGACAAGTCCCTGATGCTGATGGCCGGCGGCGCGCTGTTCCTGTCCCTTCGGCAGGGACTGATCCTCTGGGAAAGGCGGCAGATCGCTGTCGGCGGCGGAGGCGGATGATGGCCCTGCTGCGCGAGCTGGTCTTCTGGCTGACGGGCATCGTGATCCTGGTGCTGCTGAATCTCGCCATCTTCGAGCGCGAGGCCATCATGGCAGAGGGCGACACGGCGATCCTGGCGCTGGTGCCGGTCGATCCGCGCTCGCTGATCCAGGGCGACTACATGTCCCTGACCTACGAGCTGCAGCGCGACCCGGCGCTGACCGCGGCCGCCGAGGAGCGCGCCGCGGCGGGAGAGACTCACGGGCTGCTTGTGCTGGCGCCGGACGAGCGGGGCATCCACCGCTTCCGGCGGCTCGACGACGGCAGCCTGCTGGGTCCCGACGAGCTGCGCCTGATCTACCGCTGGCGCGAGGCGCGCCTGCGCCTGCCGGGGCGCAGCTTTTTCTTCCAGGAAGGCACCGGCGCGGCCTACGAACGCGCCCGCTTCGCGACCTTCAAGGTCGGCGCGGAGGGCGACGCCGTGCTGGTCGGCCTGCGCGACGAGACCCTCGCAGAGATCGTCCCCACCGAACCCTAACCGGAGCCGTCGATCGCCGCGGCCAGGCGCTTGGCGCCGGCGTCGATCTCCGCACCGGTGAGCGCGGCATAGCCGAGCAGCAGGCCTTCGCGCCGGGGCCGGCCGAGAAAGAAGCTGGAGAGGGCGAAGGCGGTCACGCCACCGGCCGCGGCCCGGGCCTCCAGGTCCCGGTCGGAAAAGCGCGCGGCCAGCTCCGGCCCGAGCCCGGCCACCAGGTGCATGCCGGCGGCATCGGGGGCGGCGCTCAGCCGTCCGCCCAGCTCGCGCTCCAGCGCGGCGATCAACCGGGCCTGGCGTTCCTTGTAGAGGCCGCGCATGCGCCGGACGTGGGCCGCGAAATGGCCCTCCTCGATGAAGGCGGTCAGGGCCGGCTGGACGATGGCCGAGGGATGGTCGTCGATCGCCGCGCGGGCCCGGGCGATGGGCGCGGCCAGCCCGGGCGGCACCACCAGGTAGCCGAGGCGCAGCGAGGGAAAGAGCACCTTGGAGAAGCTGCCGACGTAGAGCACGGAGCCCTGGCCCTCGGCGGCGTCCAGGCCCTGCAGCGCCGCCAGCGGTCGGCCGGCGTAGCGGTATTCGCTGTCGAAGTCATCCTCCAGGATCCAGGCGCCGCTGGAGCGCGCCCAGTCGAGCAGCGCCAGGCGCCGCGCCAGGGTCATGGTGATCCCCAGGGGATACTGGTGCGAGGGGGTGACCACCGCCATGCGCGCCGCTGGCGCCAGGCGGCGGCCGGCCTCGACCGACAGGCCCTCGGCGTCGACCGGCACCGGCACCAGCCTGGCGCCGTTGGCGACCAGCGGCCCGCGCAGCCCGGGATAGCCGGGTTCCTCCAGCCACACGGAATCACCGGGCTCCAGCAGCACCCGCGCCGCCAGGTCCAGGGCCTGCTGCGCGCCCGATGTGATGATCACCTGCTCCGGCGTGCAGTCGACGGCGCGCACCGCCTTCAGGTAGGCGACGATGGCCCGGCGCAGGGGCAGGTAGCCGCCCGGATCGCCGTGGCTGAGCAGCGCACGGGGCGGCTGCCGCCAGGCCCGCGCCAGGGCGCGGCCCCAGAGGTCGAAGGGAAAAGCCGAAGTGTCGGCCAGGCCCGGCACGAAGGCCTTGTGCCGGGGCGGGCGCTCGACGATCACCTCGGCCAGGGCGCGGCCGCGCGCCGAGAGCCGGCGGTCCGCCGCGGGTGCCTTGGGCGCCGCGCCGACCCGCCGCTTGGCCGAGAGCAGCTCTTCCGGCAGGACGCCGGACACGTAGGTGCCGGAGCCGATCCGGCCCTCCAGGTAGCCCTCCGCCACCAGCTGCTCGACCGCGGCCACCACGGTGTTGCGCGAGCAGTCGAGCTCCCGCGCCAGGCTGCGGGTCGCCGGCAGGCGGGTGCCCGGCGCCAGGCGTCCGGCCAGGACCGCCTCGCGCAGCTGGTCGTAGAGCTGGCGCTGCAGGGGCGCCGCGGCCTGGCGCTCCAGCCCCAGCGCCAGCAGGGCGGCACGCGAGCCCCGGTCGGACATAGCTTCCTCTTCGAAAATTGGCCCTATCAGATAGCCCGAATCGGCCCTTCACGGCAAACCACTTGCTGCTAGCCTGCGGCCCAGCGGCCAGAAGACGCGACAGGAGGACCGAGATGCCGAAGGATCCGGGGAACGGGCGCCCGCTCGACTATCCGCCGAGCGAGAAGACGCAGGTCAAGCGCCTGCACGAACGGGCCCGCTACGACCGCGAGAGCGCGCACGCGATTCTGGATGCCGGCCTGCTGTGCCATGTCGGCTATGTGATCGACGGCCAGCCCTACGTCACCCCCACCGCCTATTGGCGCGAGGGCGACTGGATCTATTGGCACGGCTCCTCGGCCAGCAAGATGCTGCGCAAGGTGAAGGAGGGCGTGCCGGTCTGCCTGACGGTGGCCATGCTCGACGGCCTGGTCCTGGCGCGCTCCGGCTTTCACAGCTCGGTCAACTACCGCTCCCTCATGGCCTTCGGCGAAGCCGAGCTGGTGGAGGAGGAAGCGGAAAAGATCCGTTCGCTGGACAGCTTCATCGACCGCCTGACGCCAGGCCGGGCTGCCGAGGTCCGGCCGCCGACCAGCCAGGAGATGAAGGCGACCACGGTCCTGCGGATGAAGCTGAGCGAGGTCGCCATGAAGATCCGCAGCGGCCCGCCGGCCGATGACGAAGAGGACTACGCGCTGGACGTCTGGGCCGGCGTGGTGCCGATCCGCACCGTGATCGAGGCACCCGAGGACGACCCGCGGCTGAAGGCCGGCGTCGCCGCGCCCGGCTACCTGGACGAGATCAGGATCAACCGCCTTGACTGAGGCCCCGCAGAGAATCCACGGCGGCACCGTCGCGCCCGCCGAGGGCCCGCCACCGCGCGAGGCGCTGGCCGGCCGCTGGGTCCGGCTGCAGCCCATCGACCCGGCACGGCACGTGGCGGAACTCTACGCCGTCTCGGCCGAGGATCCGGGGATCTGGACCTACATGCCCTACGGGCCTTTCCCGAGCCAAGCCGCCATGACCGCCTGGCTCAACGGCTGCGCCGACGGCGAGGATCCGCTCTTCTATGCCCTGATCGACGCCGAGAGCGGCCGCGCCGCCGGCATGGCGAGCTATCTGAACATCGTGCCACAGCACGGCAGCATCGAGATCGGCCACATCTGGTTCTCGGAGCTGCTGCGGCGCAGGCGCGCGGCCAGCGAGGCGATCTTCCTGATGATCCGCCAGGCCTTCGACGGCCTCGGCTACCGCCGCGTGGAATGGAAATGCAACGCCCGGAACGCGGCCTCGCGCCAGGCCGCCCTGCGTTACGGCTTCGCCTTCGAAGGCGTCTTCCATCAGCACCTGATCGTCAAGGGCGCGAACCGGGACTCCGCCTGGTTCTCGATCCTCGACGGCGAATGGCCGGCGCTGCGCGGCGCCTTCGAGACCTGGCTCGACCCGGACAACTTCGACGCCGAGGGACAACAGAAGGAATCTCTTTCGACGCTGACCGCCGCCGCGCGCGGCTGAGCGGCCGGCCCGGCGTCACGTGGCCGCGCGGCGGATGTCGCTGGGGCTCTGGCCGTAGCGGTTCGAGAAAGCGCGCGAGAAGGCGGCGGGCGACTGGTAGCCGACCCGCGCCGCAACCCGCTGGATCGGCTCGCCGGTCCCCGACAGCAGGTTCATCGCCCGCTGCAGGCGCAGGTCCGACAGGTAGCTCATGGGGGCACAGCCCATCAGATCCTGAAAACGTTCGGCGAAGCGGCTGCGCGACATGCCGACCTCGCGGGCAATGCGCTCCAGGGTCCAGTCCCGGTCCAGGCCCCGGTGCATCAGGCCCAGCGCCCGGCCGACCCGCGGATCCCCCAGGGCCTCGATCACGCCCTTCAGGGACTCGTCCTGGTCCGCGCAGGTGCGGACGACCTCGATGAAGAGCGCCTCCGAAAGGCGCACGACCGCGGCCGTCACCCCCGGTTCCTGGGAAAAGACGCGGCGCACCACCAGGCGCATCAGTTCGTCCAGCCAGGGCGCGCGGGCGCGCAGTTCGGCCGTGACCAGCAGATGATCGGGCAGGGCCCGCAGCAGGGGATGCTCGGCCTGCTCGGCGAAGGTGAAGTGGCCGCAGATCAGCCGGCTGTCGGCGTCGGGCTGGGGCGTGCCGCCGTAGACCAGATGCCCTTCGCCCGTGTAACCGGCGCGCTGCAGCACGTCCTCCAGCGGCGCCGGCGCGGTTTCGGGCCGGTCGCTCAGGACGTGCGGCGTGCCCCTGGGGATGACCACCAGGTCGCCGGTGTTGAGCAGCAGGTCGCGCCCCTCGCCGATCCGGACGTGGCAGCGGCCCTGCACGGCGAGGTGAAAGCGGGCCGCGCCGGCGAGGGACGGGACGGCCACCGACCAGGGCGGCGAGAAAGTGGTCTGGAAGTAGAGGCTGCCGCGCAGCTGCAGCAGGTCGAGAATATCGCTCAGGACATCCATGTTGCACATCATCCCACAAGATAGGACGATGAGATAAGGATTCCACGAGCCCTTGTCGAGCCCCGGGGAGGAGACATGTTCCGGATCAAGCGCGTCTACGAACCGCCGGCGGAGGCGGACGGCTTCCGGGTCCTGGTGGACCGGCTCTGGCCGCGCGGCCTGTCCAAGGCGCGCGCCGAGGTCGACCTCTGGCTCAAGGAGGTCGCGCCCTCGAACGAGCTGCGCAAGTGGTTCCAGCACGAGGATCCGCTGTGGGAGGAGTTCCGCTTCCGCTACCTGGAGGAGCTGAAATCGGCGGAGCGGGTCGCCGCGCTGGAACGTCTGCGGCAGGAGGCGCAGGCGCGGGGCCGGGTCACGCTGCTGTTCGGTGCGCGCAACGAGGTCCATAACCACGCGGTCCTGCTGTGCGAGCTTCTGGAGCGTGATTCGGAATGACGACAGCGCGCCCTGCGCCGCCAAGCGTCTGGACCTCCCTGCCTATAGCTGACAGGCTACGCCCGGACTTGAACGAGGACTTCGCGTGACGAAAGCCGGCTTCGGCAAAGCGCAAAGAAGGGCCGTGCGACTCCTCGCTATCCTCCTGTCTTGCCTGCTGCCCCTGCCCGCGGCCGCCGCGGACTGGCTGGTGCTGCTGGTCGACCGCTCCAATTCCATCGACGCCGAGGAACTGCGCCTGCAGCGCGAGGCCTATATCCGCCTCTTGAACGACGAATGGGTGGTCGCGGCCCTGCAGAACACGCAGGTGGCCATCGTCGAGTTCGACACCCGCGCCCAGGTGGTCGCGCACTGGGACAGCGCCCAGGGCGCGGCCGCGCGCTACAGCCGCCTGTCCCCCGACGGCCTGCGCGGCCAGACCGCCATCGGCAACGCCGTCGACCGGGCGCTGCAGCTGCTGGCCGGCAAGCAGGGCCGGATGATCATCGACATCTCCGCCGACGGCCGCGAGAACCGCGACGAGCGCCTGCTGGTCAAGGCCCGGCGCAAGGCGACCGAGCGCGCCATCACCATCAACGGCCTGGTCATCACCGACGAGGAAGGGCCGGAGCTGATGGACTACTTCAACCGCGAGGTCGCGACCGGCTTCGTGCTGCCGGTGGAGCGGCGCGAAGACTTCTACGAGGCGCTGCGCGACAAGCTGTTCCTTGAGATCGCCGGCACGCCGCCGCCGGAAACGCAGAAGGTCCCGCGATGAATCCCTCCGGAGCGACGATCCGGTGAGCGGGTCCGCGGGGGGCGGCGCCGGCGGCCGGAACAGCGCCTGGCTGGCGGCCATGCCGGCCGTCTTCGTCTTTCTCTGGGGCACCGGCTTCATCGGCGCCAAGCTCGGCCTGCCCTCGGCCGAGCCCATGACGTTCTTGTCGCTGCGCTTCACGCTGGTGGCCGCCGCCTTTTTCGCCTTCGTGCTGATCGTGCGCGCGCCCTGGCCCAGCTCCTGGACCGAAACCGGACACATCGCCGTGGTCGGCCTGCTGCTGCACGGCGTCTACCTGGGCGGGGTCTTCGCCTCCATCGACCGCGGCGTCGAGGCCGGGGTCTCGGCCCTGATCGTCGGGGCGCAGCCGCTGCTGACCGCCATCGCCGCCGGCCCGGTCCTGGGCGAGCGGGTGACCCTGCGCCAGTGGCTGGGGCTGCTGCTGGGCTTCGCGGGCGTCACCCTGGTGGTCTGGCAAAAGCTGCAGCTGGGCCTGGGCACGCCGCTCGGGATGGGCCTGTCCATCCTGGCCCTTCTGGGGATCACCGCCGGGACGCTCTACCAGAAGCGCTTCTGCGCCGACATGCCCCTGCGCAGCGGCAACGCCATCCAGTTCGCCGCCGCGGCGGCGGCCACCGGCCTGCTGGCCTTCACGCTGGAGACCCGGGTCATCGACTGGACGCCCGAGTTCATCTTCGCCATGGCCTGGCTGGTGATCCTGCTGTCCTTCGGCGCGGTTACGCTGCTGATCGTGCTGATCCGCCGCGGCGCCGCCTCGCGGGTCGCCAGCCTCTTCTTCCTGGTGCCGCCCACGACCGCGGTGGCGGGCTGGCTCGTCTTCGGCGAACGCTTCGGCCCGCTGGCCCTGGGCGGCATGGCCCTGGTCGTCGTCGGCGTCGCCCTGGTCAACCTGGCGCCGCGGCCGGCCGGCTCGGCCTAGAGCAGGATCGGGTTACGCCGAAACGGCGTGACCCGTGAATCCTGCTCTATCCTGTTTAAGTAGATCAAGATTCACGGCTCAGATCGATTCGATCTGAGCCGATCTTGATCTAGCCCGTTCCTTCGCCGACGCACCCGACAGGAGCCCGGCATCGGCCCGCAGCCGCTCGGCAAGGTGATCGATGCAGGCCCGGATACGCGCGGCGTTCTGCAGATCCCGGTGCGTGAGCAGCCAGAGGCCCGTCATCAGCTCCGGCTCCGGGCCGTAGAGGCGACGCAGGCGCGGCGAAGCGTCGCCGAGACAGCAGGGCAAGGCCGCCAGACCGAGACCGGCCAGCGCGGCGTGATAGAGCGCGACATAGGAGTCCGCCCGGAGAAGGATGCGGGCGTCGGGAAGGTGCTTGCGCATCCAGAGCGTCGCCGGCGATTTAGCGAGCAGCTCGTCGCCGGCCAGCCAGGGTCGGTTCCGCAGATCGTCCCCGGCGTCGGCGTCGAAGTGTGACGCCGCGCCATAGATCGCGAATCCGAAGTCGGCGACCCGCAGACCGACGAGGCCTTCGGGCTGCTCCCTTGCCGGGCGAATGGCGACGTCGGCATCGCGTTTGGTCAGGTTCAGACGCGCGTTGGTCATGGCGAGCTCGATCACGATCTGCGGGTGCCGGGACTGAAAGGACGCCAAGTGAGGCGGCACGACGGTCGCCATAAGGGAATCCGTCGTGGTCACGCGGATCATGCCTTCCAGCTTCAGGTCCTGGCCGGCGATGCGCCGCTCGAGCGCCGCCACCGTGTCATCGATGCTGCGCGCGGCCACGATCAGCTGCTCGCCCTCGGCGGTGAGCGCGTAGCCCGTCGGCAAGCGGTCGAAGAGTCTGAGCTGATGCGCCTGCTCGAAGGCATGAACGCGGCGGAGCACCGTCGTGTGGTTGACCCCGAGGGCGCGCGCGGCGCCCGCCACGGACCCGTTCTCCGCGACCGCGAGCACGTAACGAAGATCGTCCCAATCGATCCTGTGCGTCATTGCACCGATACGCTGCATTTTCTGCGAATGGCTTGGCTTCCAAGCACATGTTAGCCTGAATGGCTGGGGTACAAAACGTTGGAGAGAGGTCACATCATGAAGGCGATCCTTCTGGCCGCCGCCGGCTTCCTGGCGCTCAGCGCCCTGCCGGCAGACGCGACGGCCGACGCAATCGAGAAAGCGATCAAGGCGCGCAAATCGTTCATGCAGGTCAGCGCCTTCAACCTGGGCATTCTGGGCGCCATGGCGAAGGGCGAGCGGGAATACGATGCCGAGCTCGCGAGCGCTGCGGCCAAGAACCTGCACGCGCTGTCCCTGCAGAACAACGGCGCCATGTGGCCGGAAGGTTCGAGCAACGATAAGCCGGGGCTGGCGGACAAGACCCGTGCGCTGCCCGTGATCTGGGCCTCCTATCCCGTCGTCGCCGAGAAGCACAAGGCCTGGACCGATGCTTCGGCGGACCTGGCCGCGGTGGCGGGCGACGGCCTGGACGTCCTGAAGTCGAAGATCGGCCCGGTCGGCAAGTCCTGCGGCGGCTGCCACAAGGAATTCAGGGCCGAGAAGAAATAGCCAGCCTAGGCCAAGGCCCGAACCGGTTTTGAGGAGGTGACACGGCGGCGCAAGGGTGACCAAGCGCCAGGATCGCGGGTGTGAACGCCGGCTGCCGCCGCGTCACTGCTGTTTTGTCGACACCCTGCGAGGTACCACGCCATGATCAAACAGCTGTCACGCATCCCTCTTCTCGTCTGCGCCCTGGCGCTCGGGCTGGCGAGCCTGCCCGGAAGCCAAGCTTTGGCGCAGGACGCCAAACGGACCATCGAGAAGGTGACGGGCGACGTCTATCGCTTTCAGAACAACTTCCACTACGCCATGTTCGTCGTGACCGACGAAGGCATCGTGGTCACCGATCCGATCAATGCGGACGCCGTCAACTGGCTGAAGGCGGAACTGGCCAGCCGCTTCGACAAACCCGTCACCCACATGCTGCTCTCCCACTTTCACGCCGATCACGCCTCGGGCGGCCAGGCCTGGGGCAACATCGAGGTCATCGCCCACGAGAGAACCAAGGCGCACGTCGAGGCGGGCCGGGTCGACACGGCCATGCCCACCGAGACCTTCGCCGACCGGCATAGCTTCTCGTTCGGCGGCAAGGATTTCGAGCTGGTCCACCTGGGTGTGGGGCATTCGGACGACCTGATCGCGATGGTGGTGCTTCCGGAGAAGGTGGCCTTCGTCGTCGACGCGGTGTCGCCACAGCGCCTGCCCTGGCGCGACTTCCCCAACACCGACATCAACGGGCTGATCGATCAGATCAAGGTCATCGAGTCGCTCGACTTCGAAATCCTCGTGCCCGGCCACAGCGTGATCGGCAGCAAGAAGGACGCGACCGACATCCGGGTCTACATCGAGAAGCCGCGCGATTCGGTGAAGGCCGCTCTCGATGAGGGCCGGAGCGAAGACGAGATCTTCGCGTCCGACATCGTCTCCGAATATCAGCACTGGGGCGCCTACGATCAGTGGCGCGAGCTCAACATTCGGGGCATGATTCGCTGGCTCAGGGAGACCGGTCAGGCCGGGTGAACGTCGGGCGCACTTGCGCTCCGCATCAGGACCGGCGGCGGGCTTCGAAAATCGCGACCGCGCCCCGCCGGCGTAGGCGTACGTTCGCGAATCTCCGGTTCAGCTCTTGCTGGAGGTCCTGGAATCGATCCTCGGCGTTGGAGAAGATGCCCTTGCGATTGTAGACGTTCATCAGGGCCTGGGCGGCGCGCGAGCGCGGCGCGTCGCCCTGCAGCAACGTCGCCCCGAACAGCACTGCGCCGTCCGACATCACCGCCAGCAGGTGGTCGAAGACGACGGCCTTCTCGGGAATCGATCCGGGCAGGCAGTGCAGCAGGTAGCACAGGCCGACGGAGTCGAAGCGCGCCTGCGTCGGGAGCGGCTCCAGCGCGTTGGCGACCATCGCCCTGGGCGCATGGCGGGCGATCCTCTTTCCGGCGGCCTCGAGGCTGTTCGGATTGAGGTCGAGCAGCGTGATCTCCGGCTCCGCCACGGGCCAGCGCACCTTGTCGAGGTAGTAGCCGGTTCCGACGCCGACATCGAGGTGCCGGGCGGAGACGTTGGCCGCATAGAGGTCCCTCAGCGCCGCCGTCGGGCAGCGCCACAGAAAGCGGTTCGAGACGCCCAGCACGAGCCAGTCGTAGATTTTCAAGACCAGAGGTGTGTAGGCGGCCTGCCCGGCCGCCACGCGGTCGTCGACTCCGATCGCCGAAGGCGTTTTCATTCCCGCACTCTCGACCAGGACGCAGCCGCTGCGCAAGCGGCTGTCGGCCACAGAGCAAAGGGGCCCGGTACCATCCGCCAAAATCGGACCTCATCATCCCTGTCCGCTCGCGGAGTCGTTGGCGGCTGGCTAGACTGCGCGGATGTTGGACTTCGAGACCTGCAATGCCGCGCGGCTGCGGCGCGACCCGGCCTATGACGGCGTCTTCTTCACCGCGGTGAAGACCACCGGGATCTATTGTCGGCCGGTCTGTCCGGTGCGGCAGCCGCTGACCCGGAACGTCGTCTTTTACCCGAGCGCGGCGGCGGCAGAGACCGAGGGCTACCGGCCCTGCCTGCGCTGCCGTCCCGAGACCGCGCCCTTCTGCCCGGCCTGGAACGGCACCCGCGCCACGGTGGCGCGGGCCTTGAAGCTGATCGAAGCGGGCGCCCTTGACGAAGCCGATATCGAACAGCTGGCGGCGCGCCTCGGCATCGGCGCGCGGCATCTCGCGCGGCTCTTCCAGCGCCATGTCGGGGCGACCCCGCTGCAGACGGCGCAGACCTTTCGCCTGCAGCGCGCCAAGCGCCTGCTGGACGAGACCGACCTGCGGATGACCGAGATCGCCCGGCGCGCCGGCTTCGGGAGCCTGCGGCGCTTCAACGCAGCCTTCGCCGAGCTCTACAAGCGGCCGCCCTCGACGCTCCGACGGAAGGGCCCGCAGAGGCACGGCGCCGGAGAGAGCCACCTCCATGCCCGCGCTTAGGCCGGACCTCGCCTACGGCCACTTCGACAGCCCGGTCGGCGCCCTGCTGCTGGCCGGAGACGGCGAGCGGCTGCACCTGATCGGCTTTCCGAGCGGCAGCCGCGCCAAGCGTCCGCTGCCGGAATGGCGGCACGACCAGTTCCTTTTTGCCGAGACCTGCAAGCAGTTCGCCGCCTACTTCGCCGGCGAGCTGACCCGTTTCCGCCTGTCCCTGCACTTCGGCGGGACCCAGTTCCAGATCCAGGTCTGGCAGGCCCTCTGCGAAATCCCCTTCGGCGCCACCACGACCTACGGCGCCCTCGCCGCCGGCCTGGGCAAGCCGACGGCGAGCCGGGCGGTCGGCGCTGCCAACGGCGCGAACCCGCTGCCGATCGTCGTGCCCTGTCACCGGGTCGTCGGTTCGGACCGGTCCCTGACCGGCTTCGGCGGCGGCCTCGAGACCAAGCGCTTCCTGCTGGCGCACGAGGCGAAGCTTTCCCGGGGCGCCGGCGCGCCGGGCGGTCTTCCCGTTTGACTCGGCGGCCACCACCGTTTCTCGTCGACGGGCAGAAACGGCAGGATTTCGAGGCCGCCGGAGATGAGCGCACAAAGCTTCACGATCCGCAGCGCCACGCTTCAGGACGCGGGGGCGATCCAGGCCATCTACGCGCCGATCGTCGAGCGGACGGCGATCTCCTTCGAAGACGCGCCGCCCACGGCCGAGGAGATGGCGCGCCGCATCGCCCGCACGTTGGAGGCCTATCCCTACCTGGTCGCGGAGCAGGAAGGCCGGCTGCTCGGCTATGCCTACGCCGGCCCGCACCGGGCGCGCGCGGCCTATCGCCACTCGGTCGACGTCACGGCCTACGTCGCGGAGGCGGCGCGCGGACAGGGCGTCGCCAAGGCGCTCTACGGCGCGCTTCTGGCGGCGCTGGCCGGCGCCGGATACCACGCCGCCTTCGCCGGCATCGCGCTGCCCAACCCGGCGAGCGAGGCCCTGCACAAGGCCGCCGGCTTCCAGCTTGTCGGAGTCTATCGCGAGGTCGGCTTCAAGTTCGACCGCTGGCACGACGTCGCCTGGTGGCAGCGGCTGATCTAACGACGGACAGAGCCGATCAGCAGGCGCTCGCCGTCGTCGACGCGGTTGGTCGGCTCCAGGCCGAACTTGCGGTAGAAGCCGATGGCCGAGCCCGCCTTCTCGGCGACGTGCAGGCAGAGGGTGCTGCGGCCCCAGATCCGCGCCTGCCCGAAGGCCAGCTGCATGGCCTCGCGTCCGTATCCCTTGCCCTGCTGATCGGCGTCGATCATCAGGCGCCAGAGATAGGCGACGTTGGTGGGGAAGCCCTTGTCGGCCTCCGGCGTCGCGGGCGGAATGTCGATCATCGCGATCAGGCCCACCGGCAGCTCACCGGACCAGAGGCCGCGCAGCCAGGAGTTTGGCTCGTAGTGCGCCTGGGCAATGGTCACCGGGTTGGAGGCGACCAGAAACGCCTGATCCTCCCTGACCTTGAGGCGCAGGATACGATTGACGCTCTCGCGACTGATCTCACGTGCTTCGATCATGTGGTTTCACCGAAAGCGGTCGCGGCCGCGACTTTACTCCGACGGGCTCAAGTTTTCGCGCCTATGTGGCTCTTTCGAGAACGAGCCACGCAATCTCCAAATCAGGTATCGCGAGACGGAGACCAGCCATAGCCGAAGGCTCGCCGCAAGGCTATGGCATTCAGCACTTCGCCGAAACCGGGCCTATGGCAGTCACTCGGCCTCGGGAGCCAGCCGGCCGAGCGCGCGTTGCAGGTTGGCGCGGGCCGGCGCCTCGAAACGTTCCTGCAGGGCGGGCGTCACATAGATCGCCGGGCGGTCGAGGAAGCCCTGCAGCACCTCGGCGCGCTTGCGGCGGTAGATGAAGCCCGGGACCCAGGCGTACTCCTCGCGGACCGCCCGGTCGAAGGCATCGAAGAGGGCCGGCGGGCGGCCCAGGATCGAGAGGTCGATGTCGACCGTCAGGGCGGTGTCGCCAGAAGACGGCTCGGCGGCGTGGCGGGTCGCCAGGATGTGGTCGCGGACCCGGGCGGCGGCCGCCGGCTCGGCGCCGGCGTCTTCCAGGAACTGCGCCGCCCAATCGGCGCTCTTCGCCTCGTTATCGAAGGCCCTGGTCTTGTAGACAGCGTCATGGAACCAGAGGGCCAGCTCGACCTCGGCCGGCCGTTCGGCCAAGTCCCGGACCTCGTCCAGCAGGCCCAGACAGTCAGCGATGTGGCGCGCGTCGTGATAGCGGCGCTGTGGCTCCCGGTAGGCGGCGACCAGGGCCTCGAAGGTCGCCTCGCAGGCGCCCAGCCCCAGGGCCGACATCAGGTCGTGCCAGCGGCCGGGCGTCAGGGGCCCGGCCGGCGTCGCGGCGCCACTTGTCGCGGGATCAGAAATCGACGCAGATGCCCTTGCGTTCCCAGTCGCCGTAGCGGGTCGGCTCGGGCCCTTCCGGGCCGCCGATCTCCTTCGGCCGGGCCTTGTCGGGTGCCTTGGAGCCGGCGCTTTCCGCGGCCTTCCGGGGCCGCGGCGGCGGGCTGCCGGCCCCTTTCACGGGCTCCGGCACGTGAGCTTTGAACTGGCGGGACATAAGGCAAGATATGGCCCTTCGGCGGCCTCCGGGCAAGACTTGAAGCCCTCTCCGGGCGTCCCCAAGTGCCTAATTCGGAGAGCCTGCGAGCCAAAGAGACCGATGAACCACACCCGGACCTTCATGCTGATGGCGGCCATGACCGCCCTGTTCCTTTTCGTCGGCTTCATGCTGGGCGGCGAGATGGGCATGATCCTGGCTCTGGTCGTCGCACTGGGCATGAACGCCTTCGCCTACTGGAACTCGGACAAGCTGGTCCTGCGCATGTACGGCGCGCGGGCAGTGGGCGCCGGCGAGGCCTCGGGCCTGCACCGCATGGTCGAGCAGCTGGCGGCCAACGCCGGGCTGCCGATGCCGGCGGTCTACATCATCGACAGCGACCAGCCCAACGCCTTCGCCACCGGCCGCAATCCCGAGAACGCCGCCGTCGCGGTGACCCGGGGCCTGCTGAGCCGCCTGAGCAGCGAGGAGGTGGCCGGCGTGGTGGCGCACGAGCTGGCGCACATCAAGAACCGCGACACCCTGACCATGACCATCACGGCGACCATCGCGGGCGCCATCTCCATGCTGGCCAACTTCGGCCTCTTCTTCGGCGGCAGCCGCAACAATCCGCTCGGCTTCGTCGGCGTCCTGCTGGTCGCGATCCTGGCGCCGATGGCCGCGGCCCTGGTGCAGATGGCCATCAGCCGCTCCCGTGAGTACGAGGCCGACCGGGTCGGCGCCGAGATCTGCGGCCGGCCGCTGTGGCTGGCCTCGGCCCTGGAGAAGATCGAGCGTGCGGCCGGCGCCATCGACAATCACCAGGCCGAGGGCAACCCGGCGACGGCGCACCTCTTCATCATCAATCCGCTGCACGCCCACGCGGTGGACGGCCTGTTCCGCACCCATCCCAAGACCGGCGACCGCATCGCCCGTCTGCGCGCCATGGCCGGCGAGGCCCCCGCGGCCCAGGGCCCCTGGGGCTGAGGAAGGGCTGAGCAGCGGGCTGAGTGCTTGCCGGCCCGAGCCGGGCCGGGCACAAGAAGGCCATGTCAGCCAAGACTGAAAGCAAAACCGGCGACAGCCGCCGGGTCGCGCTCGGCCTGCTGGAGGCCGTCTGGCAGAAGGGCCGGCCGCTGGACGAGGCCATCGCCGCCGACCGCCGCCTGGCCGCGCTGCCGCCCCGCGAGCGGGCCTTCGTGCGCGCGCTGGCGGCCACCTGCCTGCGCCGCCAGGGCCAGATCGACGCCCTGATCGACACGCGGCTGGACAAGCCGCTGAAGCCGGCGCTGGCGCGGGTCCGTGCCATCCTGCGCCTGGGCGCGGCGCAGGCCTGCTTTCTGAAGGTGCCGCCCCACGCCGCCGTCAGCACCGCCGTCGAGCTGGCCCGCGGCCGCAGCGAACGGCCCTTCCGCGGCCTGATCAACGCCGTGCTGCGGCGCATCGCCGAGGGCGGCGCGGCGGAGTTGGCCGCGCAGGACGCCGGGCGCCTCAACACGCCGGACTGGCTGTGGGAGTCCTGGTGCGCGGCCTACGGCGCCGCGACCGCCGCGCGCATCGCGGCGGCGCAGCTTGCGGACCCGCCGCTGGACCTGAGCCTCCAGCCCGGCGAGGACGCCGAGGCCTGGGCCGCGAAGCTCGACGCCCGGGTCCTGCCGGGCGGTTCCCTGCGCCTGGCGCCCGGCACGGGCGACGTCGCCCGCCTGCCCGGCTA
>JAKSBE010000118.1 GCA_022361275.1 Kiloniellales bacterium
AGCCGGTCGGCGCCGGAAGCAAGGACCTCAGTTTCAGCGAGCTGCTGAAGAACGGCCACATCAAGACCACGACCGGTCAGTTCGTCGCCGTCGCCATCGTCTCCGACGAGATGCGTTCGGGCGTTGCCAAGGCGGCCTTCAGCTATCCCGGCTCGATGGCGAACGCGGTCTGCCACGCGGTCCCCGATCCGGTCAGCGGCAACTACCGCTACAAGCTCGGACGTGGCGTCCTCAGGAAGGTGGGCGAATCCGCCTACAAGAGGAATTTCCTGGCCATGTCGCTGAAACCGCGGCCCATCGTCTGATCGGAGGTCGTGGCCTCGGTGCTGCGCGGCGCGTCCGCCAGGGAGGCGGCTGCATCATTCCTGCGTCAGCGTCTTGAGATAGGCGATGATGTGAGGCAGGTCGTCGGGATTGCGTATCCTTAGCGCCATCGAGGTGCCCGGCAGGAAGCCGCGAGGGTCCGCGATATAGGTGGCCAGGTTCTCTTCGTCCCACACGATGTCGGCCTGCTGCATCGCCCTGGAGTACCGGAACTGCTCGACGCTGCCGGCCTCCCGGCCGACCACCCCGAAGAGATAAGGCCCGACCCGGTTCTCTCCAGGCTGCACCGAATGGCAGGCCACGCACTGCCGAAAGGCGCGCTCGCCGACGCTGGGATCGCCGGCTCCCTCCGTGGCCGCGGCGACGCCCGCCCAGGGCGCCGTCATGGCGGCGCAGACCAGGGCCGCGACTGACTTGCGGCGCAGTCGCCGCGTCGATGATCTCTCCTGCATCCTTCTTATTTCTCCCATAAGAAAGCGCCAAGCGACGACGGGCCCGACGCAACGCTCTTCCGGTCAGCTCTGCTTGCCGGACCGGCCCACGACCACCTCTCCGTCCTCGACCATCCCGCGGCGCGCCGAGTCACGGGGCGAGAGCCCCTCGAGATCGCCTTCGCGTTCGAGCCGCTCCCGCACCGTGCCGACCGCCACCCCTTGGAAGGACGGCCCGACCTGACCGAGGACGATGCTTTGCGGTTCGCCTTTCGGCTCCGACTGCGCGGCCGCGGGCAACGCGCCCGCCAAGGAGGGCGGCGACGGCAAGGGAAGCTAGGAGGGATCTCATGGCTTGCGATCCTCCGAAAGCTATGGGGAAGGTTTTCAAGGGCTGGGGGCGTGGCGCGCCGGCCGGCCGGCTCTCAATTGGACGGCTCGAGGCGCAGCAGACGGCCGGAGGGCTCGTCGGTCAGCACGTAGAGCAGGCCGTCCGGGCCCTCGCGCAGGTCCCGGACCCGCGCGCCGATGGGAATCTGCCGCTCCCTGGTGACCCGGCCGGCTTCGTCCAGCTCGATGTGGCGGATCTCTCCGCTCGCCAGGCCGCCCGAGAAGATGTCGCCTTGCCACTCGGCAAAGCGCTCGCCCCGGTAGACGACCAAGCCGGACGGCGCCTGCGTCTGCATCCAGACGAGCGCCGGATCGATCATGCCCGGCAGGCTGGTGTAGGGCGAAATCACAGTCGCACCCCGGTAGTCGCGGCTGTAGGTGACCGAGGGCCAGCCATAGTTGCCTCCGGCGACGATGCGGTTCAACTCGTCGCCGTGGAGCGCGCCGTGTTCGTTCACCCAGACCTGTTCCGTGGCGGGGTCCAGCGCCATGCCCTGGACGTTGCGATGACCATAGCTCCAGACCGCCGGGGCGGCGCCGGCCACGTTGACGAAGGGGTTGTCTTCCGGAAGCGCGCCGTCTGCGTTGAGGCGCAGGATCTTGCCGATATGACTGGAGAGATCTTGGGCACGCAGCCGGATCAGCTCGCCGTTCAGGGCCGTCGGCGGGTTGCCGCCGTCACCGATGCTGACCAGCAGCGTGCCGTCCGGAAGCCAAAGCAGACGCGAGCCGAAGTGTTGACCGCCGGGCTTCTCGTCGGCCACCTCGAAGATCACCTCCAGGTCCTTCAGTTCGCTGCCGTCCAGAACGGCGCGGGCCACGCGGGTGCGGTTCGCCGCCTCGGTGCCGTGGGCGTAGGTCATGTAGACGAAGCGGTTCTCCGCGAAGTCGGGATGCACGGCGACGTCCAGAAGACCGCCCTGGCCGGAAGCGAAGACCTCGGGCGTTCCGGAAACCGGTGTCTCCACCAGTTCGCCGTCCCGCAACAGCCGCAGGCGTCCGGGCCGCTCGGTGATCAGCATGGCGCCGTCGGGCAGCCAGGCCATGCCCCAAGGATGTTCGAGGCCGTCGACGACGGTCGTCTGACTTAGGCCGGCCGTCGCCTCGACGTCGCCTCTCGAGATCCGAGGCTGGTTCTCCGGGAGCGCCGCCGCCGCGCCAGCGCCGAGCGCGGTGGCGAGAAAGGCCCCAAGCACAAGCAAGAGGCGGCGACGACAGCTTTGGATCATTGACCTGCTCCCACGCATCGACCGAAGAGGCGGCTCTTCCGCGTAACCGATCCGATGTCGGCGAAGGGCATCGGCATGGCTTGGCGGCACTCCCGACAAAGAGGTGGAGCCGTCGCTGCGACTGGTCCGGACACCAGCCAGGACGGCGGCTAATCTCGACGTGATGAAACCAAACGCAGATGTGGAGATCGGTTCCCGGCCTTTGGCCGGCTAATCGGTTTGCCGGGGATTTTCGATTGGATTTTCGGATGGACATGCTGGCCGAGAGAGCTTCGGTCCGTGACCGAGGCCGCAGGTCACGCCGCGAGAGGCGACGCCGCCCTCGATGCCGTCTCTCCTCGCGAAAACCGCCGTTGCGGCTTCACCAGCCTTTTTGATCGAGCATCTTCATCAGGTTGCGCTTGCGCTTGTGCGCCGCCCGGATCTCGGTCAGGTAGGGCCGGAACTCGGCTTCCGCCCCGGACCGGCCCAACACCGCTTCGATCCTCTCCAAGAAGCGGACGCTCTCCTGGTAGACCCTGTCGCCCGTGTTGCGGAGCAGGCCGGCGACGTGCTTCTTGTAGATTCGCACGGCGTCCTCCGGGTGGCTTCGCTCCCGTGTCTGCCCCAGCTTGAGCCATAGGCCTTCGGCGCAGCCGCCGGCCTGGGCCTCGCGCCAGGCCGCCCCCGGATCGCCTTCGGCCAGGAATATCTCGACAAGCAGGGAGTGATCCCGTGAGGGCGCGCCCGTCCAATACTGCCGGCCCGGCGGCTCTGCCGTTTTGTCGGCGATACGTTCACGGATCAGGGCCAGGGCCTTCTCGCGCCAGTCGGGCCAGGTTCCGGCCCGTGCGGCATGGCGTTTCAGCTGATGGTAGGTCTCCAGCCAGGGATGCTCTGTGAAGGCTTCCCAGATGAGCGCCATCGCGTCGTCGTGGCGGCTCTCCGCCTGATAGGCCTCGGCGATGAAGGATCGAAGCCGTTCGTCCCGCCACCTACCCGAAAAGGCCCGCCAGCCCCGCTCCGCCCAATCGAGCGCTTCGTCCGTCTTGCCCCGGCCCTGGTAGAGTTCGGCGATCTGCAGGAAGGCGTAGGGCGAGGAGAGGTCGCGGGACTTGGCGGCCACCAGGGCATCGAAGTCCTCGGAGGCCTGTGCCAGGGCTTCCATGATCGAGGTGATCTGGAACCGCTGGCTATAGCGTCCCGAGTCCTGGTCGCCCGGCCCCAGGGCCGGAATCTTCGCCCACTCGGCTTCGGCCAGCCGGCGATAGGCCGCGAGCCCGGCCTCCCCCAAGACCTCGGCGTAGTCGAGAGCGGCCTTGTAGAAAGTGTCGTAGTCGGAGTCCATCTCCGCCTCGAACAGCCGCTCCGCCAGTTCCACCGGGTCCGGCCGCGCGATTCGGCAGGCTTCCAGATGCAGCTTCTGCAGCCGCCGAAGCAGGTCGCCCATATAGCCATCGGAGTCGTCGACGTGCTTGAGGCTCTCTTCGAGAGCGTCCAGCCCGTATTCGGCCAATCCGATGACGCTCTCCGCCTCTCCGTTCCGCAGCAGGTCCTCGAGGGATTCGACGACCTCCCCGATATCGCGCGCATAGTCGTAGGCCCCCTGGTCGTGAACGTAGTCGTCCACCTGGAGGGCGTTGTCGAAGGCTCCCCGCCAGGCCGGCAGGTCCGCACCGCCCGGTGCCGCCTGGGCGGCCCGAAGCGTGAGCCGGCGATGCAAGCTCTGGTCCTCGTCCGCCTGTTCGAGGAGGAGGGATACCAGTTCTTCCCGGTCCAGCCTCAGCAGATAGCTCCGCACATCGCCTTCGGCCGGCTTTGAAGGATCATGTCCGCCTGCCTCGAGACCACCGTCTGCGCCGGCGGCATGCCAAGCCAGGCCGACGGCCACGCAATGCTTGCAGAACGCGCCCTCGTATCCGATCGGGCAGTTGCAATCATAGCCGAGTTCGCCGTCCTCCACCCAGAGATGCACCCGATAGCTGCGTGTTCCCTGGACCGTCGCCTTGACGCCGCCGTCGCGGGGGCGCAGCGAACGCACCGCACCCTCGGCAAAGTAAGCTTGACCACGGCCGAAGAAACGCGCCCCGGCCAAGTCGCGAAGCCGTCTCGGCGTGACGAGGCTGGTTGATACGTCAGTCTTTGCTGGCACCCTTCCAGTCGGCCTTTCTTCTTGTCTCACCCCGGTGTTTCGGCGTCTGGCCATGAGGGTGGTGGGATGGCCTGTGTGCGCAGGCGTATCACTTTCATGACCCTGTTTGAAGCGCTTCAGCGATCGATTTCTTCTCGATCGGAAAAGCGGCTGCAAGGCGCACGAACCCATACCCTGCGGATCAGTCGCTTCCCGCGGAGGTTGGGACACGCCACCGAGACAGCCGCCGTCTGATCGGCAGGTGGCAGCGCGCGTCGATATCCCGCTCGATCTCATCGAGCGGGACCCGGCGCTGGCGCATCTGCTGGAACTTGGCCGCGAAGGAGTCAGGGTTGCCGAGCTGGGGTCCATGATAGTTCCTGCGCTGTCCGGGGTCCTGCCGGGCGTCGGCGAACCAGCTCTGCAGCCCGCGGGACAGGTCGCCGGGGTCGACGGGGATGCTCGTGTGGACGTGATGGGCGGGCACCTTCAGGCCGTGCTGAACCGACCTGAAGGCGAAGCTCTTCTCGCCAAGATCGAGGTCACCGACCGTGCAGCCGAAGGCGACCCCGCCGCGACGGGCGACGACGTCGCCCAGTTCGCTCGCCACGACGACCGCCCCCTCCATCTCCGCCTTGCCGTGAATCCTGGAGTCGATGACCACCGAATTCCGCAGGCGGCAAGCGCTGTGCAGAACGGTGTTGCCGACGATGCGGTTGCCGAGGGAATCCGGCGCTACGTCATCGATCGCCGCCAATCGGCGAGCGAAGTCGCCCTCCCTGGTCGCCGCCGCGACGATCCAAAGCGCATGGCGTGCTTTGGCGAGCTGGCCGATATCGCCCCAGTACAGTCGTTCTCCAAAGTCGACGACCTTGATCGCCAAGGGATGCCCCCTTCGCTCTTCGATCCGCCGCTTGAGGCGCTGCGCGCGCTCGTAGAAGTCCGGCCTCTCGGTGACCAGTTGCCGCAGCCCGGCATCTCGGCGCAGTTCTTCCCGCCAGGCGTTGGCGTCGTTGGTCAGCGCTTCGAAAAGGTAGCCGTCGACGTCGATCCAGCCGTCGAGGGCGCCAAAGACCGCCTCGGCTTCCTCCAGGAAGAGATGGGACAAGGCCGGGCTGCCGACATGCACCAAGGCCTTCACCGGCTGGCCCCGGTCGACGATATCGAAGCGCCGCAAGAGGTCTGCGCGGGATCGCCGCCGCACCTGCGCGATCAATTCGCTGCTCGTCGGGTGGCGCAGCAACCACTCCTTGTTCGCGGCCAGATCTTCCGTGACCTCCACCTCCGAGCCAAAGCGGACCGCATCGGCTCGGGAGAGGTCGAGGTTCATCTCGGACAGGCGGTGGGCAGCGATCTGCGGCTCGTCCCCCCACTTCCAGGCAATACCGCGAAAGCCCATCCGCTGCAGGTGACGGGCGATCAGAGTCCAGGTGAAAAGAGAAGCTGTAGCCGCGTTCAGCCAGGGCCCGTCTCGCCGATTGCGGACGAGCATGGGCATGAAGGGCTTGATGCCGTGCATCCGTTGAGTCAAAGGGCTCAGGCGCGTCCCGTTGCCGGGCAGCATGATGCCCAAGGCAACCCCCGCCGGGTCGAACCTTCGGCCCTGTCGCCAGTGGCGTATGGCATCCAGCATGCCGAGAAGCTGGCCGCGTCGCGTCCGTTCCTCGTGCACCATAACTTCGACCGCGTTGTCGGCACGGAAGATCTCAGCCGCCAGGCCCTCGAGGTTCCGGCCCAGAATCTCCGCGTCGCCGCCATTGGCGACGGCGATGACCTGGCCTGGACCAAGGGAGGCGCCCACGATCTCCTTCAAGTCCCGCAGGTTGTCGGACTTTGCCGCCAGTGCGTCGGATCCGTCGGGCGTCGCCTTGGGGCATGGGGCCGATGTCCGGGCACCGGGTCTCGCCATGCCGTGCTCCATCCGGCGCAATAGGCCGTCGGGCTCGCGGACCGCGAGCCGCACGATGCCGTCGGCTCGCCGGGCAACATCGGACACAGCGTAGACTCGCAGTTGCGGGGCATTGCCCGACGGGCGGATGTGGACGATGTCGCCGTTGTCGAACCAGATCCGAGCGCCATCGGTGTAGTTGATGCGGACGACCGATCCGAAGCCGTCGCCGGCTGGCAAGTCGTCCTGAATCCTTTGTCGGAGCGCGAGCAACTCGCTTGCCAGCGGATCGGGCGCGCTCACGGCCGTTTCTTCGCCGTCCAGCCGCGTGACGGTCACGGTCGCATCGTCGAAGACCGCATCGAGCACCGTGCCGTCGCCGGGGGAGAGCCGCGCGAGGACGGCCAGGCCCGCCGACGGGGGGACGCCGTCCAGTAGCCCGGAGCTGGTCGCCCGCTGTGGCAAGTCGTCGAACAGCCTGGACAGCGGGACGCCTCTGCGGGCGGCTGAGAGCAATGCCGCAAGGATCGGCAGCACCGCGTCGCGCGTCGGCAAGGCCGGCAGTGCCCGCCCGTTGACGGTGAAGTCGGTGCCGGTGAGAAAGCCGCCGTTCGCTTCCCACGCCACGACGCCGGTCTTTCCCTCGGCGATGGCTTGTTGCATCGCCGCGACCACAAAGGGCGAGCCGATGCGGGTCTTCTCGACCACCAGTTTGGGGCGGCTTGCTTGTGCCCGAATGTCAAGGGCATCGGTGGTGTTGATGGGCACGGCAGCGAAGGCCGCATGGAGAAACTCGGCGGTGACGATTCCCAAGACGTCGCCACGATGAAAACGGCCCCGCTCGTCGACAAGAATCGGTCGGTCTCCGTCGCCGTCCGTAGAGACGATGGCGTCGGCAGAATGGCGGCTGACGAGCGCACGAAAGCGCCGCCTGTCCTCCTCGCTCAGGTCCTCGGTATCCACCGGGACGAAGCTTTTGCTGCGCGCAACGGCGCTGGCTTTGGCACCCAGCGACGCGAGGAGGCGGAGCATTACGTCACGGCCGACGGCCGAATGCTGGTAGACGACGACCCGCAGTCCGGCGAGCGGCCGCTCGTCTGGAAAGAGCCCGAGGTAGCGCTCAACATAGGCCGCTTCGGCCGCAGGCTCCACCGCGGCGGGCTCAGGCGCCGTCTTGAACATTCCGTTGGCGTCGAACGCCGACCGTGATGCGCTCTTGGCATTCTCCCTGGCGCGAGCCGCGTTCACCGCAGCGAGGATGCCTGCCTCGTCGCACTTCAGCACTTCTCCGGCCCGCTTGTAGAACTTGATGCCGTTCCGGTCGGCGGGGACGTGGCTGCCAGTCACCATGATGCCGGGCATCGGCCGCCGGCTCGCCGCCGGGTCCCTCTGTTGCGCGTAGTATGCCAGAGCCGGGGTTGGGACCTTTCCGCAGTCGACCACGGTCAGCCCGGCATCGCGAACGGCCTGGGTAACGGCGAGGGCGATGCGCGGGCTGCTCGACAGCCCGCTGACCGGGTCGGCCTTGCGCAAGTCTTGGGCGAGCGCTATGGGGTCGCCGGGTCCGACGTCGCCGATCTGGTGCAGATAGTCGAGAAAGCCGCGCGTGTTGACGTAGACCTCACGGTCCGTCATGTCGCGTACCAGACCTCTCAGGCCGCTCGTCCCGAATCGCAACGCGCGCCGCCTGTGCTTCAAGGAGGCAGACTGGCCACTGATTGTCATCTAGTTCGATTTCATCCTTCTGGCGTCCTCCCACCCTCTGGCCAACCTCTGGCTTGCATCAGCCTCGCCACGGCGTTCTCCGCTTCGAAGGGGGAGCGAAAGATGAGTCGATCCAGTTTGAACGCGACCCTGTCCGATGCGAAGAACCGATAGCGCATCCTCAGCTTCACCAGGATGCCGAACGGCTGCCCGTTGACCTCGATGATGACCCTCTCGTCGTCCGGTGGAATCGTCATTGATATCATGGGTATGCTCTCAAAGGGGCGCATTGAGCCAAGAGGGTTGCGAATAAAATGGTAGACAGCTTCCAGATTCAGCGGAACCAACCCATAAGGACAAAAGCGCATCATCAAATGGTTTGAAACCTTACGCCTTTACGTCGGTCCGGAGGGGAAATCGGTAAAACTGCGCGCATTTTCAGGATCTTGTCGGATGGCCGGCCGTCGTCAGAGCGACGCAGACCATCCCAAGGTCTCGCTCTCCGCCCGTCAAGACGACGCGGGATTCGAGCGCCGATTGAGATGCATCTTTGAGGCTTACGCGGCGATCTCAGGACGGTCCTACGGCGCCCGGACCAAACCTGTGAGCCGTACGGAGGTGCGCTACTCCGCCTCTCCGGGCCTTTGGCTATGCGCGGCCGAACCGTCGCGCATGAGGTTCGGCAAACGCAGGTTCAGGACCGTTTCGGCTGCTTTGCCGATCTCAAGCAGGATGGGGTGTCGGGTGACCACGACGCCGAACACCCAACCCGCCAGCGCTAGGAACAGCGTTGCCACGCTTGCGGCAATGGATAGATCGAAGTCGAATTCCGAAAGAACCAGGATACAGACCGGCCCGGTCGCGCTGATGAAGGTCACGACCGCGCTCTTCCAGAGGGCCGCGCCCAGTTGCCCCCAGCCAAAGGCGACGTGCCGCCGCAGGAAAGCGAGCGCGACCATCATCTGAAAGGGAACGGTCAAGAGCTTGCTTGCCGCCATCGCCATTATGCCGAAGCCGGCCGCCGAACAGAGAATCACCGCAGACACCGATCGCCCGGTAAGATCTGCCAGCATGCGGTCTCGGATGGCACCGACCGCGAGTAGTACTGGCGACGCCAGAAGCACCGGGAACCAGGCCAGGGAGGCAATCGCCATGACCTGGAGCAAGGGAACCACGCTGACCCACTGCTGACCCAGTACAAGCGAGACGATCGGATGGGCCAGCAGCACGAGCAATATCTGCGCCGGCCAATAGAGGACCGTGATGTAGGCAAAGGCTTGCAGAAGAGGTTTCTTCAGGCCGTTGCCCTGCCGAACCTGGACCGAGAACGCCGGGAAGGCCACGAGAGAAACGCCCGTTAGAATGACCCTGTCCGGGATATCGGATACGACGTTTGCCCGATTGTACAAGCCGACGGCGGAATGCGGCAGGAACTGACCCAGGACGAGTTGAGGCAGTGACTCGTAGATGCGGTTTATCACATGGCTCACGCCGTTGTAGCCGCCGAAGGTCAGCACGCTTCGCCAGGACTTGAATTCCGGCCAAAGGATGGAAAGATCCGGCCGAAAGTGGAAGGAGAGGAGGGTAATTGTCGAAGAGGCTGCAACCATCGCAAAGGCAAAACTCATGTAACTGAAGCCGGCAAGCGCCAGCAAGACGGTCGTCGCGGCGTTGACGGCTACGCTCGTGGTATTGATGAAGGCAAGCTTGCCGAACGCCATGTCCCGCCGCAGCAATCCCGTGATGGGTGCCGACAGAGCCTCGATCAAGCCCGCGAAGGTGGCGATCCGCAGGAACTGCGCCAACTGCTCTTCGCCGTACAAGCTTCCGAACCAGGGAGCCAGAGCAAAAACAACGGAGCAAAGGAGCGCGGTAAGCAGAAAGAGGACCGTGAAAGAGGTCCGCAGATCTTCCCGGCGTATCTCTTTGCGTCGGATCAAGAAGTCCGCGGTTGCGAATTCCCGCAATCCGAGGACGATCGTGATGATTCCGACGCCGATCACGGAAACGCCGATCTCGGTCGGCGTAAGCAAGCGGGAAACGGATACGATCAGTGCAAAGTTTATGGCCAGCCGGACGTACTGCTCCCCCGTGGCCATGGCTAGAGCGCGTCTGACCACGCTGTTCAACCGTCCTTCATGGCAAGCTCCCGATCTTCGAGGTGAAGCATCGGCAGTTCCTTCTATCCGAAAGCGCCTGGCCCGCGTCGTCGCGGGGGAGCGGCGAACGCCCGGGCGCAGCTTAGCACCCCACTCTACGATGAACCGCTCGGCGGGGCCCCTACCCAGATCGGATTAGCGCCGGGAGCGCCCGAAGACCGGCGTCACCCGTCCGACCTTCGGTTTTGATTGTCTGAAATGCCCGTCCGCCCGCTCCGCCCTGGAACGCAGGCGATTCCGCTCCGATGTCGAGATCCTACTCAGAAAGAGGCAACCAGCGCGCCCGCCTGCGTCGATTGGCCCATGATGTACATCGATCGAACAACGACGGTTCCCTCGCAATGCGGGCTTTCTGTGGTCCTCGCGCCTGTTAGATTTTTGGTGGCTTAAACGTTCACCGAGACCGCGGCCGCCGGCTTCTATAGAGGTCTATGCGGGTGGAGCTAAGCGGCTCGTGCGAGACAGAATCTGGATATGCAGGTGCTTGAGATCGCGCATGGTCTGGACATAAAAACTGCCAATACCTGCAGGCTGTGCGGCAGTGGTCTGGAGCACACATTCGTCGATCTCGGGATGTCGCCGCTCTGTGAGAGTTTCCTTAAAGGCGAACAACTTGACGAGATGGAGCCGTATTTTCCGCTCCATGTATTTGTTTGCGGGAGCTGTTTTCTCGTTCAACTCCGCGAATATGTTGACCCGCGGAACATCTTTGGCGAGTACGCCTACTTTTCTTCCTTCTCGACGACCTGGGTCTCTCATGCCAAGGCGTATTGCGAGATGATCCAGAGAGAGCTCGATCTCGGGCCGGGCAGCCTGGTTGTCGAGCTTGCGAGCAACGACGGCTACCTCCTGCAGCATTTCCTGGCGCTTGGCGTTCCGGTGATCGGCATCGAACCTGCAGCCAACGTCGCGCAGGTTGCGATCGAAAAGGGCATCGAGACGCGCGTCGAGTTCTTTGACCGCGCTTTGGCTGAATCGCTCGTCGCCGAAGGCAAGAGGGCGGACCTGATTGTCGGCAACAACGTCTTGGCGCAGGTTCCCGAGCTCAACGACTTCGTCGCGGCGATGGCCCGCCTCCTCAAGCCGGAAGGCGTCATCACTCTCGAGTTTCCCCATCTTGAGCGGCTGATCTCAGAGAATCAGTTCGATACGATCTATCACGAACACTTCTCGTATTTCTCTCTCGTCACGATCGTGTATCTGGCCGCCCGGCATCGCTTGAAGGTCGTCGACGTCGAGGAACTGCCGACTCATGGCGGATCCCTGCGCGTATATCTGGCACACCGGGATTCGGTGCGGCCAAGCGCAAAGCGCGTCGCCGATCTTCTCGATCGCGAAGAGCGGCGGAAGCTTCGCGACATTGCGACCTACTCCGCCTTCGGCGAGCGGGCGAAGTCCAGCAAGCGCAAGCTCTTGTCTTTTCTCATTGCAGCGAAGGACGCCGGGCACGTCATTTGTGGCTACGGCGCGCCCGGCAAGGGCAACACGCTCCTCAACTATTGCGGCATCGGAACCGATTTCCTCGAGTTCACGGTCGATCGCAACCCTTACAAGCATGGCCGCTTTACGCCCGGCATGCACGTTCCGATCCGTCCGGTATCCGCCATCGACGCGGCAAGGCCCGCCTATATCCTGATCCTGCCCTGGAATCTGAAGGACGAGATCGCCCGGCAGATGAGTCACGTCGCGGCCTGGGGCGGCAAGTTCGTCGTTCCAATCCCGGAGGTGGCAGTTATCGATCCGAGGGAACAGAAATCATGAAAGTTGTGCTCTTCTGCGGGGGGCTCGGCTCCCGAATTCGCGAGTATTCCGAGAGTGTGCCGAAGCCGATGATCCCTGTCGGTCATCAACCGATTCTCTGGCATTTGATGCAATACTACTGCGATCACGGCCACACCGATTTCCTGCTCTGCCTCGGTTACAAGGCCAACATCATAAAGGACTTTTTTCTACGGTCTCGCCCGCAGGATTTCTCCGACTGCGTCGTGTCGGGCTTCGGCACCAGCGTCGAGCTGCTGAACGAGCCGGAGGAGGATTTACGCATTACGCTCATCGATACCGGCATCTGGCGGAGTATCGGCGAGCGCCTATGGGCGGTGCGCGACCATCTGAAGGACGAGGCGGTCTTCCTGGCCAACTACAGCGACGGTCTGACGGATCTGCCGCTCGACGAGATGGTCGACCGCTTCAGCAAAAGCGGCAAGCTCGCCTGTTTTCTGGCCGTCCGGCCGCCGCTCACCTATCATCTGGCGGACATTGATGCAGAGGGCCGGGTGCGCGAATTTCGATCCTCGGACCGCTGCGACATGTGGATCAACGCCGGCTACTTCTTGCTGCGGCCGGAGATCTTCGACTACATGAACGACGGTGAAGAACTCGTGCTCGAGCCATTCTCGAGACTGATCGCGGCCGACCAGCTCATGGCCTACAAGTATGAAGGCTTCTGGCGCTGCATGGATACGCTGAGGGATCGGCAAGTCCTCGAGGAGATGGTCGAGCAGGGCAAGATGCCTTGGCGCGTCCGCAACGGTGCCGGCCGAGGCAGGGCACTGTCGATCGCGCTATGATGGCGTTGCCCCTTGCCCGGCCGAACGAGACGCTGTCGGTCTTATGTCTGGGTGCGCATGCCGACGACATCGAGATCGGCGCCGGCGGCACGATTCTCGGCTGGATTGCTTCGGGCGTTCGCCTCGATGTGCATTGGTGTGTGCTGAGCGCCCCCGGTCCGCGCGCCGTGGAGGCACAAGCCTCGGCCGCGGCCTTCCTTGCCGGCGCCGAGAGCAGCCAAGTCAAGCTCGCGGAGTTCAGGGATGGGTTCTTTCCCTATCAAGGCGCCGAGGTCAAGGATTGGATTGCGGCCCTGAAGGACGACGTCGAGCCGGACGTGATCTTGACCCATGGCCGTGGCGACGCACACCAGGATCATCGAGAGATCTGTCAGCTGACTTGGAATCTGTTCCGCGACCACCTCATTCTTGAGTACGAGGTACCGAAATGGGACGGTGATCTGGGACGGCCGAACCTCTACATGCCGCTCACGGCCGCGGTCACGGAGCGTAAGGTCGAGCTGATCCTCGAGCACTTCTCGACTCAACGGTCGAAAGGGTGGTTCGATTCGGAGACGTTCCGAGGGCTGGCGCGCCTGAGGGGGGTGGAAAGTCGCGCGCCCGAGCGCTACGCGGAAGCCTTCGTGCTGCGCAAAGCCACGCTGTCCTGATGCCGGTCGTTTACCGGCGCGGGCATCGACAAAGGCCCTACGAGGGTGGTCTGATGACCCGAACGACGTCGAGAAGGCCTGCCTCTTGGCCCGTCATCGCGGCGGTGATTCTCGCCAAGAGCCTTGTCGTGTCGGCCCAAGAGAACCAAGAGAAGACGACCGTCCTGCTGAAACCCGGGCAGAACCTTCAGGCGATCGTGGAGGACGCGCCCGAGGGAACCGTGTTCCTGTTCGAGCCGGGCCTCTATCGAATGCAGACGATCTATCCCAAGAGTCGGCAGGAGTTCCTCGGCCAAGAGGGTGTGATCCTGAACGGCGCCATGGAGCTGAAGAGCTGGAGCAAAGCGTCTGGGCTCTGGCGGTCGGAGGATCTGCCTCCTTCGCTACCTTTTCATGGCCGATGCGAAGCTGGTCGGCCTCTATGCACGATCCGCGAAGATCTGTTCTTCAACGGCCGCCTCTACCAGCGCGTCGGATCTTTCGAAGAGCTCGGCCCGGGCAGGTGGTACCAGGAGGGGCGTCGCGCCTATCTGAGCGATGACCCGATAGGGCAGAGTGTTGAGCTCGGCGTGACGCCCCGGGCCTTTGGCGGTGAGGCCCACGATGTCGTGCTCAAGGACTTGATCGTCGAGAAGTACGCATCCGACTCGCAACAGGGCGCCATTTTCGCCGATAACGGATACGGCTGGCGGATTTCCAACGTGATCGCCCGTTGGAACCATGGCGCGGGGCTTTCCTTCGGCTCGAACACGCGGGTGACCGGAGGCGCCTTCAGCCATAATGGCCAGATAGGCATGGCCGGGATCGGCGAGAACTCGAGAATCGAAGGGGTGGAGATCGCCTTCAACAACTACGCGGGCTATGATGCAAGGTGGGAGGCCGGGGGCACGAAGTTCTGGGAGACCAGGGGCCTTACGGTTCTGGATTCCTGTATCCATCATAACGGAGGTCCGGGACTTTGGACCGACAACGACAACATTCACGTCACCTATCAAGGCAACAAGGTCTTTCTGAATGCCGACGACGGCATAAAGCATGAAATCTCCTATGATGCGATCATTCGCGACAATATCGTGGCCCGGAACGGGACAAGTGCGTTCGACGACTGGTTGTGGGGCGCGCAGATCCTCATCCAGAACAGCAGCAATGTGAAGGTATATGGAAATATCGTCGAGGTTTCGGACGAGTTTGGAAACGGTATCGGCGTAATTCATCAAGATCGGGGCAGCGGGATCTATGGCGCATGGATCGCGGCCAACAATGTGGTCCATCAGAACACAATCATACATCTCGGCCGCCGCGGCCGGAACGGAGTGGTGACCGACACCGGGGACAGTGACTTCTGGGCCACCGCCAACAACAGATTCGATGACAACAGCTATGTCGTCGCCGATCGCGACGGCGCATACTGGACCGCAAAGGGCGGCGAAGAGCCCTGGGGCAACCTGCGCGATATGGGACTCGAGAGGAGCGGAAAACTCAGCGAAGAACGGCGGGCACCGATGACACTTTCCTGCGGACTGGAGTAGCCTGCTGCAAAGTCGAGACCCGGAATTGGGTCATTCATCGTCCTGCCCGACCAAAGCTAAAATAGCGTCTTCTTGTTCGCGTAATTGATATTCGAACTGCGTGCGCACTTCGGATATGCGACGCCCCAAGGTGCCGGTATCGGACAGAAGCCGGGACGTTTGGTCCTTTAGCCGGCCCAAATCGCAGCGCTCTATATGCTGGCAGAAGTCGGCCAGTCCCACCTGGCCCAAGAGCGCATCGTTCTTCTCGGCGTAGCCAATGGAGATTGTCGGTTTGCCCAATTTCAGCGCGCAAACGACGTTGTGAAACCTGGTCGCCACGACGATATCCAAGTTTGCCATTTGCTCCATAATGTCATGCAGCGTGCGCGCTGGCGTAAAGGAGATCGACCCATCGGCAAGATCGGGGTCCCGGGAGCGAAGGGCGTGAAGCAGATCCGCCACCGCACGCCGGTCCGATGTCTCGCCCATGAGAAGGCGCACCCTATGGCCGAGGTTCAGCAGCCAGAGGGCGTATTCCGTGATCGTCTCGAGATAGGTTGTGTAGATCGAGGCGCCACGACGGCCGTCGTTCTGCCAGCCTTGATAGGTCATGACGCCGATGCCGATGGTCGGGCGGTCTGGCTCGCGCACCAGGCTGCGGTTGGCGGAGGGGGCGGACAGCCGGAATGCGATGTCCGGACAGATCCGGTCGTTTCGGGTATCGAGCCCGATGCTGTCCATGAAATCCTTGGAAACCTCGTCACGGTAGGACCGATAGTGCGCCGCCCGTGCAGCCAGCTTCATCATCCATCGGCTGACCGGATGATGGATCGGTCCGGCTCCGATGCTGGCCAAAATGACCTTCACGCCCATCAGTCGCGCCAGCGTCCACCAGCAGAGGACGTCATGCGGCCAGCCAAGGGGACCGACCGAAAAATCGTCGAGCACGCCGGTTCCGGGAACGATCAGTACCTTGACCCTTCGGAGGTGCCGCGCGGCATACATCCACAGCGTCGCCCGCCCCACCACCTTCTCCAGCAGCGTCGCTCCCCGTCCATCGGCCGCGCCGCGGAATCTGTAGTAGAAGGGTATGGCATCGACCCCGAAGGCCTCCTTCACGACGCCCGGCTCGCCGCAGATGCAGAGGAGTTGCTCTTCTGGAACGGCTCGGCGAAGAAAGACGAGCATCGCTTCAAGCGATCCATCGTTTCCCGAATTGCCCGTGCCGAACAATCCGAAAAGACCGATGCGCTTGCGCTTCGCGCTCACTCGTTTCTCCACATGAGTCTTTGGGCGGCGCTCGCCGACGTCGATCGGATCCGCCCAAGCCTCGCGACGAACCCAGACCTTTGCGCCTGGATCAACGGCCGCGGTCGCACGCCGGGCGCTGCCGGCGCGCCGATGCCCGCGGCCTACCTCGTTGAAAGCGAGATCCCAAGATAGTTGTCCGGGCCAGGGACCAGGAGCCGTCGCCACACCTTCGGACTGCGCGCCATACCGGCGATGGTGGCCATGCAGTGCAGCCGCTGCCAAATGCTCATGTCGGCCGCCCAGGTCATCCTGGTATAGTCCTGAACCATTTTCACTTGGGGGATGCGATAGAACTCCACGCCTTCATGCGTCGCCCGCTCCCGCGTGGACTTGTAGTGGCTGCATCCCCGGTGGATGCGTTTTGCGAAGAGCTCTTCGTCGATTTCACGAAAGCGGCCTATCAGGGCCAGTTCGGCAAGGAGGACCTTGTCGGCGCCGGAGTAAGTGGCATAGAGCGATGTCGTGAGAAGAGCATCTCTTCGAATGACCCCGGATAGAGGCAAGGCCCAGCCCATAAGCCACAGCACCTCTCTGAAGCGCCTTTCCGGGCGGCCTGCCTCGGCGATATGCGGCCGTTGCGGTCTCATGAGGTCGCCGGAAGTTCCTCGAGCGCCACCGTAGCTGTCGATGTAGCACCCCCGCTTCCTGTCGAAGCGCAGCCGCTCACCCCGGTCGCCAATGAGCTTCGTGCGGGTATGGCTGAGCACCGTGCCCGGATCGCGGTCGAGCACTCCGAGGCAACGTTCCAAGAACTGAGGCTCGTAGAGATCATCGCAGGCGCCGCCATGAAAGAGAGGTGCGCGAGAGAGCTCAAAGACTCGGTTGAAGTTTCTCGCCGCCCCGATGTTCCGGGCGTTCCGGAAATAGCGAACGCGATAATCCTTCGTTTGGTAAGACTTACAGATCTCCGCGGTTCGATCCGTCGATGCATTGTCGGAGATGACGATTTCAAAGTTCGAGAAAGTTTGCGCCAGCAGGGAATCCAGGGTCTCGGGAAGATATTTCTCGCCGTTGTAGACGGGTACGCCGACGGACACGACCGGCATCGCTATGGTCCTTTGCTCTCGGAGTTGATGGTCATTATGCAGCGATGGCTTCGGGGCTCGTCGGGGCATTCGGAAAGCCCTCCCTCCAACAAGCACAGCTGGAAAAGCCGCGCCCTACCCCAATCGGTCTCGTGACGGCCCGAATCTTCCGGAATGAGCCAAGCCTGCTCTAAGACTGCTTCGCCGCCGCGTTTGGTTTGCTCATATGAGGTATTCATTTCGGACGGATTGTCAGCGGCCCTGGCACAGGCCTATTAAGACTCGGGGCCAAAGCTGCTTTGGCCGTGCGCTGATGACGTCTGGGTTCCGGTGAGTCAGGACAGCGCTGCTGTGCCATTGCACGCCGCGACGTGACCCCTACCGCTCCTTTGCTCCTTGGTATTGGCCCCGCGCCGTTCGCCTGGCCGGGATGACGGAATAGCTATGGTCATATGGCGTTACATCGCTGGCTTTCTGCTCATCGGCTATCTGAGCATGGCACGGTCCTTCGCATATCTCGGCGTCCCGCCGGTTTTCGTAGGCGAGCTGGCTCTGGTCACGTTCCTGCTGCTCAAGCCGCGTGTGGCCCTCGGCACCTGGGCGGCCTCGCTGCTACGCCCATCGCCCTTGAACCTGCTCGGGCTCACGCTCTTCGCCTTCATGGCCTATGGTGTCTGGCAGGTCGGTCGCGGTATCTTCAACGGCGTCCCTCTGGTTCAGACGCTCAAGTTCTTCGTTTTCAATTACTATGCATTGTATCTGTTCTTCGGGCTGTGGATTGCGTTGCATGCGCCCGATCACTTGCGCGGCCTGGTTCGTGCGATCGCCTGGGTGAATGGGATCTACGGGCTGTGCTACATCGTGGCGCTAAGATACGTGACAGCCTCCGTTCCGGGCACGGAGGTGCCGCTTTTCTCTCCGCCAACCGGTCAGGTTGTGGTGGTGCTTGGTTTGCTGTGCTTCGAGCGCGACCTCCGGGCGGTTTGGTTCATCCTGGTGCTCAACATTGTGATCACCCTTGTCTGGCAGGTTCGCGCCGAATGGCTTGGCCTCGCCGTCGGGTGCCTGGCTTGGGGGCTGCTGACGGGCCGCCTCGGCCGGGTTGTCGCGATCGGGCTGGCCGGGATTGCTGCGATTGGCCTATTTGAGCTCGCCGGCATTCAACTCGCCGGCCGCTCCGGCGACGCCGCGACGCTCTCGGAAAACCTGGCCCGGGTCATAGCGCCCATTGACCTCGAGCTTGCAAAGGAGTTCAGCCCAAACGCCGCCTACCATGCCGGTACCGCGAGATGGCGGGAGCTTTGGTGGGAGCGGATCTGGCTTTCCGTTCACTCGACGACACTGCTCGAAGCATTCGGGCACGGCTACGGCTTCGACCTGTTCGGGCTTGCGCCTGGGGAAGTCCGCGCGGGTCAAGAGGACCGGGACGTTCGGACGCCGCACAGCGTCTTCCTCTATGCTCTAGGCTATACCGGATGGATCGGCGTGGCCCTCTTCGCGGCCTTCCAGTACGCCGTCGTCAAGATGCTCTGGCGCGCCTACCGGGTTTCCGGACAGCCGGTCGGGGTGACTTGGTGGGCCATGGGGCTGGCCATGGCGATGTTTCAGGAAAGCTTCGAGACGCCCTTCCGCGCCATACCTTTCTACCTCCTGATCGGCTTGGCGATGGCGCCGGCGCTGCGGTCGCAGGGAGAGCGGGAACCGCTTTTGGCCAGAACGCATCGTTTTGGGCGTTTATCAGGTAGGCCGGCGTCTGTTCGCCTAAGCGGCCGTGCGTCCGCAGAAGGCGCTCGCGAATAGAGAGATCCTGCAAAAGGCGTAAAGCCCTCCCCAGAACTTCGGCAAATTGCCAAAGTGTGCAAACCGTCGGATGCTGGTTTCATATCCCATCGATACTCCGACCTGCGCGTCGCCTGCTTGCGTTCGAAAGGCAAAGCGACCGAGCTCCGAAGGTGAGATATTGCACGATCGCAGCAAGCTGATCGCTCCAGAACGTACCGACATACTTGGCGTCGGCGTAAGTGCCATCAACATGGGCATGGCGCTCGATACGATCGATGAGTGGATAAGCCGGCGCCACCGCAACTATGTCTGCATTACCAGCGTACACGGCGTGATTGAAAGCCAGAGCGATCACAAGTTGCGCAGAATCCAAAACGAGGCAGGCCTGGTAACGCCTGACGGGATGCCTCTTGTATGGGTCAGCAGGCTAAGAAATCGCCGCCATGTCCGCCGGGTCTACGGCCCCGAGCTCATGACGGAAGTTTGCCAGAGATCCGCCTCTATGGGCTACAGGCACTTCCTTTATGGCGGGGCCGCAGGCATCCCGGAGAGGCTCGCGGAGCAATTGCAGTCCAGGTTCCCGGGTATAGAGATCGTAGGAGTCTTTTCTCCGCCCTTCCGTCCGCTTACGCCCGAAGAGGACGAATCCATCATACAGCGCATCAACAATTCGGGGGCCGACATCCTCTGGGTCGGGCTCAGCACGCCTAAGCAAGAGTACTGGATGGCGGCGCATCAGGGCCGGTTGGATGTAGCTGTGATGATCGGTGTCGGGGCGGCGTTCGACTTTCTGGCAGGCGTCAAGTCTCAAGCGCCGCGGTGGATACAGCGAAGCGGCTTCGAGTGGTTTTACCGGTTGCTTACAGAACCAAGGCGGCTGTGGCGACGTTACCTGAAGATCGTACCGCTCTTCATGTACTACATGGCGCTGGATTCTTTGGGCTTTCGAGATCGCGGGCATCGCGCAGATCGACCTGCCGCGCGGTAGACCGGGATCTCGAGTAACGGGAGGTGATGAATGCTCCGCGATACGGACTTGATACTCGTAACTGGCGCCGGCGGATTCATTGGCGGGCATTTTGTTGCCGAGCTACTGAAAAGCGGTTATGAGCGCGTGCGGGCTGTGGATATCAAGCCTTTGCAGGATTGGTACCAGCTGTTCCCGAGAGCCGAGAATATTCAGTGCGATCTGCGGGATAAAGCCGCCTGCTACAGGGCGGCCGACTCGATCGATTACGTCTTCAACCTGTCAGCAGACATGGGCGGAATGGGTTTCATCGAGGCGCACAAGGCTGACTGCATGATATCGGTGCTGATAAACACCCACCTGCTAATGGCTGCCCGCGACCGTGGCGTCAAGCGCTTCTTCTATTCGTCCTCCGCTTGCGTGTATGCGGCAGACAAGCAGGTATCCGCGGACGTTGTCGCGCTCAAGGAGAGCGATGCCTACCCCGCGATGCCAGAGGACGGCTACGGCTGGGAAAAACTCTTCAGCGAGCGCATGTGCCGGCATTTCTCCGAGGACTTCGGGTTGGAGACGAGAATCGTACGGTATCATAACGTTTATGGACCCAACGGCACCTACAGCGGGGGCCGCGAGAAGGCGCCGGCGGCGATCTGTCGGAAAGTGATCGAAGCCAAACTCGCCGGGCACGACGGAATCGAGATTTGGGGCGATGGCGAGCAGACGCGAAGCTTCATGTACATCGATGACTGTCTGAAGGGTTCGCGGCTCATTATGGAGAGTGGTTTTTCCGACCCCCTGAACCTTGGCAGCGACCAACTCGTGACAATCAACGAACTGGTCGACATTGCGGAGGGAATCGCGGGCGTGAAGCTTCGGCGTCGCTACAAGCTGGACGCCCCGAAGGGGGTGCGCGGGCGCAACAGCGACAACGAGCTGATCCAAAGTGCCCTGGGTTGGGCCCCTGGCATTTCCCTAGAAGACGGCCTCGAGAAGACCTATGGCTGGATCTATGACCAGATGGTCGCAGATCGACCGGAGTGTGCCTGAGCTCCGAGGGCTTGGTCCGCTAGGCCCGGGTCTACGATCTCAGGAGGCGTGACCCTTCGGCGGGCTGGAGCACGACGTGTCAGCGTGCGTCTTCGAAGAGATCGCGAGTCAAATACGCGACTTCAGTCCGGTTGGTGGCTTTGAGTTTCTTCATGATGTTGCGTATGTGGACTTTGACGGTGCTTTCGCACATGTCCAGCTCATAAGCGATCAGCTTGTTCGCCATGCCACGCCTCAGGCAGTCGAGAATCTGCGACTGACGCTCGGTGAACCCCTTGAGGGCTGTCCTGGCCGCCGGCTGCTGTCGTTGTTCGCCTTGCGCCAGAAGGGTGCTCGCCGGGGCGAACGTCCCGCCGTCACAAAGGAGTTGTACGATATTGGCCGTCAGCTGTGACGCGGTGTTGATGGGAATATAGCCGCTTACGCCGAGCTCGAAAGCCTGCCGGATGCTCTCGGGGTCGTCATTCCAAGACAACACGGCAAGGGGAACGTCGGGCAGGAGGTCGCTTGCAACCGACAGCCTGCGCGCGACGGGTTCCGATGAAATACGCTCGGCCCCGGTATTGATGATCACTGTCGCGACCTTGCCATCTGCCGCTGAACAGGCTTCGATCTGATCCAAGTCCGGAAAGACAAGAACCCTGAATTTGAGGTCGATCTGAAGCCAGCGGCCAATGCAGTCGCGGGTCAAGGCCTGCGGATCGACGTAGACCACGGCGCGTGGCTCGCTGGCTTCCCCGTTCTGAAGCCAACTGGGCTTTGCTGGGACCTCTTGTCTTGGGGGGCCGTCGTCTCCGCGCTGCTGATGGGGGTCGCCATCTATGATTTCGACGTGCTTCGACACATGCATTGCCTTGATCCTCCGGCTTGGCTGGGCCGGCCCTTGCTGGCTATGCATAGAATCACTAGGGCCTCAATGCGCGAAGAGAAACCACTATTGCAGCCAAGGAGCGCTCAAAGGAGTAGACGCTGGCTTAAGTCTTCAAGATGCCGGCTTTCGCAGATGAGGTAGCCTTCGATCCACGAGGTACGACGCATTGAGTAGGAGCGCTTGATTCCCCGGAGGCGGAGGTCGGTGAGAGGCGCGGTCGGAGGCCCGCAGAAGGGGCAGGTCACGCGACGAGCCACGCCTGCCGCATCCGCGGCATGATGACCCGCAGGGCGGAGAGAAGCGATGCCGGCACCGTGGCTGCTCGAAAGGGAGGTGTATCCTCCGGTCGAGCTGAGCGACGCGTTAGGCAGCCTCTTCTTCCCCGAGAATCTCGTCGAAGTAGGCGATCGTACGATCGAGCCCCTCATCGAGCCCTATGGCTGGCTGCCAACCCAAGCTGGCTTGGGCCAGCGAGATATCGGGGCATCGTCGCGTTGGATCGTCCTGCGGCAGCGGCCGGAGAACGATCTCCGACCTCGAGCCCGTCTTTGCCACGATCTTATCCGCCAGTTCCAAGATGGTGCACTCGCAGGGATTGCCGAGATTTATCGGCCCGGTGATCTCGTCCGGGGCCTCCATCAAGCGGACCAGGCCGTCGATCAGGTCATCGACATAGCAGAACGAGCGGGTCTGACTGCCATCTCCGTGTACCGTAATCGGCTTTCCGCGGAGAGCCTGGATGATGAAATTGGAAACAACCCGTCCGTCGTTGGGCAGCATCCGCGGGCCATAGGTATTGAATATCCGAACGACCCGGATACGCAGTTTGTGTTGCCTATGGTAGTCGAAGAAAAGCGTCTCGGCGCAGCGTTTGCCCTCGTCGTAGCAGGATCGTGGTCCGAGCGGGTTGACGTTGCCCCAGTAGCTTTCCTTCTGCGGGTGCTGCAGGGGGCTGCCGTAGACCTCGCTGGTTGACGCCTGCAGGATCTTGGCTTTTACCCGCTTGGCGAGACCCAGCATGTTGATCGCCCCGTGGACGCTTGTCTTCGTCGTCTGTACGGGATCGAATTGGTAGTGGACCGGCGAGGCAGGACAGGCAAGGTTGTAGATCTCGTCAACCTCGACGTAGAGCGGAAAGGTGACGTCGTGGCGCATGAGCTCCAGCTTATGATTGTCTATGAGGCGCCCCAGGTTGCCAGTGCGGCCGGTGAGGTTGTCCTTTCGGCCGGTGAAGTAGTTGTCCACGCACAGCACGTCGTGACCGTCTTCTATGAGACGCTCGCAAAGATGCGATCCGAGAAATCCGGCCCCGCCGGTTACCAAGACACGTCTACCCACGCCGCACTCCTGAAACTGCGTTGCTTTCCACAAGTTGAACTGCCGCCCGTCGTCGCGCTGACCTTCGTCTCATGCATTGAGGTAAGGACGGGCCATGGCCACCTGCACCTTTCGCTGTGATTCCTGCCACGCCCTCTCCGGCGACGGGGCGATCGGCCACCGTCCGCGCAATCGACCTCATCAAGGAAATTGGTCCCGGGTCACCGAATTTGTCAAAAGAGCATAAGGCGGGAAGCTTCGGAGAAAACGGGGTATGGATTGATTCCTTGACCAATCGGCGCGCGAGCTTCAACCGGATGGCCCTGCCATCGGAACCCCTCCGGTCGTCTTTCCGGTGGGTGCCTGCAGCCCGCGCGGAGTCGTCTGCAGAACGTGAAACCGCGGGCTCTCCGGCCGGCTTTCGATGCCGCTCCGCTGGCGTTTTGGTTTTGTGCTCGGAATTCCAGGCCGGCCTGAAGGGTCGAAGGCCGGTTCAGAAAAATCGTTCGCGAACGAAAATGACATCGCCCGGCTGAAGCAGGCTACTGCGACTTGCGGGTGCCTCGACGATCTTATCTCCAGTCTTGCGGGTTATTGTGAACCCATTGATGTTGGCGCGGTATGTGAAGCCTCCGGCCATCGCGACGGCCGTCAGGACCGTCATGTCTTCGATAAATGAGAACTGGCCCGGCCGGGCGACCTCTCCGAGAATGAAAAAGGGTCTGTAGGTGAGGATCTGGACGTTGACGCTTGGATTCAGAACGACGTCGCTCTGCCGCAGCGCCGTGGCGACTGATTGCTCGAGTTCGTGGGCCGTACCCCCGCGCGCCGCCAATTGCCCGACAAGAGGTATGGAGATGAAACCGCCGCCGTCGATCACGTACTCGCCGGTCAATTGTTCCTGTCCGAAGACCGTGATGTTCAAGTGGTCTCCACTGTCCAGTCTGTAGGGCTCGGCCGTCGGCAGGGTTACTGCGTCGACGTTGTGTGAAGCGGTACAGTTGGCAAAGAGGCCGAGAACGAGAGATGCGAAGAAGAATCTCGCGACCTGGTGAAGATGCGCCATACTTCGACACCTCGTCAAACCTTGAAGAGACCGACCGCTGATCTCAGAAGACCGCCAGCCCCTCCCGGGATTTGAGACCGGCTACCTTTCGACCTTCCACCACCTGAGCAGCGATTTCTCCTTCGGCCGAGTTTGCCACCGATATGGTTTCTTTACCATTACACGAGGGTCATGCCTCGAAAGTGGTGGCCCAGGCTCTTGAGGCGTGATGTTCTGGCGAGACCGTGCCGTCAAGATGCCGATCCGCTAGAATGAAAGCTTCCCCCTTTGCCGATGGCTGAGTGTCGCTTTTGAGGCCGGAACGCCCGCATAATCGGAGAACTTGGAACTGCCTTGGCGGCCGAGGCGCTAATGCAACAACGTGATGGGAGGATTTCCCGTCGCCAGCAGGAAAGAACGCTGCGCTCAGACCGGCGAGGAGGTGAGCTTTTACGCTTTGCTAGAGTTCCGCTCTGCAATCCACGGGGGGTACGATGTCAGAAGAAAACGGATTCGGAGTATCAAAGAAAGGGGTAGGCATATTTCTTTGCTTTACCTTGGCATTCGGAGTGGAGGCTGCAGCCAAGCCTCGACCGCACGAAGCCTCCTTGACGGCGGCGGCCGAAGAAGGTCCGGCAGTTTCGAAGCCTGAGCAACTGGCCCAACAGCGCCGGATCTCGGGCTATGAGGTTCCCGGCCGTGTCGTCGAAGTGCGAAGAGGGGAGACGGTCCAAAGCCGCCCCCGGCCAGAGTTCGATCCCTTGGGCTTGCGCGTCGGCTCGTTCCTGCTGTTCCCGGAGCTGGCGGTGCGGCAAGAGTATGACGACAATGTATTCGCGACAGATGACGAGGAAGAGGATGATTTCATCACCAGGTTACAGCCGTCCGTCCTGCTGGAATCCGACTGGAATAGGCACTCACTGAGCTTGAGCGCCGGCGGCGATATAGGCCTCTATGCCAGTAACGAGGGTGAGGGCTATCAGGATTACTTCTTCCAAGCGGCTGGCCGGTGGGAGATGGGGCCCCGGACGAGGCTGGACGGACTGCTTGGCTTCGATCGTCTCCATGAGGCGAGAACAGATCCGGACAACGATGATGCTTCTGACGAACCGACTGAGTTCGATGTGTTTTCGGCAAGCGTCCGGCCCGAGCATGCTATCGGCCGGTTCGAGGTGTCTCTGACCGGAGATTTCAGGAGACTAGACTATCAGGACACGGATGCAGTCGGTGGTGGGCGGGTCAATAACGATGATCGCGACAGGAACATTTACCTGGCTGCGCTTCGCTTGGGGTATGATGTCACGCCTCAACACCAGGCCTTCATTGATGGGTCCTATAACCTGCGTGACTACGATAGGTCTCCCGATGATGAAGGTGTAGACCGTGATTCCAACGGCTTCGAGGTCACCACCGGTGCCGCTGTCGATCTTGGCGGCGTGATTTTTGGAGAGCTGTTCGCTGGCTATGCGCACCAGAGCTATGATGACCCTGCCTTGTCGGAGGTCGAGGGGCCAGTCGTCGGTGGCGAAATCGTGTGGAATGTCACGCGCCTGACAACCGTGACCGGTTCCGTTTCACGCCTGATAAGGGAGACGACGATCAGCGAAGACGGCGAGCAGGCCGCCGCCCGTTTTGACACGAGAGCCGGTGTATCCCTTGACCATGAGTTGCTCCGAAACCTCGTGCTTGAGGCCGATTTCGACTATATCAACAGTCAATACGAAGGAATTGGCAGAAACGACGATATCTTTCAGGTCGATGTCAAGGCTAGGTATTTCTTAAGCAGGAATATTCATTTGGTCGGAGCCTATTCTTTTCTGAGGCGCGAGGTCTATGACTTTAACGCCTCCGGAGAGGACGATGGAGATTTTACTCGCAATCTGGTTTCGATCCGGATAGAGGCGCGATTCTAGTCGATATCGACGGTACCTACAGACGCTCGCCGGCCTGAGATGAAGGAACTCGAGCCCTGAGATCAAACCGCTTAACTGGACTCGATCGGGCGCGGGTAGTTTGATCTGTTTCATAGGGTGAGAGCAGTCTACGGCTTTGGGCCCTCCTGCGATTGCGTGCCGCAGCCTGGCTTTGGTTCCTCGAGGTATGCTGGCCAGGCCTTGTCCTTTTCCGAAATCGCGGTTACCGGGAGGGGCCAATCAATGGCGAAGGCCGGGTCGTCGTAGCGCAGGCCGCCGGCTGCCTGCGGTGCGAAGAACGCGGAAATCAGGTAGTGCACCTCCGCATCGTCGGTCAGGGCTTGAAAGCCATGGGCAAATCCCTTTGGCACATAGAGCTGACGGCGATTCGCGGATGTCAGCTCAAACCCCTGCCAACGCCGGTAGGTGGGCGAGCCGGGGCGAAGATCGATGATCACGTCCCAGATACCTCCATTGAGGCAGTGCACCAGTTTCGCCTCGGCGTGCGGCGCCCGCTGGAAGTGCATGCCGCGCAGGGTTCCGCGGAGCTTCGACAGTGAGATGCTGTGCTGAACGAAGGTCGTCGCCAGATCGTGGGTGGCGAATTCGCGAACGCAGAACGTGCGTGCAAAGAAGCCGCGATTGTCCTGCGCCGGCTCGGACTCGACCAGCCAAGCGTCCTGCAGGGCCGTTTTCTCGAAATGCATCGGCAAGCTCCAGGGTCGGCGTGCCGGGGGAGACGAAGACGCCGGTTATGCGCCGGCGGCCGCCCTTGCTCCTCTTGCGTTTGTGGGCGAGGCGTCGCGACCGTCATTGACCAGCAACCCCCTTTCCCGCAGGCGGCGAGCGCCTTCTGCGACGACCGCAAACGGCAAGCCGGCTCGCTCTGCCACGTCGAGCAGGGAGTGCCGGCCATCGGCCAGACTGAGGATCCAGAGCAAGGCAATGCTCTTTGCGGCCTCGTCCGGGTCGCCGCCGCGGGCGGCGTAGAGGCCGCGCCGCCCCAGCTGAGGTTCGCATTTGGGGACCGTGCTGCGCGGTCGCCAGTCGCATTCGAGGATGTCGAGCGCCGCAGCGATGAGGCGGTACGACGAAGCGAGATGATCCGGCCTGATGAAGTCCAGATTGTCGGCCGAGGTGTGATACTCGGGGAAGGTCGCGAACTGGCTTCTCTGGAACAGCCCGACCGGAAGATCGAAGCCTGGCGAACAGTACTGCCGCTCGTCGTATCCATAGGGAAAGAAGTCGATAATGTTCGGTGCCGCCGCGGCGTTCCGAAGGACGTGCGCCATCGCGCGATCGATCAGGGCATCGCCCTGCCGGCTCTTCTTGTAGGTGGGGCCGCCGCCGTCGCCGACACAGGAGAGCACGAGGCCGTGTCGGATGCGGGCGGCCCGGTTTTCGTTGAGGGCGAGCCAAGCGATCGCACCGATCGTTCCCGGAGCGAACAGAAAGCGGTAGCTGTAGCGGGTCCGCAATCCGGCGAGGCCGGCCGCCAGATGCGTCAGCAGCGCCAAACCGGAGCAATTGTCGTTGGCCAGGGATGGGTGACAAATGTGGGCGGAGAGGAGGACTTCCTCCTCCGTCTCGCCGGGGTGCAGATACTCGCCATAGGTCAGGCTGCCGTCTTCCAGGCTCGCATCGATCAGCACCTCGTAAAGGCCGTCAGGCAAGGCCGCAAGCTGACGGTGCGCCATGCAGAAGCCCCAGTCCTCAGCATAGTAGGACGTGCGATAGGGTATGAGGTCGGGGCGGTCCGGAAGCGTGAAGATGTGCTTCTTCAGCTCACCCAGCGGCAGTCTTTTCCGCACCGGCCGGCTGTAGTTCAGGACGTGCAGGTTGTTCCTGCGGAAGTCGACGATGCGCTCACCGGCGGCATTCTTGATGTAGGCGTCCCGGATGTTCCATTCCCGCGGAATCGTCCAGTCGAAAACCCGGGTGCCGGTCTTTACCTCATGCACCACGAGGTCGATGTCGTTCCCCAGACGGTCGAGCGTCCTGCGCACGCCGTCACCCGTGATGCTGCGGCAAATCGGAAAGATATCCGCCGCCAAGGCAAAGATCGCGTCGCCGATGCCGTCGTCGGCGAGTTGGCCACTCAGAAGCGCATGTGGTGCCAAGCTGCTGCTCCGCCGAAGGCTCGCGCGGGATCAGGCGATCATCGGGGCGGCCGTCCCGGCGACTTGTGCTGTGCAATCGCCACGGCGGAGCCGGTGATCGATGATCCCCTCGTCCATGAGCATCTTGATATGGTTGATCCGTTGATAGCGGCTCTCGATTTGCGCCAGCGACAGCCCTGAAGCGCGATAGGCCGCATAGAGCTGCTCGGCGCCGGCGCGCAGGTCCCACCGCGGCTTGAACTCAGGCAAGACGCGGGCGATCTTTTCGAAGCTGACCCTATAGGATCGCGTGTCCGGGCCGGCGTCGGGCGCAACCTCCAAACGGCAGCCCGGGACGACCTCTGCCACGATCTGCGCGATTTCGCGTATTCTGTAGTTATGTTCGGTCCTGCCGACATTGAAGGCCTGGTTGGACACGCTTTCCTCCGGCGCATGGAGGCCGGCAAGAAACGCCAGCGAGATGTCTTCGATGTGCACGATGGGGCGCCAGGGCGAGCCGTCGGACGTGAGGTAGATGAGCTGCTTGGTCACGGCTCGGGCAACCAGGTTGTTCAGCACGATGTCGAAGCGCAGACGAGGCGAGACGCCGTAGGCCGTGGCGGGACGGAAGTAGATCGGGCAGAAACCGTCCCCTGCGATCTTTGAAATGTCGTGCTCGGACCGCGCTTTCGACTGCCCGTATGCGGTCACCGGGTTGAGCGCGCCGGTCTCGTCGATCATGTCGTCGCCTGCGCGCCCGTAGTTGCTGCAGGACGAGGCGAGGAGGAAGCGTTGGACACCGGCCTGCTTTGCCAGGGCGGCGAGGCGCACGCCGGCCCTGTGGTTGATATCGAAAGTCACGTCGGGATCGAGATTGCCCAGCGGATCGTTCGAGAGCGCCGCCAGATGGATCACCGCGTGAAAGCCGTCCAGGTCCTCGACCGTGAGGTCGCGCACGTCTTTCCGCAAACAAGGTACCGGCACGATCGGGCCACCCTGCTCAAAGTCGCAGCGATCATAGAGACCGCTGTCACACCCCGTGACCTCGTGACCTGCCTCGAGCAGGATCGGCACCATCACCGTTCCGATGTATCCCCGATTGCCGGTTACCAGAACTTTCATTCCCGGCGCTCCTTCCTCGGCAAGAAATTCGTCTCTCCCCCACCCGGGCTCCGAAAAGCGCGGGCGCAATCCAGGGCAGGCTACTGTACGACCTGATACCAGTGCGAGGCGCCGATCGGCCAAAGCCAAGATCATCGGCGGTAGCCTACCTCATATGGAAAGGGTGCCCTGCCATCGGCGCTGCCTCTTCCGCAATCCTGCGCCTCGCGGTTGCCTGGCGGCGCAGCGTTTCCCAGCCAGACGGCCGTGACCCCTCTCGGAACTCATCGGCCGGCCTCGATCGGGCGAAAGGAGGCGCGGTCGCGGAACCCAGGATCGCGTTCAAGTGACGGGCGCGGCGATCGCTTCGGCCGCGGCGGCCTGTGCGTCGGGCGTTTCTGCGGCGCGATTGTAGCGGCGGTAGACAGTCTGCGAGGGCGGGCCGACCAGATAGTGCTCCACCCCGGTCTCGAGCGCGTGCTTATAGACCTCGAGCGCGGCGTCGATCGCCGCCACGGTGCGGTCGACGTCTTCGTCCCGGTGGGAATAGCTCAGGACCAGCGAGGGCATGAGCACGCCCCGCCGGATCGTCTCTTGCAGAAACAGGGTCCGAAACGCCTGTGACGGTCGTCTCTCTTGGTCCAGGGTCGCGTAGGCCAGGCAGCAAGGCCTGCCCGTGATCTTGACGAAGTCGATCAAGCCGTGGCGGCGAATCGCGTCCTCGGCCTGCTCTCTGAGGCGAGTGCCCTGTCGATACAGGTGCTCGATGACCCCCTCGTGCTGATAGACTTCCATGGTTGCCATGGCCGCGGCGAGGGCGTGCGTCTCGGCGCCATGGGTCGTCGAGAGCAGAAAGACGCGCGGCCGATCGTCGTGATCGAGCCCGCCTAGGCGCATGATCTCTCGTCGCCCGGCAAGCGCCGATACGGAGTGGCCATTCGCCAGTGCCTTGCCGAAGGCGGAAAGGTCGGGGACGATGCCATAGACCTTCTGCGCGCCGCCGTTGTGCCATCGAAAGCCGGTGATCATTTCGTCAAGGATCAACACTGCCCCGTTGGCAGAGCAAAGGCGTTGCAGCGCTTGGAGATATCCCTCCTGCGGCTCCTCGGTGCGAGCCGGCTCGAGAATCAGTCCGGCGATCTGGCCGGGGTGCTTCTCGAACAGCTCTTGCGCGCCGGCGATGTCGTTGTATCGGAACCGCAGGGTCAATCGCTGAACCGTCTCTGGTATGCCCGCCTTCATCGCCGTGGTTCCGATGAACCAATCGTCGGTCGAGAAGAAAGGATGATCGGAGCAGAGGGCGATCAGATCGCGGCCCGTGTATGCGCGCGCAAGCCGTACGGCTGCGGAGGTCGCATCCGACCCGTCCTTGCAGAACTTGACCATTTCGGCACCGTCGACCAGCTCGAGAAACTGCTCGGCACACGCAACCTCGATGGGCGAGGGACGCGTGAAATTGCTGCCGCGATGGAGCTCTCGCTGTACCGCCTGCAATACTTTAGGATAGGCATGGCCCAGGCCGACCGCTCGGTTTCCCATCCCGTATTCTATGTACTCCTTTCCGTCGGTGTCCCAGACACGGCAACCGGAGCCCCGCGCGATGAACGCTGGGGCAAGTACCGGATACTGGTCGTCGCCCTTCGCATAGGTGTGACACCCGCCTGGGATAAGGGCGTGAGCGCGGCGCTTCAAACGAGCGGATTCCAGCGATGTATGTTGAGGTCGCTGAAGATTCGCGCTCACGTCCTTTCTCCCGCCCGGTCTTTGCCGCACACCCTTCTTCTCTCGTGTCAGGCGATTTGGAGCGCCGACTCGAAACCGCCTTACCGCCGTTTTAACGCGACGATAGGCAGCGCACAGGGCCTTGCGATTCTAGACCCGCTCCGGTCGGAGGCCAGCTATTTATCGGTATGCTGAGCACGTTCTTTTGGCGCGGTTAACGGATCCAATCGAGGTAACCAAAGGTCCGGAATTCAGGTCCGCACCTGGGTGGTCGTCTGTTCGTAGGATAAGCGATGAACGAACGGAAGGAAGATCACGGAGATGCGGCATCTTCTGGCTTTTCGGAATAGCGTCGCATCATCCTTTTCCGGTGGTCCGCTCCACTCCTGAAGCGAAGCCAGTGCGGTTTGAAGTGCTAGTCTCGGTTTTCCGGGCGGTCTGCTTCGCGTGGCATTTGCCAGGAGTTATGAATGGTTGTGCGAGCCTTCGTGACTGGGACTGGCGGCCTTGCCGACTGCCCGGCCATCCACCCTTTTATCGGTTACGTCTTCGGTATCAACGCCGCGCCGCCCCTGCACATGCCGCGGCGTCGGCATCAGGGTAGCGTCATGACACCCGCGTTGCGCGAGAGCGCTTAGCCATGGCGATCAGCGACAAGGAGGCTGCCGGCTCGGTGCTGGAGCCCGGCCGAAGGATCGGCTTCAACCTCGCACGCGAAGGCGAAGCGGCGGGGCGCAGGCCGGCCCGCTCCGGCCGGATGGTTACGCTCCTGTCGCTGCAGAGTGCCGATATCCTGGCGGCGCAGGCCGCGTTCTATCTTGGCGTCGAGATTCATGCGGCTCTCGTCTTGGGCGACCGAGGGGCCGCTGGCTTCGGCAGTCACCTGGCTCTGCTCGCTCTCACACTCCCTGCCGCCTACCACCTCAGGGGCGTCTATTGCGTGCATCGTCACGGTCCCATCGAGCGCTTTTCTCTCAGGATGAAGGCCACCTGTCTCTTGTTCGCGCTGCTGGTCGGCTGGCACTACGTGACGGCGCAGTCGTACTGGCCGACCGGCGCCATAGCGCTGACTTTTGCCTTCGCGATCGTCCTGCCGCTCATCGGCGAAAGCCTTGTCCGAAGCATCCTGATCCGATGGGGGTTGTGGGGCGTGCCAACGGTGGTAATCGGCGCCGGACCGATCGGGCAGCAGGTGATCCGCGTGTTAAGGAACATGCCGGAGCTGGGTTTGCGGCCTGTTGGTGTTTTCGAGAACGACAGTACGGGTAGCGAAACTAGGTCCTCGTCAATTCACGGTGTTCCCGTTTTGGGGTCGATTGCCGATGCCGCCCGGTACAGCTCCGTGATCGAGACCGCCATTGTCACGACGCCGGTGCAAACAAACGAAGCGGTCGCCTCGGTCGCGGCCGACGTCAGCTATCGCAACATCATCGTGGTGCCCAATCTCCGCGACCTTCCGACGCTCTGGGTGCAAGCGCGCGATCTTAACGGTCTGATCGGTTTGGAGGTCCGGCGCAATCTCCTGTTGAGGCGGAACCGCTGGCTCAAGCAGGTCATGGACAGCCTGTTGGCGCTGCCGCTTGCAGTCATAGCCTTGCCGGTCATCGCGATCCTGGCGCTTTGGATCCGATCGGTGAGCCGCGGCTCTCCCTTCTACGCCCAGCTCCGCGCCGGCAAGGGGGAATCCCCGATCAGCGTTTGGAAGCTTCGTACGATGTATCCCGATGCGGAGCAGCGCTTGGAGCAGCATCTCAACGAGAACCCAAGCGCCCGGCAGGAGTGGCATCGCTGTTTCAAGCTCACCAACGACCCGCGCATACTGCCGGGGGTTGGCCACTTCTTACGGCGCACCAGTCTCGATGAGCTGCCTCAACTCTTCAATGTCATCCGAGGCGAAATGAGCCTCGTCGGACCGCGGCCCTTCCCCAAGTATCACCTGGACCGGTTCGACCGGCCGTTCCAGTCTCTGCGCTCGAGCGTCGTCCCCGGCATAACGGGCCTGTGGCAGATCTCCGCCCGCAGCGACGGCGATCTGGCGGTCCAGCAGGCGCTCGACACCTACTACATCCGCAATTGGTCCATCTGGTTCGACATCTTCATCCTGTCCCGGACATTCGGAGCGGTCCTTGCCGGTCGGGGCGCGCGCTGAGGCGGAGGCGGCGCTGGCTCTAGGGTGATGGTTTCAAAGTTCGGCACATTTCATGTGCCGAGATTTGGAAGCTGAATCATACGAGATTCAACGAGCTAGTGTCCCTTTGACTCTGCAATTCGCTCTCGCGAATTGCAGAGTCAAAGGGACACTAGGGAGTCGCGGCGCTTGCGCGGTTGAAGACCAGCCCGGCAAGCTGGGCGCCGTAGAGGTGGAGCTGCTTCGCGGCTTCGGAGGCTTTGCGGCCCGACGTCCAGTTGCGGCGCGTCACCAGGATGGTCTTCTCGACCAGACCGCCAAGAACGAGCGCATTAGAGATCTCGAGTACCGATGCCGAATCCAGAATGACGGTGTCGTAGCCGTCCTCCAATCTCGTCAAGAGGTCCTCCATGAGGCCATAGTTCAAGAGGGCGATCGCGTCATCGCGCGAGCGGCCGATTGTCAGGATCGAAAGGCTCAAGCCATTGACGTGCGAAATCGAGTCTTCGAGCTTGGCGGTCCCTTTGACAACGTCGGTCAGACCTGTCCCGTTCGTGATGTCCATCATCTTGTGAAGTCGCGGCCGGCCAAAATCGCAGTCGACGAGCAGAACCCTTTGGCCCGAAGCGACGCAGGTGACGGCAAGGCAAACGGCGGTCGTCGTCTTGCCCTCACCAGCCGTCGCCGACGTCACCAGCACACGCCTCGGCATCTTGCGGTCGTTACCCAGAATCAGCAGAGCCCGCAGTCTTTGGAAGGTGCTGCCGAACTCTGACAGCGGCTTGCGCTGGATGTAGTCGCTTGGGGTCGCCTTCATCCGCCACAGCCTTGGCAGATCCGGAATAGCGCCGATGACCGGCAGACCGATGTGGCGCTCGACGTCTTCCGGTGTCTCAAGCTTCTGGCGAAGTCGCTCGAACATGAGCAGCAAGAGGATCGACAGCGACGCCGAACCGATGAAGGCGAGGCCCAATATCCTGGGCAGATTGGGAAAGGAAGGCTTCAGCGGAATCTCTGCTGCGGAAATGATCCGGGCATCGGGCTGCTGATTGTCCCGAAGTGCCACGGCCTCGGTATAGCGCTGGAGCAGGACCCCATAGAGGTCCTGGTTCGCCTGCAGTTGCTGAGCGACCTGCTCGATCGAAGCTTCGGCCTCTTTCAGGCGAACCATCTTGGTGCTGACCGAGTCGAGCTCGTTGCGCAGACCTGCCTCGCGAATCTCCGCACCTCTCACCTCGTTTCGCAGCCCGGCCAGGATCGTCTCTATTTCGAGGTCCAGACGGCGGGCAAGGTCGGCCAGCTCGGCGCGGATTGCAACGATGTCGGGGTGACGCTCTCCCAAGGTCGTCTGCAGATTGGACAGCCTGCCCCTGAGCCCCACGTATCTCGCCCGAAGCGTTTGAATGCTCTCCGAGCCGATGACCGAAGGCAATGACTCCAGATCGCCTTTGCCATTCAGGACGCCCTTTGCCTGCTCGTAGCGCGCCTTCACCGCTGCTGCGGCCGCTTGAGCAGAGACCAGCTCACTGTTTAGCTGCTCCAATGTTTTGGCAACGACGCCGATGGCATCGCTGCCGCTTTGCGCCCGCCTTTTCCGTACCTCTTGTTCGAGAAGCTGCACGGTATCGCCCAGCTCAAGCAAGCGGATATCGAGCCATTCCGCGGTAAGGCGCGCTCCTCTGGATTTGGTCTCCAATTGGTTTTCGATGTAGCTTCCGACGATCTGATTTGCGATACGCGCTGCTTTGGCAGGGTCGGTCGATTCAAAGCTGACCCGGATCAATCTGGATTTATCTTCCGGCTCTACCGTAAGGTGGTGGAGGAATTCATGGAGCAAAGCGGTGCGCTCGATCGTCAAGTCAGCGTCGCTCGCCTCCACGGTTCCGGTCGTAAGCGCAGGCAGCGTGACGAGTGGCCGCTGGATTTCACCTCGTGGATCGGCGCTTGTTTCCTGGTCTTGGGAAAAAGCCGCAGGGTCTTCGTCGCTTGCGTCGAAGAAAGGGATCATGGAGAGCGCCCTTTCCAGGCTTGGCAATATCGGCAAGAGGCCGCCGGTCAATGCCTCGGGTGCGAACTCCGGGTCCGTTGTCAGCTCCAGGTCGCGAATCACCCGGGCCGCCAAGCTGCGTGATTCTAGAACGGCGACTTCGGTGTTGACCTTCGCGGCATCGGCTGTGAAGTCCTGGACCGTCTCGTCCACCTTGACCATGCTCAAGGGTCGCGGCTCGATGACGATGAGCGCGTCCGAGGTGTAGCGCGGCGTGACGAGAGAAATCCAAATGACCGTGGCGACCATCGTGACGGCCATGCTCAGCAGCAGCAATCCCTTGCGCCGGTAGAGAATTCTCACGAAGCCGCGAAGATCGATCTCTCCGCTGTCGGTCATGGTGGGCAGAGTGTCCCGCCAGGAGCGGCGATCCTCGCCATAGCCCTTGAGTTCCTCGGCGGGCCCCGTCATCTGGGCGCCGCCGCGGGGAGCAATGTTCGTCGACATGTCGAGCCCTATCGGTCCGGAAGATGGACAAGGCTGCATCGCTGCACACCTCGTGCAGATCGCTGCCGGCTACCTTCTCCAATATGAGGCAACAACCTCAGGGGGCGATGTGTGCCTCGATGCCGTCGCCGATGCCATGGTTGAGCGCCCACATCGCGGCTTGGGTCCGATTGTGCACCGAGATCTTTTTCATCAGACTCTTCATGTGCACCTTGACGGTACCTTCGGAAATGTCCAATGCGCGTGCAATATGCTTGTTGCTGTCACCAGTCAGCAAGCACCTTAGGATTTCCCGCTCTCGTGCCGTGAGGCTGTTCGGCGACCTTACGATTGCGTCCGGGTCCACGTCGTTGGAACGATTGGCAAAGATGTTGACCAAGGTGCTCGGCAGCACCTTTTCCCCCTGCATGACCAACATCAGAGAAAGCGAAAACGCCTCACCCGACATGTCGCTCACCAAATAGGCATCCGCGCCCGCCTTCAGGGAACGCGCCATGTCCGCTAGGCATAACTCATTCGCCAGCACGACGATCCGAAGGTTCTCATAGAGCGCATGAAGCTGATGCAGGTTCTCGAACTGACTGTCGCGACAGCAATTTAGATCCATCACAACGAGATCGGGGAATGAATCGGCTTTAGACTTGAAGTCGAGCGAGACGATATCGCAGTCCTCTTCCATTATAGAGAACTGTTTAGGATTAAGCAGGAGACGCAACCCTTGTCGAAAGAGGTTATTCGTACCGATCAGAGCAACTCGTATAGGACACATCTATTTTATCCATCCCTACTAGTCTCCAGGCTAGTATCTATGGTAATTTTCTATCCATGGTATGGCTCGGTTGGGTGGCTGTCAATGACGTATATACAAGGATGCGTCGAGAATCGCCGTCGATTCAAATCTTCTATACCACTAATTAGATAGTCGACTAATCTTTCCGGGGGCGAGGCGTCTGCACCAACCGCCAGGGCTATTTAGGCCAAGATACCTCCCGGTGTCGGCCCTTGTCGGGCCACAAAGCTGTCGGGCCAGAAAGCTGTCCGGCCAGAAAGCCGAGGCTCAGGATCAGAACCAAGGTCGCGCGCTGTCAGCGCGGAGCGCCCTTGGTCTTCATCCCTTTGACTTGATTGACGAGGGGCCACCGCTCTTTCGGGATCCATAGATAAGCCAGCCCCGGGCTGCGGCAGCCGTCGAGGAGGCCCTAAGGCCCTGCTGGCGTTGTACGATACGGTCGAAGGCCTCTCCGCCAGCAGCGTACCGCGACCACGTTCTGCGTTCTCCTGTCAAGGAGATGATGAACGCGCAGATCTATGACGAGATCTCGGCTGCTTCAACTATAAGAAGTAGATCAAGTCATCTGCGCTTAATTGAGTCCAATTGAGCGCTGTTTGATCTAGGCTTGATGTGATCGCCTGGGAAATAGCTTTCCCCGGTGGGCGCCTTGTGCGGCTGGCAGGGCCGGATCAGTATTTTCAGATCAACCTTTGCAGAGTTTGTCACGAATGTTCCGCTTGTCTGAGGTCGTTTTGTGGCAAGAAGATCGCCTTCAAGATCACCTGTTGCTTCTTGCGCTGGCAGATTCTGGCCCCGTCCTTCTCGCAAGTCACCGGGGAGCATCCGCCGCCAAAAACGTCGGGTTTTCAGACAAAATCCTCCCCTGATACCGTATTTGTATTTTCACATTTATAGGTCGAATGTATAATTCTTAACATAGCCTCATACAAGGTCAATTGTCTTGGCGCTGTCGGTATGTAGCGTTACAATCGTGCCGGTAAAGATTAGCCGGTTTTTTGCACGAATAGTCACCCGTCTCACGGTTTTGAGGGCTTTCAAAGTCACAGAATTATTATTGTATATTGTTGCGCTGCCTGTGTGAGCTGAAATGGGGGCGAGACGACCAGAATCGTCGAATCATACGCCTGGACGGGAGAAGTTTCCGACCGGATATCTATATTGACGTACGCAATGTTTTCGATACGCCTGTCCTGTGATGCAGGTTCCCGAACTTCAATTTGGATGCTCGTTCCTTGGCTGTTTGGATTCACTTCAGAAGGGCGATGACGGCAACCGTGACCCTGTGGATCGCCAGGCGGCTCTCTTGTCGGGCGCAAATCCGCGATCTCAGATGCCGTACGGTGAAAGAAACGCCCCGATATCCCAGGCCTTTCCAGGACCATCGGCGCGCTCGGTGCCGTCCCACGTGGAGCGCAGGCTTTCCCTGGCCCCGCGATGGGCCGACGCGATGCCTGTTTCCCATCAACCGGCCGGCGTTGGTCCCGTGCGCTGCGGGCGTGCATCCCGGGCCGGTCGGAGACGGTTGCGAAGCCGCAGGTCCGTGTCACGGCCTTCGGATCCGCATGTCTGGATATCTCTTGCCGCTCGAAGTCGACCGCGGAGAAGTCTCGGAGTTCCTGCTCGTTCCCTTCGTCGGCGCCTGCATCCACGTGCCGCCGCCCAACCAGATCGTGCACGTGGCCTTCGCCGACTCCTATTCGGCCGACAGCATCTATGAACCCGTCACCGTCACGGGGACCCTGTCGACCAGTCACGGCTAGGTCGACCTCTTCCTCGAGGACGGCAACGCCCTGATCGGTCGTGGCTATCGCCTCGAGGCCGAGGCCGTCGAAGCGCTGGAGACCGAGTGACGATTCCGCAGCCATCTGAACGGCCGCGGGCCCGGTCTGGCTTTGGCCGGCGACGTAGGGCGAAGCGGTCTGGCGACATGGGTAGCTGGTTGCTCCGGGGCTCTTTGTGGGGTTCCTGCGTCCTGTTGGCCGCCTCGGCCCAGGCCCAGGCGCTGCGCCAGTATGGCACGCACGTCCATGGCCGCGGCCAGCGGGATCTCGTCCTGGACGGCCAGCGGCTCGTGGCCGAGCTGAGGTCGCCCGGCGCGGACATCGTCGGCTTCGAATTTCTGCCGCGGTTCGAAGAGCAGGTCGCCGCCGTCGAGGCGGCGGCGGCGTCCCTCCGCGACGCGGCCCGCATCCTCGGTCTTCCGGCTGCGGCGGGCTGCGGCTCGGACGACGTCGACGTGCGCTCGGCCATGATGCCCGACACAGGTCACGATCACGATGAGCGGCAAGGCGACGGCGCGCCAGTGATCGCAGAGCATGCCGAGTTCCGCGTCACCTATCGGCTGACCTGCGCCAGCCCGGAGAAGGTCGACCGCCTCGCTCCCGGTTACTTCGGTACCTTCGAGCGTACACGCGAGCTCAGAGTTCGCGCCGTCGGGCCGTGGGGGCAGTGGTCCGGCACCGTGACGCGGGACCGGCCGCGCCTGGACTTCTAGAGGCCGGGTGAAGGGAGGATGCGCGTGCCCGCCTCCGACCCGGCCGCCGTCGGGGTTCGAAGCCTCAGGTTCCGCTGGCGCGCCCGCGATCCCGACGTTCTGGCCCTGGACCGTCTGGAGATCGCCCGCGGGCAGCGCGTCTTTCTGGCCGGACCCAGCGGCAGCGGCAAGACCAGTCTGCTGAGCCTCGTCGCGGGAGTCCTGGTCCCTTCGTCCGGGACGGTCGAGGTTCTGGGCACGGCGCTGAAAACCCTCTCCGCCGCGCGCTGGGACGCCTTCCGTACCCGGCACATCGGCATGGTCTTCCAGATGTTCAATCTCCTTCCCTATCTGTCGCTGCTCGAGAACGTGCTGCTCGCCTGCCGCTTTTCCGAAGCGCGCCTGCGGCGCGCGGCGCCGGAGGGCCGGTCGCCCGCCGAGGAGGCGCGCCGTCTTCTCGAGTCCCTGGATCTCGATCCGGAGGCGCTCGCCGGCCGGCCCGTCGCGCGCCTCAGCATCGGGCAGCAGCGGCGGGTCGCGGTTGCGCGGGCCCTCATCGGCCGGCCGGAAATCATCCTCTGCGACGAGCCCACCTCGGCGCTCGACGCGGACAGACGGCGGGCCTTCGTCGATCTGCTGTTCCGCGAGGTCGAGGCCGCCGGCGCCACGCTGATCTTCGCGTCCCACGACCTCAGGCTCGCGCCGCTGTTCGACCGGGTGGTCGAGCTGCGGGAGGCGAGCGTCCCGGCGCCGGAGCGAAGCCCCTGTCGATGATCGCCGCCTTAGCGCGTGTTGGCGAGCTGCGCCTGGGCGGCGCTCGGGACACAGACCAGCAGTCCGCCGGCGAGCGCGGCGAGACGGGCAGCGCCGCTCACGCCGCCAAGCCGAGAGCGGACGCCAGGAAGTAGCCGCCGGAGACGGCGATCAAGCCGCCGCAGACGCGCACCGCCCGGGCGCCGAGCGGCCGCTCGTACAGAAGGCCGAAGGCGATGCCCGAGAGATGCAGGAGTCCGGTCATCAGGACGAAGCCCGCGCCATAGGCGAGCGGATTGGCCGCTTCCGGCAGCTCCGTCCCGTGCGCGTGGCCGTGGAAGACGGCGAAGACCCCGACCAGGAGCATCGCGGCCCACAGCGGCGCGCGGGTGGCGAGCGCGACCAGCACCCCCAGGGCGATTCCGGAGACCGCGATTCCGATCTCGACGAAAGGCAGGGGCACGCCGAGCGCGCCCAGCATGCCGCCCGCGGCCATGATCAAAGGAAAGTTGATCGGCAGCATCCACACCGCCGGCGCGCCCCAGAGGCCGACCGCGGCCATCGCGATCACGTGGTCCAGGCCGAGGGCCGGATGCAGGAAGCCGCTCACGAACCCGCTGGCGACTCCGGTCTGCTCGTGGGCCCAGGCGATGCCGGGTGCGGCAGTCAGGATCAAGACAAGGCCCGTGATGCGCCGAAGGGCCTGCGCTCTGTCGTTCATGGTCTCCATTCCTTAAGCCGTGATGATGAGAAGGGTCCGGTCGATGAACCAGAAAGCGGCGATGCCGCCGATGGCATAGGCCGGGATCGACTCGCTCCAGCGCGACCAGCGCAGCTGCAGCTCCCGGAAGGCCCAGATCAAGGCCAGAACCAGGAACACGAAGGCGATCTGGCCGATCTCGACACCGACATTGAAGGCCAGCAGGGCCAGCGGAAGATCGCCCGGCGGCAGGCCGAGGATGGTCAGCGCCGTCGCGAAACCGAAACCGTGCAGCAGGTCGAAGGCGAAAGCGACGATCCAGGGATGACGGGCGGTCAGTCCGACCTGGCCGTGCCGCAGCTTCACGATCTCGACCCCCATGAAGACGATGCTGAGTGCGATCAGCGCGTTGACCGGCCGCTCCGGGACCCCGACCAGACCGAAGGTGGCGGCGGCCAAGGTCAGGCTGTGGGCGACCGTGAAGGCGGTGATCGTCTTGATCAGCATCCAGCGGCTGCGCACGATCCAGATCAGCCCGAGCACGAACAGCAGGTGGTCGACGCCGAGCAGGATGTGCTCGATGCCGGTCTGCACGTAGGCGAGCACGATATTGAGCTTCGCGGCGAAGCCCGTGCCGGGATTGGCGACGGAGTTGACGCTGTCGTTGCCGCCGGTGAGGGTGAAGGACTGGACCGGCGCGTCCCGGCGGCTGATGCGGATGACGGCGTCCGAGAAGGACTTGCCATTTCACGCCGGCCTATCGTCCGCTGCTTAGGCTCGCGCGCGATTTGTCGCGGAGCGATCCCGAAGCGGCCGGCCGGCTCCTGCGGCAGCTCCAGCGGGCCAATCCGCGGCGCGACGACGCGTGCCGCCTCTACGCAGAGCTGTTTCCGCGCGCGCGCCACGAACTGAAGAAAAAGCAGGGCGCCGCCGAACCCAGAGACCAGCGACAGGAGACGGAACCATGATCACTTCCGGGACCGCCCCGGTGCCGGACCCTCCGCGACTTTCGCTACGCGACGACGACTTGATGGCCTATGCCACGCCGGTCGCAGACGCCGTCGGAAAGGTGCTGCCGTCATGACCCAGGTG
>JAKSBE010000197.1 GCA_022361275.1 Kiloniellales bacterium
CAACCGAGAGCTTCACCATCGGCGTCGACGATGCCAACGAAGCGCCGACGGATATCCTCTTCGGCACCTCGATCGACGAGCACGCGCCCGACGGCACGCTGGTCGACGTGGCAGTCGGAGTCGACCCCGACGCCGGCGACAGCCTGATCTACGCCTTGACCGACGACGCCGGTGGCCGCTTCGTCATCGACCCAGGCACCGGCGCCATCACCGTCGCCGACAGCGCACGCCTCGACCACGAGAGCGCCACCAGCCACGACATCACGGTGCGGGTGACCGACAGCGGCGGCCTGAGCTACACCGAGACCTTCACGATCGCCGTCAACGACGTCAACGAGGCGCCGACCGTAACCACCTCGGCCGCCAGCGGCGACGAGGACACGACGATCCCGCTCAGCATCACCCTCGGAAACCTCGAGCCGGGCGCGACCCAGTCGGTTCTGATCACCGGCGTCCCCGCGGGCGCGGTACTTTCCGCCGGCAGCGACAACGGTGACGGCACCTGGACCCTGACCCCGGCGCAGCTTGACGGCCTGACCGTCACGCCGCCACAGCACAGCGACGTCGACTTCCAGCTGACCGTGACCGCCGCCTCCGACGACGGCTCCACGGTCGAAACCTCGGCACCGCAGACCATCGACGTCACCCTCCACCCCGTCGCCGACTCGCCGAACCTGACGGCCACCGGCACGGCCTCGGGCAGCGAGGACGGCTCGGTCCAGGTCAACGCCCCGGCCTCGATCCTGGCGCTGGACGGCAACCCGGGCCTGGTCGTCACCGTATCCGACGTGCCGACGGGCGCCACGCTCTCGGCCGGCCGCGACAACGGCGACGGCACCTGGACCCTGGGCTCCGGCCAGCTGGCGAACCTCATCGTCACGCCGCCGGCCGGCGATGCCAGCAGCTTCACGCTGGCGTTCTCGGCCATCGCTCCGGCCCAGGAGAACCCGGTCAACCAGGACTTCAGCGCCGGGGCCGGCGGCTTCACCTATACCGACGACGCCTTCCGCGGCACCAACCAGCCCGGCTATGCGACCGGCAGCTGGGGCGGCGCCGAAGGCCAGAGCGGCGGCGGCCTGCTGGTCGAGCTCGGCGGCGTCGACAACGCCGACATCAACGGCATGTCCGGCGGCTTCTCCACGAGCTTCACGGTGACCGAGACCTCGACCGGCAGCCTGACCTTCAGCTATCGGATGCAGCAGGCCAGGCCCTACGACAGCGGCGAGGTCTCGCAGGTCCTGGTGAGTATCGACGGCACTCTGATCGGCCAGGGGGGCAACGACTATATCGCCCGGCTGGAAGCCGGCGGCGACACCGGCTGGCAGACCGTGACCCTGGACCTGGGCGCCTTGGCGCCGGGCACGCGCACACTGACCCTGGGCGGCTACAACAATCTCAAGACCTATCGAAACGAGACGACCGAGATCCGTTTCGACAACGTCGACCTGACGCTGGACACCACCACCACGGTCACCGGCAGCGACACCATCGATCCCGACTTCGTCACGCTCGACATCGCCGCCTCGCTGGTCGACACCGACGGCTCCGAGAGCCTGACGGTTGTGATCTCCGGCGTGCCGGCGGGCGCCGCGCTCTCGGCCGGCAGCGACAACGGCGACGGCACCTGGACTCTCGGCCCGGCCGACCTGCCCGGTCTGACCCTCTTCCCGCCCGAGGACTTCAGCGGCAGCTTCCAGCTCACCGTCACCGCGACCGCGACCGACGGCAGCGACACGGCCAGCGCGGTCGAGACCATCGACGTGACCGTGTCCTATCTGAACGAGCCGCCGGTCAGCAACGACAGCGGCGTCTCGGCCGGCGAGGACACGACGGTCACCTTCGGCTTCTCGGACTTCAGCTTCACGGACGTCGAGGGCGACAGCCTCGTCGAGGTCGAGATCACGACCCTGCCCTCGGAAGGCAGCCTGCTGCTGAACGGCGTCGCCGTGAGCGCCGGGGATCGGATCTCCGCCGCCGACATAAATGCCGGCAGCCTGACCTTCGAGCCGGCCGCCGACTCCGACGCCGATCCCAGCTTCACCTTCCGGGTCAGCGACGGCGCGCACTTCAGCGCGACGCCGGCGACCATGACCATCGCCGTGGCGGCCGTCGCGGACGCCCCCTCGCTGATCCTCACCGACGCGGTCGCTGACAGCACGATCGCGCAGTCGACCTTCGAGACCGGCGATACCGCCGGCAGCTTCATCAACGGCACGGTCGACGGCTGGAGCCCCTCAGCCGGGCATCAGATCGAGACCTGGCACGAAAGCGAGCAGCCTGGCAGGGCCATCGAAGGCGAGATGTTCATCGAGATCAACAACGAAGGCTCCAGCCCCTTCCCGGACGCCGGCAGCATCGAGCGCACCATCTCGACCACCGCCGACACGCCCTACGAGCTCTCCTTCCAGGTCTCGCCCCGGCCCGGCTTCGAATCCTATATGGACTTCCAGGTCCGGGTGGTCGACGTCAGCAGCAGTGCGACGCTCAAGACCCTGGCCATCGACTGGGACGGCAGCACGGTCTCCCGGCTGACCTGGACCGAGCATTCGATCAGCTTCCTGGGCACGGGCGGCGACGTCCGGCTGGTCATGGAAGACGTCGGTGCCGTGCATCGCGAGGGCCGCGGCGCCTTCGTCGACGACATCAGGCTCTCCGAGTCCAGCGGCACGGCGGCCGGCAGTCCCATCGCCCTTTCCAGCCTGATCGCGGTCAGCCTGATCGACACGGATGGCTCGGAGAGCCTCGACCCGATCGAGATCGCCGGCATCCCCGAGGGCTTCCTGCTCGAAAGCGGCGGCTCGACCATCGCGGTCGTCGACGGGGCCGCGGCGGTCACGCCGGCCCAGCTCTCCGGCCTGACCCTGACCTCGCCCGAGGGCTTCACCGGCAACGTCGACCTCAGCGTCACGGCGACCGCCAACGAAGCCGCCAACGGCGATTCGGCCAGCACCACGGATAGGCTGACCATCGACATCGTCGCCAACGACGAGAACCTGGACAGCCTCGGTCTCGCCGGCAAAGACACGCTCGACGGCGATGCCAGCGACAACACGATCCATGGCGGTGCCGGCAGCGACACGCTCTCCGGCAATAGTGGCGCGGACACGCTCTTCGGCGGCAGCGGCGACGATGTCCTGAACGGCGGCGGCGGGACCGATGTCCTGCTGGGCGGTGACGGCGACGACAGCCTGAGCGGCGGCCTCCACAACGACCTGCTGCAGGGCGGCACCGGCGAGGACGCGCTGGAGGGCGGCAGCGGCGTCGACGCGATCTTCGGCGGCGCCGGGGACGACACCCTGGACGGCGGGGCCGGGAGCGACCGGCTCTACGGCGAAGGCGGCAACGACCTCTTCATCTTCGCCGAGGGCAGCGGCAACGACCTGGTTTCCGGCGGCCAGGGTGGCGGCTGGACCGACGTCATCCAGCTCCGGAATGCCGCGGGCGGAACTCCCGGCGCCGGCTGGACCTACGTTCTGGACCAAGGGTCCGTGGAGTCCAGCGGCGCAGACTTCATCGACCTCTCAGAGGACGCCGCGGGCACGATCACCCTCGCGGACGGCAGCGAAGTCGCCTTCGAGGGCATCGAACGAATCGAGTGGTGACCGGCAAGCGGCCCCGCTCGGCGGGCCGCTTGCCGGCTTCAAGTAGATCTATAGTTATATAAATCTATCTATATAAGATCTTTAGTCTAGGGCAGGCTCATCTCTGGAGGGACGCAAGGAGGAAAGTCCACTTGGTGCAGGAGTTTCAAAGTGTCGCGGACGCTGACGCCGCACTGACAAACGTCGGTCCGACAGAGACCGGACAACTGGCGCTGGCCGCGTCTTCCCCAGACCTGGCCGAAGACAAGGGCGCGGAAAGCCGAACGGCCGCTCTCCAAACGACCGGCCTAAACACGGACGCCCTGGATGCAGCGGCCTCTGAAGAAACCGGATGCCAGAGCACAGCGGTGGTCTTGGATGAGGCCAACGGTCTTCTGGTGATCCAAGAAGCTGGTGCCCTCCTGCCGTCGGTCCAGAGCGACTGGACCGACCCGCTTCCCACGCAGTCCGGATTGCTGTCCGAGGCATCTGAGTCCTGGGCGCAAGAGATCCTTGCCGCCGAGGCCGAATCCGCCGACGCCAAGAGCCGCGACGCCAAGAGCCATGGGGGCCCGCCACGCTCCGAAGACTGCATCGAACGTCCCGGCGACGAGTCTGCTTCCCTTCTGACGGTCGATTGGATCGATTGGTGACTGGTGAAGCCGGCCCCGAACTCTGTTGCGCCAACGCAGCCGCAAACAGTCTCCTTGACATCAGACTACGGTGAATGCCCGCGGACGAGCCGAATTCGGCCGCTCCGAGCGGCCGCGATTCAACTTGGCAACGGGACAGACGAGTCGATCGGGCGCCTTGCCGAATCCTGTCGGTGTTCTCGGCCAAAGGTCGGCAGCAATCAGCCCGATTTCTTGCGAAACTGCAGGGAAGAAAGACCACAGTAGTTTGAAACAATTTCTCTTTCCTGTACGGAGTCTTCGCGATCGCAAAAACTGACCCGGACAGTCTTCCGCTCTGCCACTTGATATAGTAGGGTTCGCGTCGCGGGGACATATATCTGGTAATTATGTGTCAGGCTGCGGGCAAGACCTGAGGACTGCCCGACCCAAAGGGCGGCCTGGGAGTTGGGAGAGTTTGGCGATGAAGGTCGTGGCGATTGCCTCCCGCAAGGGCGGCTCCGGCAAGACCACGATTGCCGGGCACTTGGCGGTGCAGGCCGAGATCGCCGGTGCCGGACCGGTCGTCCTGATCGACGTCGATCCGCAGGGCAGCCTGGCGAAGTGGTGGAATCTGCGGACGCGCGAGACGCCCTATTACGTCCAGACGAGCCTGGAAGAGCTGGCGGAGACCGTCGCGCGGCTGCAGGAGCGCCAAGTCAGGCTGCTGTTCATCGACACGCCGCCGTCGCTCGATACCGCGGTCGGCGAGGTCATCCGCTGCGCCGACCTGGTGCTGATTCCGAGCCGGCCCAGCCCGCACGATCTGCGGTCGATCGGGGCCACGGTCAAGCTGGTCGAGCATCTGGGCAAGCCCCTCATCTTCGCCCTCAACGGCGCCGCGCCCCGGGCCAAGATCACCAACGAAGCGATCCAGGTGCTGTCGCAGTACGGGCCGCTCGCCCCCTCGATCGTCCATCAGCGGGTCGACTTCGCGGCGAGCATGGTCGACGGGCGGACGGTGATGGAACTGCCGGGCGCCCAGCGGGCTGCGGGAGAGATCGTCGAGCTCTGGGACTATCTGGCGAGCCGCCTGTACGGTCCAGCGCCGAAGCTCGAACTTCCGCCCTTGCCCGCGCGCAAACAATCCACGGCGATCTTTGCCGCCGAATAGTCCCGGGAACCGCCAAGAGATGACCTCACAGAACCTCGAGCTCTTCCCGGACGACCTCTTCGCCCGCAAGGGCGACGCCAGCCCGGCCGGCCACACGCGCGAGGGCAAGGTCGAGGTGGTGGCCCTCGAGGCCAAGGGCTCCGATCCGGCTTGCGATCCCGGTGATGCCGGCGAGGGCGGAAGCCGGAGCGCGGCGTCCGGCGACGACGAAGAGGCCCTGGCAAAGGACTGTGGTGGTGAGACCGGCGAAGCCGGCGAGGCGCCGGAGGCCTCCAAGACCGAGGCCAGGGGCCGGGCGACGGCCGACGCTGCGCCGGCCGCCAGCGTCCTTGAGCTCCGGCTGCTGGAGGATGTTTCCGAGGATCTCGACGAGATCCTCCGTTGCGCCGAAGGCAGGGCGTCGCCGCCCGCCGAGGCGATGGAAACCACGGATTCCACCGGCGAGCCGGCCGTTTCCGTACAGACTCCCGAGGAGGCCGGGCCCCGGATCGACGAGGCCCGGATCGATGAGGCCCGGATCGATGAGTCTGGGCCCACTACGGCGGCGGTGGTGCCGCGGCAGACCTTGCTGTGGAGGCCCGCGACCTGGACGCCCGCGACTTGGACGCCCTCGACCTGGACGACCGGGACCTGGACGACCGGGACCTGGACGACCGGGACC
>JAKSBE010000493.1 GCA_022361275.1 Kiloniellales bacterium
ACGGTTCGCCGGCCGGCTGCGGTCTTCGTCGGTTTGACTCTCACGCCTGCCTTGGCGTGCTCCAGGCAACGCTCGATTCGGAGGGTGGCGGCCTCCAGGTCGAGGTCCGACCAGCGCAGCGCGGCTATCTCGCCGCGCCGAACTCCGGTGCCCAGCGCGATCGTCACTACTGTGTGGAGCGAATGGCCTTCGAGCTTCCGAAGCGCTTCCGCGATCTCGTCGGCCGTAAGTATCCTCAGCTCCGCGCGCTCTAGATGTGATCTCTCAATAGGTTGCCCGCTCGGCCCTGAGCGAGGAAGCTGAAATTGCTCAGACATCCGCTTCCCCGGAGGACCGAATGGACATCCACAAGAATGCCCGCCCGACCCCGGAGCCAGCCGTCAGGCGCATCGGGGCCCTGCGCCGCGAGCGCCGCACCGGCCAGCAGATCGCCTATCAGCAGACGCAACCTAGCCCAGAGCAACCCGTTGAGGCGCCACACCTAGCCCGCCCACTGCGCCAGGTAAACCGCGCCCAAAGCAAGGAGGGACAGGATCACGCCGCCTTCGCGCGTCATGTAACCGGGTACGCGGGCACGGTAGCGATCAAAGGCGTCGCCGAAACGGGGGGCCAGCACCCAGCGTTCCTCGACGACGTTGAACGCGGCGCTGAACAGGAAGTAGAGCGGCAAAAGCGTAAGCGTGGTGAGTGCCCCGGCGGCCACGGCGAGGCCGCTGTGCGCGAGAAAGTCGTAGAGGAACATGGGGTGTCTTACCCGAGCGTAGCCGCCGTCAACCAGCAGTCGTGAGGGTCTCAGGAAATCGACCATCGCCGCGCCGGTGGCGTCCTGGTTCTCGCGAAAGATCCGAAGAGCGCGCAGGCCGTACCAGACGAACACGAGCCCGCCGGCCAGGCCGACGATCAAGGCCATGGTCCGGCCTTGAGACAGGCCCTCATAGAGAGACGGAAAGCGCGCTTGCGGCAGAAAGGGAAAGACGTACCACAGGACCGAAGGCAGCAGGCTCAGCCAGTAGAGGAGAGTCCGCGCGGTCCCGGCCACCTTCGGGTCGGCAGCCGCCGCGACGTCGTTGCGACGAAACGCCAGCAATCCGCTCGACACACCCAGAAGGGATATCGCGAGAACCGACAGAACAGCGGGTGAGGAGACATCCTCGGCGACCCGGCCGACGAGGAAAAGGGCTGTTTGGGAGAAGGTATCCAGTGTCTCGGACATGGCCTCGCTCACGTCCAGGCCGGCAGGCTGCCGGCCGAGGGGAGGTTTCGCACGAACTGTCGATACAGCCGCGCATAGGCTCCGTCGGAGGCGAGCAGGGCATCATGCCGGCCGCTTTCCACCAGCCGACCGCCCTCGAGCATCAGGACCTGGTCGGCACGCTCGATCGTCGACAGCTTGTGGGCGACGACGACCACCGTCCGCGACCCCGATAGCTGATCGATGGCCGTTCGGATCGCCTGCTCGCAGAGTGGATCGACGGAGGCGGTCGCTTCATCGAGCAGCAATATGGGCGATCGCTTCAAGAGAGCCCGCGCGACCGACAGGCGTTGACGCTCGCCGCCGGAAAGGGTCATGCCCCCTTCGCCGATGATCGTCTCGTAGCCGTCGGGAAAGCTGTCGATGAGCTCGGCGCAGCAGGCCATCTCCGCGGCCGCGCGCACCTCCGCGTCGCTGGCTTCGGGGCGGCCCAGGCGGATGTTGTAGGCAATCGTCCCGCTGAAGAGGTAGACGTCCTGGAGCACCATGGACAGGTTCTCCATCAGCGTCTCGGGATGGAGATCGCGAAGGTCCACGCCGCCGATCCGAATGGCGCCGGACCGCACATCGTGAAAGCGTGCCAGAAGGTGCAGCAAGGTCGACTTGCCCGCCCCGGACGGACCGACGATGGCCGTCAGGGATCCCTGGGGAATGCGGCAGGAAACGGACGATAGGACGTTCCGCCGATCTCCATAGCCGCAGGACACGGCATCGAGGACGATCTCCTTGCTGGCGGGCATCTCCGTCATTGAGCCCGGCGGCAGCGGCTCCATCTCGGTGACCGCCCGAATCCGCCGCAGTCCTTGGGCGAAGTAGGACACCATGGCCAGCGACGAAGTCGCTTCGATCAACGGCATGTAGAAGCGCTGACTGACGACCATGGCGACGACGAAGGCGGCGAGCGATAGCTGATCGGACAGAACGAGCCAGCTTCCGGCGGCCAGGAGGACGATAAAGCCGGCCTCGAGTGCGATGGCAAAGCTGTAGAAAGCCAGGCCGCCGAAGACTTCGATCCGGATCGACGCATCCCGGAGATCGCGCAGGGATTGGTCCAGGACCGTGCAGCGGTCCCCGGCCAGGTTGAACGCGCGGATGACCCCGATGCCCTGGACGTACTCCAGCAAGCGGGCGCTGACCTCGCCCAGGAGTCCGATGCGCCGGCCATAGAGGTGCCGGAAAAGCGCCCGCAGGCTCACCATCAAAAGAAGCGCCAAGGGGACGGTTGCCAGCGCGGCCAGGCCAAGGCGCCAATCGATCAGCACCAGCAGGATACCCATGACCAGGGGCACGCAAAGCTGGCCCACCAGGACAGGCAGGAGGTGAGTCAGGAGCTCTTCCAGCATCTGGACCGTCTCGGCGACCACGTGGCTGAGATCGCCGACCGCACGCCGCGTGAGCAGCCCGAGCGGTAGGGACTTCAAGTGTCTTGCCAGCGCCAAGCGAAGATCGCAGGTCGCCCCATAGCCGTCGATGAAGCTGTGGCGGTCGGCCAGGAGGCCGAAGAGGTACTGCAGCGACAAGCCGCACAGTGCCGCCGCCATCAGCCACAAAAGCACGGTGACGGACATCCAGCCTTCCATCAGGGCAGGCAGGGCGAGGTAGGCCGCTAGAAAGGGAAGGCTTCCGGCCAGCGCCTCGAGCAAGCGCAGCAGCACGCTTCTGCGCAGGCGCTTGCGACCGTCGCCGCCGACAAGAGCCGTCACATCGTCGAGAAGCGGCAGGTGCACGGTGCCCTCCCTAGCCGGCCGTCGCCGCCGCTGCCGCGGCGGGGCGATAGCTGTCGGCGAAGAGGGCTCGGTAGACATCGTTCCCGGCCAGGAGCTCCTGGTGTGTCCCGTCGCCGACGATGCGGCCGCGGTCGAGGAGCAGGACCCGGTCGGCCGTCGCTACGGTGGACAGCTTGTGTGTGACGGCCAGCACGGTCTTGCCGCGGGTTAGGCTGCGCAGTCCGTCGGCGACCTGCGCCTCGGTCTCCGCGTCGGCGAAGGCCGTCATCTCGTCGAGCACGATGACCGGCGCGGGGCTGAGAAGTGCGCGCGCGATCGAAAGGCACTGGCGCTCGCCACCGGAGAGCCAGGCCCCGCGGTCGCCGATCTTGCTGTGATAGCCCTGGGGCAGCGCCTCCACCCAGGGGCCGATACCGGCGGCCTCGGCGGCGGCTTTCACCGACGCT
>JAKSBE010000240.1 GCA_022361275.1 Kiloniellales bacterium
CAGGCGATCACCAAGGCTGGCCGGGCAAAGTACGGCCACGAGCATGACATCCGCGCCGAGATCGATCGGAACAGTGGCGAGATCAAGCTCAAGCGCTACCAGGAGGTGGTCGAGGAGATCGAGAACGAGTTCACCCAGATCCTGACCAAGGAGGCGCAGGTTCGCGACTCCAGCTTGAAGTCCGGGGACTTCATCATCGAGGAGCTGCCGCCGATCGACCTGGGACGGATCGCCGCCCAGACCGCGAAGCAGGTGATCGTCCAGAAGGTCCGGGAAGCCGAGCGCCAGCGCCAGTACGAGGAATACAAGGACCGGGTCGGCGAGATCGTCAACGGCATCGTCAAGCGCAACGAGTTCGGCAACGTCAGCGTCGACCTCGGCCGCGCCGAGGCCATGATGCGCCGTGACGAGAGCCTGCCGCGTGAATCCTTCCGCACCGGCGACCGGGTGCGCGCCTACATCTACGACGTGCGCCAGGAACTGCGCGGCCCGCAGATCTTCCTGTCGCGGACCCACCCGCAGTTCATGGCCAAGCTCTTCGCCCAGGAAGTGCCCGAGATCTACGACAGCATCATCGAGATCAAGGCGGTCGCCCGCGACCCCGGCAGCCGGGCGAAGATCGCGGTGCTGTCGCACGACTCCGCGATCGATCCCGTCGGCGCCTGCGTCGGCATGCGCGGCAGCCGGGTCCAGGCGGTCGTCAGCGAGCTTCAGGGCGAGAAGATCGACATCATTCCCTGGTCCCACGACATCGCGACCTTCGTGGTCAACGCCCTGGCCCCGGCCGAGGTCAGCAAGGTCGTGCTCGACGAGGAGCAGGGCCGGATCGAGGTCGTGGTCCCCGACGACCAGCTTTCGCAGGCGATCGGCCGCCGCGGCCAGAACGTCCGGCTGGCCTCTCAGCTCTCCGGCTGGGACATCGACATCCTGACCGAGGACGAGGAGTCGGAGCGCCGTCAGGAGGAGTTCCGCAGCCGTTCGCAGATGTTCATCGATGCCCTGGACGTCGAGGACGTCATCGCGCACCTGCTGGTCACCGAGGGCTTCAGCACCATCGAGCAGGTCGCCTTCGTGCCGGTCGACGAACTGGCCCAGATCGAGGGCTTCGACGAGGAAGTCGCCGAGGAGCTTCGGGCAAGGGCGCGCGGCTACCTCGAGGAGCAGGACCGGCTGATGGACGAGCGGCGGCGCGCGCTCGGTGTCGAGGAAGCCCTGGCCGAGATCGAAGGCCTGAACGCCGCCATGCTGGTCAAGCTGGGCGAAGCCGGGGTCAAGACCCTGGACGACCTGGGCGATCTGGCCAGCGACGAACTGGTCGAGCATCTGGGCGGCCTGGCGCCCAAGGCGGAGCAGGTCGACGCCATCATCATGGCGGCCAGGGCCCACTGGTTCGACGACGAGCCGGCCCCCGCTGCCGAAGCCCCCGCTGCCGAAGCCCCTGCCGCCGAGGCGCCCGAAGCCGGCCGGGAGCCCTGATCCGGGTGAGGAAGGACGTGCAGCGTGATCGAGCCCGCCGCCATGCAGGATGGTATGACGCGAGCGCCGGAGCGCCCACAGGGGCCGCTGCGGCGCTGCATCGTGACCGGCGAGCTGCGGCCGAAGGCCGAGCTGCTGCGCTTCGTGGTCGGACCCGGGGATATGGTGGTGCCCGACATCAAGGGCGTTCTGCCCGGGCGCGGATTGTGGTTGTTGCCGCGGCGCTCTATAATCGAGAAAGCCTGCAAGCGGCAGCTCTTCGCGAGAGCCGCGCGGGCACCCGTGTCTGTGCCCGAGGATTTGCCGGTGCAGGTGGCTCAGCTCCTGCGTCGACGTTGCCTGGATCTGATCGGCCTCGCCAAGCGGGCGGGACAGGCGGTCTCGGGCTTCGAGCAGGTGCGGCCCTGGCTTGCCTCCGGCCAGGCCAGGGTGCTGCTGGCCGCGGCGGACGGCGCAGCGGACGGCCGGCGACGGTTGAAGGCCTTGGGCACGGCCTTGCAGCCGGAGCTGCCGCTGATCGAAGTTTTCTCCTCGGCCGAGCTGGGCGCCGCTCTCGGCCGGGACACGGTGGTCCATGCCGCCCTTTCCGACGGCGGCCTGGCGGCGTCGGTGATTGTCGAGGCGGCGCGCCTGGCCGGTGTGCTGGCCGGGGATTAGGGACCTACGACGGCTAAGCGTAGGGATGATATGACGACGAAGGAAGGCGAAGCCAAAAAGCCTCTGAAGCTCAGTCGCCCCGGGCGGCTGGAGTTGAAGAAGACGGTCGAGACCGGACAGGTTCGGCAGAGCTTCAGTCATGGCCGGACCAAGGCGGTCACGGTCGAGGTCAAGCGCACCCGCAGTTTCGAGCGTGGGGCGAGCGGGCGCATGGCCGAGGTCAAGGCGCCGGCTGAAGGCTTCGACACGGCCACGGCGGAGGCCGCCGAGGCTCTGGGCGTGGCCGAGGCCACGGCCGAAGCTCAGCGCAGCCTGACCGATGCCGAGCGCGCCGGCCGGATGCGCGCTCTGGAAACGGCCAAGCGCGACGAGGAGCGGCGCCAGATCGAGGCCGAGCAGGAGGCCGAGCGGCGCAAGCTGGAGGCCGAGGAGGCTGCCCGTCGGGCCGAGCAGGAGGCCGAGGCGCAGCGGCTCGCCGAGGCGGAAGCCGAGAAGAACCGGGCCGAACTGGACGAGCGGCGGCGCATCGAGGAAGAGGCCCGCAAGAAGCTCGAAGAGGAAGAGAAGGCCAAGGAGACAGTGGCGGAGAAGCCGGCCGCGCCGGCGGCCAAGAAGCCGGCGCCGGCCGCGGAAGAGCCGCCGAAGGCCAAGCCCCGCAAGGGCGGCGCCCCGGCCAAGACCCCGGCACCGCGCCGCGGCGGCGACGAGCGGCGGCGCCACGGCAAGCTGACCATCACCCAGGCGCTGACCGGCGAGGACGGCATGGAGCGGGTCCGCTCCCTGGCCTCCGTGCGGCGCCAGCGCGAGCGCGAGCGGCAGCGCCAGATGGGCGGGATGGACGGCCTGCCGCAGAAGGTCATCCGCGAGGTCGTCGTTCCGGAGACGATCACGGTGCAGGAGCTCGCCAACCGCATGGCCGAGCGCAGCGCCGAGGTCATCAAGACACTGATGAAGATGGGGGTCATGGCGACCATCAACCAAACGATCGACGCCGACACCGCCGAGCTGGTGGTCGGCGAATTCGGCCACAAGCTGAAGCGCGTCTCCGCCGCCGACGTCGAGATCGGCCTCAAGGGCGAGGACGATCGGCCGGAGGATCTCAAGGCCCGGCCGGCGGTGGTCACCGTGATGGGCCACGTCGACCACGGCAAGACGTCGCTCCTGGATGCCCTGCGGGCGACCGACGTCGTGTCCCACGAAGCCGGCGGCATCACCCAGCACATCGGCGCCTATCAGGTGACGCTGGCCTCGGGCGACCGGGTCACCTTCATCGATACGCCGGGCCACGCGGCCTTCACCGAGATGCGCTCGCGCGGTGCCAATGTGACCGACGTCGTGGTCCTGGTGGTGGCCGCCGATGACGGCATCAAGGACCAGACCGTGGAGGCGATCAACCACGCCAAGGCGGCCAAGGTGCCGATCGTGGTCGCGATCAACAAGATCGACAAGCCCGAGGCCAACCCGGACCGGGTCAAGCAGGAGCTGCTGCAGCACGACCTCGTGGTCGAGGATATGGGCGGCGAGATCCTTGCCGTGCCCGTGTCGGCGGTCGAAGGCACCGGTCTCGACAAGCTGGTCGAAGCCCTGCTGCTGCAGGCGGAGCTGCTCGAGCTGAAGGCCAATCCGGAGCGGGCGGCCGAGGGTGTCGTCATCGAGGCCAAGCTCGAGCAGGGCCGCGGCTCGGTGGCCACGGTCCTGGTCCAGCGCGGCACGCTGAAGGTCGGCGACGTCTTCGTGACCGGCAGCGAGTCCGGCCGGGTCCGCGCCCTGCTGAACGACCGCGGCGAGAAGGTCGAGGAGGCCGGGCCTTCGGCGCCGGTCGAAGTCCTCGGCCTGGCCGGCACGCCGTTGGCCGGTGACGACTTCGTGGTCGTGGAAAACGAGGCCCGTGCCCGCGAGATCGCCAGCTTCCGCAAGAGCAAGGTACGCGACCAGGGCGCGACCGCGAACCGGGTCTCCCTGGAGCAGCTGATCTCGAAGATCAAGGAAGGCGAGACCCAACGCCTGCCGGTGGTGATCAAGTCCGACGTGCAGGGTTCGGTCGAGGCCATCGTCGGCGCCCTGGAGAAGCTGGGCACCGACGAGGTCGCGGTCCAGGTGCTGCACACGGGCGTCGGCGGCATCAACGAGTCCGACGTCACCCTGGCCCGGGCCTCCGGCGCCATGGTGATCGGCTTCAACGTCCGCGCCAATCCCCAGGCCCGCGAGATGGCCCGGCGCGACGACGTCGAGATCCGCTACTACTCGATCATCTACAACGTCGTCGACGAGATGAAGGCGGCGCTCAGCGGCATGCTGGCGCCGTCGCGCGAGGAGAAGTTCCTGGGCTACGCGGAGATCCGCGAGGTCTTCAACATCACCAAGGTCGGCAAGGTCGCCGGCTGCATGATCACCGAGGGTCTGGTCAAGCGCGGCGCCAAGGTCCGGCTGCTGCGCGACGACGTGGTGATCCACGACGGCACCTTGAAGACCCTGCGCCGCTTCAAGGAAGAGGTTCGCGAGGTCAAGGACGGCTACGAGTGCGGCATGGCCTTCGAGAACTATCAGGACATCCAGGTCGGCGACAAGATCGAGTGCTACGAGGTCGAGGAGAAGGCGCGCCAGCTATAGGCCGCGCCGTTCTGCCTCCCGGCCCATGGCGGCAGCGCCGGGGCCGGGATCAAATTGGAGCCGGATGGCCGCTTCGCCGCGCGGCGGCGTGAGGCGGCCAGGCTCCGGGAGTTACCAATCATGTCCAGAAGCCGCGGACGGCCGCCCAGCCAACGCCAGCTGCGCGTCGGCGAGGAGATCCGCCACGCCCTGTCCGAGGTGCTCGGCGAGGCCTCGCTGCGCGACCCGGATCTCGCCGGGGCCGCGATCACGGTCACCGAGGTCAGGCTCAGCCCCGACCTGAAGAACGCGACCGCCTTCGTCATGCCGCTGGGCGGCGCCGACCTCGAGGTCAAGGTGGCGGCCTTGCGCCGCGCCGCACCCTTCCTGCGCGGCGAACTGGCGCGCCGGCTGAAGCTGCGCTTCACGCCGCGCCTCGGCTTCGAGCCGGATCTCTCCTTCGACAACGCCGGACGGATCGACGCCCTGCTGCGCGGCGAGCGGCTGCGCCGGGATCCGGAGCGCCCGGATCGGGACAGCGAGGGCGCCGAGGCCGGGGAGGCCGATCATGGCTCGTAGGCGCCGCGGCCGGCCGGTCCACGGCTGGGTCGTGCTGGACAAGCCGAGCGGCGTTACCTCGACCCAGGCGGTGGGCCGGGTCCGGCGGATCTTCGACGCCCAGAAGGCCGGCCACGGCGGCACCTTGGACCCCCTGGCCAGCGGCCTCCTGCCGATCGCCCTGGGCGAGGCCACCAAGACGGTGGCCTACGTCATGGCGGGTATCAAGACCTACCGATTCACCCTGCAATGGGGGATCGCCACCAGCACCGACGACGCCGAGGGCGAGATCGCCGCGCGCTCGGAGGTCCGGCCCGAAAGGACGCAGATCGAGGCGGTCCTGCCGCGTTTCGAAGGCGAGATCCGGCAGGTGCCGCCGGCCTTCTCGGCGATCAAGGTGGCCGGGGAGCGCGCCTACGACCTGGCCCGCGAGGGCGCCGCACCGGAGCTGGCGCCGCGCCCGATCACCATCGAGCGCCTCCGCCTGCTCGACCGGCCCGGCCCGGACCTGGCCCGCTTCGAGGCGGTCTCCGGCAAGGGGGCCTACATGCGGGCCCTGGCCCGGGATCTCGGGCGCGCGCTGGGAACCTTTGCCCACATCCGCGAGTTGCGACGGACGGCGGTTGGACCCTTCGCCGAGGCCGATGCGATTTCGCTGGCATCTCTGGAGGCCCTCGGGCATAGTGCCGCCGCTTTCGAGCACCTTCTTCCGGTCGAGACCGCGCTGGACGACATCCCGGCTCTGGCCTTGACCGAGACCGAGGCGCAGCGGCTACGGCTCGGACAAGCCGTATCCATGCTCGCCCGCGCCAACCGGGACCGCATTGCCGAACTGACCAACGGCGAGGTGATCTGCGCCATGGCCGGTGAGAAGCTGGTAGCGCTGGCTCGGTACGAAGCGGGCGACCTGCACCCGGTCCGCGTTTTGAACCTTTAGCCCAAGGGGCGAACGAGAGGACGTAAGACACGATGTCGATTACGATGGAACGCAAGCAGGAGCTGATCGGCGAATACGCCCAGAAGCAGGACGACACCGGATCTCCAGAGGTCCAGGTCGCAATCCTGTCGGAGCGGATCAAGAACCTGACCGAGCACCTGCAGACCCATAAGAAGGACTTTCACTCGCGGCGCGGTCTCCTGGTCATGGTGGGCCAGCGGCGGCGCCTCTTGGACTACCTCAAGGGCAAGGACAAGAGCCGCTACGAAGGCCTGATCCAACGTCTGGGGCTGCGCCGCTAAGGTGGTGCAGGCTCCAGACCGGCGGCGCGCGCACGGGCAGGGCCTGTGGTGTTGTCTGCCGGTCCGGAGGGACCGCAATCTTGGAACATCGCGAAAGTGGCCGGTGCGATGGGTATTCCGAAGCCGGGCCGACGCAAGGGGCGGGGATCTCGCCACGCCCCTTGCGCGGGTCCGGTGTACAGTCATGAACTACCGGCCCAAGACCGTAAGGACTGAACGACATGTTCGACATACATAAAAAAGAGATCACCTGGGGCGGGCGGCCGCTCGTCTTCGAGAGCGGGCGCATCGCACGGCAGGCCGACGGCGCCGTCATGGTCCGCTACGGCGAGACCATCGTGCTCTGCACGGTGGTCGGGGAGAAGGCGCCGCG
>JAKSBE010000348.1 GCA_022361275.1 Kiloniellales bacterium
AACATGCCGACCGACTCGGGCCCCTTGGCCTTGAGCGCGGCCTTGAACTTCTCGGCCATGACGTCGAAGGCCTCGTCCCAGGAGACCGGCTCGAAGCGGCCGTCCTTGTCGTACTTGCCGTCGGTCTTGCGCAGCAGCGGCCGGGTCAGGCGGTCCTCGCCGTACATGATCTTGGAGAGGAAGTAGCCCTTGATGCAGTTGAGGCCGCGGTTCACCGGCGCGTCGGGATCGCCCTGGGTGGCCACCACCCGGCCGGCCTTGGTGCCGACCAGGACGCTGCAGCCGGTGCCGCAGAAGCGGCAGGGCGCCTTGTCCCAGCGGATGCCGTCGGGCGCCGCCAGGGCGGCACCGCCGGCCGGCAGGGTGACGCCGGCCGCGGCCGCCGTGGCCGCGATCGCGGAGGACTTGACGAAGTCTCGGCGTGACTGCTGCATCATCGGTTCTCCCAGGACCCTTCGGAAGCGGCCGCCTCCGGTTCGAAGCTGTGGTAGACGATGGCGGCCGAGAGCACGCCCGGCAGGCGGTGCAGCCGCAGAACGGTGTCCCCGGCGCAGGCCTCGCCGTGGTCCTCGACGGTGACCACCAGACGGCCATCCGGCGCGCGGGCATGGACCTCGGCGCCGGGCAGGTCTTCGATCGCCGCGCAGAGGCGGTCGCCCTGCTCGGGGCGTGCGTGAACGACGAGACCGCAGATGTTCATGCCGGCTCCCCTCTCTCCGTCATCTCGACCAGGGAAATCGCGGCGGCGGGGCAGACCCCGACGCAGGCGCCGCAGCCGTTGCAGTCGGCGGTAACCTCGGGCCGCGCCCTGCCGCCGACCCGGGGACGGAAGCGGATCGCCCCGGCGTCGCAGTGCTCGCCGCAGATCCGGCAGGCCACGCCCTTGAGCGACAGGCAGTTCGAGGCGACCTCGGCCGCGCGCCGCCCGGGCGCACCGTCCGCCTTGGGCGCCCTGCGGCCCATCGCCAGAAAGGCCCTGCGGCTCAAAGACTGTGTCATCTGAAAAAGGCCTGTGCCCCGGAATTCCGACCCGGATCGCAGTGAACCCGATCGCCCGGAACGGCGCCTTGACTGAAGTCAAGTGGTGTGAAGGAGAGCGGAAGCCGCAGCGCGAAGGACTGCGCCCGCCGGATTCCGGCCCGGGATCTCGAGGGGCGTCAGGCGGCGGAGGCGGAGAACCGATCCGCGCTTTCGGCCTGCCGCAATAGGGACTCGAGGTCTTCGATGGCAGAGTCGCAGAGCAGCGGGCCGCGCAGGGTCATGGTGATGTCCAGCACGCCCTCGCCGAAGACGAAGCGGTCGGTCATGATCTCGCGGATCCGTTCCGCGACCAGGACCGCGTCCTCGTAGCCGTTTCGGATCTCCATCAGGATCGCGAAGTCGGTACCGCCGAAGTGGGCGACCACGTCGCTGCTGCGCAGCGAGCCGGTCAGTCGCCCGAGCAGGGCCTTGTAAATCTTCTCGACCTCGGCGCGCTCGAAGCGGTCTTCGCAGTCCTCCAGGCCGTGCAGTGTGAAGGGGACCAGGGCCACGTAGAGGCCGCTGCGCTTGGCGCGCGCCACCGCCTGATTGACCAGGTCGACCAGCAGCGTCTGGGTCGGTAGCCCGGTGAAGTCGTCGTAAAGCGCCCGGCGGAGGCCCTGCGTATCGACCCGCCGACGCGCCAGGGCGCTGCTCACCGCTTGCCGCAGTCCGGCCAGGTCCTCGCCGCCCCGAAAGACGACCAGGGAGGCCCGATGATCCAGCAGAAACGCTTCGGAAGGAGTCGGGTCGCTGGCGGCCAAGGCGTCGAGGTCCAAGAGCAGGAGGTCCCAGTCCTGGGCCTCGCAGGCCGCGGCGGCCTCGGCAAGGCTCGGCAGGTTGCGGATGTCGAGCGCCGGTTCCGGGTTCTCGGACCGGGGCCCCTGGGTCAGGCTCTCGGTGACCCGGCGGATGCAGTTCGGATCGATCGCAACCAGAAGGATCTTCCTGGAACGCCGCACCCGCAGAGGCTCCTAATTGGTCATAGGTCAAAGGGCAGGATTACAGAGACTCCCTACCAGCGCCTTAACGCTGTGGAGGCCTGTCCGGGGCCAAGGCAGCCCGCCGCCTGGCCAGACACTCCGCCGAGCACCGTGGTTCGCGCCGAGGTCGGCGCCCGACCCAAAAGCGAAAGCCCCGCCGGGGAGGGGGCGGGGCTTTCATCTTGGTCTTAGGGAGGGAGGGAGGGGAGCGCGTTGCGCTCCGTGGATCAAACTAAGCCTCCATGGTTAAGAAAGGGTAAAAGGACTCCACCCGATTTGCGGGTTTTTCGGCTGGCGTCCAAAGCCGCGGCGTCGCCTTGACCCGCCTTGGAAAACTCCAGCTTTCCTAGCAGTTGCGGCCGGCCGCGAGACGAGGGCGGAAGAAGGCTTCGATGTATGGCGTGCCTGGCTTGCCGAGCGTCACCGCCGGCCCGGCGGCATCTGGCTCGTCAGCTTCAAGAAGGACCCGCCCTAACCGGCGGCCCCGTCAGGTTCCTCGGCCGCATCGCCGGCGGCCGCGCCGTACAGCCGCGTCATCAGACGGTCGCTTCGGGCCAGACGTCGCGCCAAGCGGGCTCGGGTCCGCTCCTGGTCCGGGGTCTCGTCGCGGACCCAATCCCGAAGGGTCGCGAGGAACAGAGCGGTGAGGCCGACCTCCTCGAGCTGACGGCGGCGGCCGCCGGCGTCGAGCCCGGCCGCATCCCGGAGCCAGTGGATGGTCCGGGACAGGTTGAAGATCATGGGCACCCAATGGTGCGGATGCGAGGGATAGAGCTTGCCCGCCAGCATCTCGCCGGTCACCCGTCGGTGCGGGGCCAGGGCGTCGAACCAGCGCAGCATCATGATGCGCAGCCGTTCCTGCGCCGGCAGCGCCGCGAAGCCCTCCGGCGGCGGCGCCAGCATCGCGGCCAAGGCTTCCCGGAACCAGGCGTCCGCGATGGCGTCGGCGTCCCGGTAGTGGGCCAGGACCTCGGACAGCGGCACGCCGAGGTCGGCGGCGAGCTCGCGCAACCTCAAGTTGCCCCACCCTTGCCGTTCCGAACGAAGCAGCGCGGCCTCCAGCAGCTCAGCCGCGGAGGGAGGTTCGGCCTTCGACTTTCGGCGCGTAGGATTACTGGTCATCTTCGGCCTCTGCTCATACCGGCACCCAGTCTAGCACGTAGATTGGCGAAAGAATGGCGCCGGAGACCCGACCCGACAGGCCCATTTTGAAAACTCGCCCGAAGAGTGCAATACTTGCGAAACAAGAGGGCTCTGGGCGAAATGTCCAAGATCGGGCGAAGGCCCAAGATCGGGCGAAGGAAGGAGAAGCCGAGCCATGCTAGTCCGACACATCGTCTCCGTGAACGGGGCGGACGTTGCCACGGCACGCCCCGATACGACCATCGCCGACGCGGCGAAGGTCCTCAGGGACCGCAACATCGGGGCCCTCGTCATCACCACTGACGACGGCGGCTTGGCCGGTATCCTGTCCGAGCGGGACCTGGTGCGCGGCCTGCCGGACCACGGCACCGACCTGCTCGCCCTGAAGGTCAAGGACCGGATGACCACCGACGTCACGACCTGCAGCCCGGACGACCGGGTGGACGACATCATGAAGCTGATGACCGACGGCCGCTTCCGTCACCTTCCGGTGGTCGAGGCGGGCAAGCTGGTCGGGATCGTCAGCATCGGCGACGTGGTCAAGAGCCGGCTCGAGGAGTTGGAGGCCGAGGCCACGACCTTGCGCCAGTACATCGCGGGCAACGCCTGAGAAGACCTGCGGGCGGCCGCCTTTGACCTTTGACCCGGCCGAGAAGGACGAAGGTTATTCGCGCACTGGTCGCATCCCCGACGGTGGAGAACCGTGTGGACCAATGCCCGGATTTGACGGACAAGTCTTTGGAATTGTTGTCTTGTATAGATGTTAATAGATTTGGCTTGTCATTTTACAGGGTTTACGACAGGCTGGTATGAACGGGTTGTCGATCGGGGATAAAGGGACGCCCTATGATCGATTCATTTCTGACTTCCACCATCGTGCTCCTGATGGTCTTTCTCGTTGCTTATCCATCAGGCGTGGCGCTTCGCCAGCGCCTTCAGGAACGGGACAGGCGGCGGCGCTGAACAGACGCAGCAGTGCCGCGCCTCACGAGGCCAGGGAGCATCAGGCCGTCTTCCGAGAGGACGGTCGCAGGATGGATGGCGAGACCGGGCCGCCGGCTCGGCCTGCGAGCCGGGGAGGCGTGTTTAGGTCGAAGATCGTGACTCGACCTAGTGTCCCTTTGATTGTGCAATTCGCTCTCGCGAATTGCACAATCAAAGGGACACTAACTCGTTGAATCTCGTGTGATTCAGCTTCCAAATCTCGGCACATGAAATGTGCCGAACTTTGAAACCATCACACTAGCGGTCGGGTGCGATCTGGTCCAAGGCTTTTTCGGCACCTCGGGCGATCTGGGTGCGATCGTCCTTCTCAAGACGCATCAGCTTTGGAATCGCGGCTTCCGCCGCGGGACCGATCTCGCCCAGGGCGAGCACCGTGGCCATACGGATCTTCTGGTCGTTCTCCTCGAGCACGGTAAGCAAGCTCGGCACGGCCGGCTTGGCGGCGGCGCCGAGCCGGCCGATCGCGATGATCACCTCGGCACGACGTGGGCCCATCTTCGGATCGTCCAGCAGCTCCAGCAGGCCGGGGACGGCCGCCCCACCCATTCTGCCGAGCGCGACCACGGCCTGCCCGGAGGCGGAACCGTAGCGGCCGCGGGCGACCTCCATCAGCGCCGGGACGGACTCCGCGGCCGCCTTGCCGATGCCGGCCAGGGCGGTGACCGCAAGGCCGCGGGTCTGATCCTTGTCGCCGCCCAGGGCCTGGACCAGCGGCTTCACGGACGGCTTGCCGATCCAGCTCAGTGCGGTCATCGCCGCCCAGGCCGAGCGCTGCCCCGGCCGCTCCAGACCGTCGATCAACCCGGGGACACCGGCCGCACCGGTCCGCGAAAGCGCCTTGACCACCGCATCGTAGAGCTGCGCGTCATCCACCGCCTGCGGCTTTTCCTCCTTACCCTTCGGCCTGGCGGGCTGCGCCCTCTGCCCGCTCGGCGTGATCGTGCGGTCGGCGGCGTCCAGCAGGGCGGCGACGGCGCTGGCGGCGCGCGGCCCGTGCTTCCCCAGGAGGACGGCGGCCTGCTTTCTGGCGGCCGGCTCGTCGCTCTGGAGCTGGGCGATCAGCTTGCCGACGTCGGGCAGCTTCTCACCTTCGCCGCAGGCGCCCAGACCCAAGCCTGCGACAAGGACGCACAGCAGGATCGGCTTGAAGGGAAGCCCGGCAGCACGCATCACACACCCCCTTAAGTCTCTGTTCTCCATCCCTCTTGGCCAGGATAGGACTAGCCAATCCCGGTTGCCGAACCGTAAAGACGGGGCGCCGGCCGCGGATCGGCCTCCGCCGACCAGCGAGATCGCCGGGGCGGCTGGACAGCCCTTCCCGGCCAGTCCTAGAGTCCTCGCCAATGAGCCGATTCGGCCAGCGGGCCGAGTTCGGCCGTCCAGGGGAAGCGAGGCACTGCGGCCGTCATGGCGGTCACCCGACTGAGCGAGCGCATCGTGGCGGGCCTGACGCCGCCTGCGGCCGGCCGGGCCGACTATTGGGACGACGAGATGCCCGGCTTCGGCCTGCGGGTCTCCGAGAACGGCCGAAAGACCTGGCAGGTCATGTACCGGATCGACGGCCGCAAGCGCCGGCTGTCGCTGGGCACCTATCCGACGCTTTCCCTGGAACTGGCCCGCGACGCCGCTTTCGACGCCCTGCAGGAGGTCGCCCGCGGCCGCGACCCCGCGCGGAACCGGGCCGCCGTCACCGGCGGCGGCTTCAGCTTCGAGGCGCTGGCCCGGGCCTACCTGGAGCGCTACGCCAAGCGCAGCAAGAAGTCCTGGAAGCTCGACCAGCAGATGATCGAGGCCGACCTGATCCCGGCCTGGGGCCGGCGTACGGCCGACTCGGTGACCCGTGCGGACATCATCGCGCTGATCGAGGACGTACAGCAGCGCGGCCACCCCTATGCCGCCAACCGGCGCCTGGCGCTGATCCGCAAGATCTACCTCTGGGGGATCGAGGCCGGCCTTGTCCTGACCTCGCCGGTGGTCAACATCCGGCCGCCGGCCAAGGAGGCACCGCGCCAGCGCATCCTGACCGACAACGAGACCGCCGCCCTCTGGCAGGCCTGGGAGCAGATGGGCTGGCCCTACGGCGCGCTCTTCAAGGTCGCCCTCCTGACCGGACAGCGGCGCGGCGACGTCGCGGCCCTGCGGCTGATGGACATCGGGCTGGCCGACCAGGTCTGGTCGCTGCGGCGAGACGACGGCCAGCGCCACGAGGTGCCCCTGCCCGGCGCCGCGGTCGAGGTGCTCGCCTCGATGCCCCGCAGCGACAGCCCCTATGCCTTCCCGGCCGGGCCGCGCGGCAACCGACCCGTGACCGGCTTCTCCAACGCGGTGCGCCGTGCCGCCGAGATCTCGGGTGTGGAGGGCTGGCGGATCGGAGACCTGCGCCGGACCACCGCCGCCGGCATGGCCCGTCTCGGCGCCTCGGCGGAGGTCCTGAACCGACTCCTGGAGCGCCGCAGCCAGGCGCCCGCCGGGCTCGGGGAGGTGGTCCGCGCCAGCGTGACCAACGAGGACCTGCGCCGGGCCCTCGACGCCTGGGCCGGGCAGGTGCTGCAGCTGGCCGAAGCGAGCCGGACCCTCTGGCACGGGGCCGGGGCGCCCGTCCAACGGCGCTGACGCCGATCTTCTGGACCAAAAAAAGCGAACCTCTGGGACGCCCCGGGAGCGCCGAATCCGCCCGCGGCCTGCGGCGGCACCCCGGAGAGTCACCTCCAGATGCGCCAAGACTCCTGGTACCCATTACGGTACCCAAACAAAATTGACCCTCATAAAATCCGCCTAATGATATGTTATATATGATATTATAGAAAAGCAGACAAATTGATCCCATGATTAAGCATCTTGCGCCATGCAGCCTGTCACGGCCCTCCCCTGCGAATGGCAGGCGAGGTGAGGCTTGGCCAGGTTGGGCTGGGCGAGGCAGGCAGGGTGGAGCGTGGCTAGGCATGGCTGGCTGGCCACTTATTGGCCACTCAAAAGTGGCCGGCCACTCGATCCAGAAGCTAAGCTATTGAAATAATGGTGCCCAGGGGAGGAATCGAACCACCGACACCGTGATTTTCAGTCACGTGCTCTACCAACTGAGCTACCTGGGCAGGATGCTCGTCGATCAGGACGCAGGCTTATAGATAATCTTGCAGGCGCTGTCCAGCCGACTGGGCAGGCTTTCGGTACTAAACGCTTAGAGCATGATCGCGTCATATTGTAGCGGTGTGACGCGTGAACCATGCTCTACTCTCTTAGAGTAGATTGAGATAGCGGCACCACAGCGGGTCCTTCGCGCGACGGGCCGAAGATCCCAAGCGGAGGCCGGATGTCTTGACCCGCGGCGCCCGCGCTTGAGCTATATATGGGCCCCAGATCGCGGGCCGCGGCGTCGGCATGACACGGCCCCGCCGACCGGTCCCGCCAGGCAGAAAGGAGACAGCCGGACCATGAGCCTAGGCCAGCGGTTGAACATGATAGAGGCTGTCCTGGATCAGCTTCGGGTCGCCATCGACCAGGAGAGGTTCAAACTGATCGGCAAGGGCACGACACCGCAAATCACCGACATGCTCTATCACGATTTCTGGCGCCGCGTTCAGAGCTTCCGGCCAAGAATCGAGATCATCCTGCGGGAACTGAACGCCATGGGACATGCCATCGACCTGCGCCGGCATGGCCTCAGGAGCCTGCCGCGCGAGCATCGCTATTCCGCGGCGCAGTCGATCGGCGACCATCAAGTCCATCTGGGACGGGTCCAGGGGAAGGCGCTGCGGTTACTCAAGCAGTTCCATGTCCTTGACAGCCGCGGCCGGACCCCTACCGACGCCGACCTGATCAAGAACGTGATGAAGCTTCTCAAGGAAGGGGACGCCTTCGCCAAGACCCTCAACACCGACGCCGTCGTGCAGCATATGAGGGACGCGCTGTCGGCCCCCGCGTCGCCGATGCCGGGCGGGAGCCTGACCACCCTCGGCGTCCTCTTCAGCATCCTGATCGTGTATCTGCGCCGTGACCGCCGACGCGATTGAGTAATACCAAGGAGCGTCAGTCGCCCAGCAGGAGCGCCTTGGCTTGGTTGATCTTCGCGGCGAGGTAGTCTGAGCCGCCCTGATCCGGGTGATGCTGGCGCATCATGCGGCGGTAGGCGGCGAGGATTTCCTCGGTCCCGGCACCGGGCTTCAGGCCGAGGATCCGGAAGGCTTCCTCGCGGGTCATGGCCTCCGGGGGCGCGGACCGCGCCCCGGCGCCGGCTTCCGCCTGCCAGTCGTCCCCCAGCCGACGGTCGAGGTAGCTTTCCAGGACCCGCGCCGACTGCTCGTCCTCGGCGAGGCAGTGCCGCCAGAGCGCGAAGAGGTCTTCCGGCGCCAGCGCCTCGAGCGTGCGGCCGGTGTACGGCCCTTCCAGCACCGTGCCCGACATCTCGCCGCTGTCGTGGTCGAGCAGCATCTTCAGAAAGCGGGTCCGCACCTCGGAGCTGTTGCCGGGGGTCGCCCCACGCTGGGCGGACCGGAAACGCTTCATGGGCCGCATCAGAAGCAGCAGGAGCAGGGCCGGCGCCAGCAGGCTCAGACGCCCGCCGAGCGCCAGGGCGACGATCAGGACAGGTGCCAGGATCAGACCGGTGGTCAGCAAGGCCTTGCGGACCTGGGCCGGGGGCGCGGCGACGAACCAGCGCAGAAGGAAATAGGCCGCGCCGACCAGGACCAGTCCCAGAAGAAAGTAGGGAAACATGGCCGCTCAGGTGATCTGGTGGGTCAGCAGGCGAACCACGCCGCCCTTGCGGGCCGAGAAGTCGGCCAGCGCCTTGCGTCCGCCCGCGGCGAAGACGGCGACCGCCGAGAGCAGGTCCTTGAGCTGCTGCGCGCTGCCCGCATCGAAGCTGCAGCAGGCGCCGCCCGAAAGGCGGGCGATCTGCTCGAAGGCCCGGCGGGCGGTCTGGTCGGCGCCCTCGTGGAAGAGAAAGCAGGGCAGGCCCAGGAGGCCGAGTTCGCCGGCGAGCTGTCCCAGGCGGTCGAGGTCCTCTTCGAAGCAGTCGCCGATGAAGACCAGCGCCGCGACCTTCTTCTCCTTGGTCTCGCGGATCGCATGGCGCAGAACCCGCTCGATCTGGGTATGGCCGCCCAGGCAGGAGACCGCGGTCATCTGCTGCAGCAGGGCCTTGGCCTCGGCGACCCAGGGACTGGCCTTGAACTCCCGGAAGCCCCGGTAGTAGGCGAGCTGGATCTCCAAACCGCCGAGGGCGGCGGTCTCGGAGAACATCTCGGCCTGGATGTGGCAGGCGCGGTCCCAGGTCGGCTCGCGGCTGGCGGTCGCATCCATCGCGAAGATCAGGCGGCCCCGGCCCGCGGTCTTCACCGGCCGTGCCGTCAGGGCGACCTTCTTCAGGAACGCCTCGACCTCGGCGCCGGTGGAGTGGGTCTGAACGCTCTTGTCCTTGGCCATAGCTATCAAGACGTAGGCTGCCCGAGGCCCCAGGTCCAGAGGCAAGCGACCGGCCCGCTCAGGCCGGCTCGATCCAGACCGCGGTGTCGTGGAAGACGGCGCCGCCGCGCGGCGGACCCGGATCGGCGCTGACCAGGGTGTTGACGCCGAGGCCTTCCTCGAAAGCGCCGTTCGGCCAGATGCTCTCGACCACCACGACACCGGGCTGCAGGCCGTCGAAGGCCCGGGCGTGCAGCAGCACGGAGCCGAGCCGGTTGCCGAGCCGGACCTTGTCGCCCTCGCCGAGGCCGAGCTTCGCCAGGG
>JAKSBE010000183.1 GCA_022361275.1 Kiloniellales bacterium
ACGCCGGCGAGTCCGGCGTCTCCAGGGTCTCCGCGAGGTCTAGGAGCTTCTCGTCGGTCCCCGGTCCGCCGATCAGGGACAGGCCGAGCGGACAGCCCTCGAGGCTGGCCAGCGGCAGGGAGATCTGCGGCAGGCGTGCCAAGCCGGCGATGCAGGTCAGGCGGTGCACACGGTAGCGATGGTCGAGCAGGGCCTCCTCGGAAGCATCGATGCGCGGCGCTATGCCCGGCGCCGTCGGCAGGCAAAGGACCGCGTCGTCGCCGAGCCGCCCGGCCAGGTCTCCGGCGATGGCCTCGCGCGCGCGCCGGGCGGCGGCGATCTCGGCCTCGGGGATGCCCTGGGCCCATTCGAAGCGCTGGGAGAGCTCCGGGCCGAGGTGCGGCCCGCGGGCCTCGACCCAGTCCCGGTGGCTGGCCCAGGCCTCGCCGCCGAGCAGGGCGCGGAAGTGCTCGACCCAATCGGCCAGGCCCTCGCCTTCCGGCGCCACGGTCATGTCCTCGGCGGCACCGAAAACCGCCTCCAGCCGGCGCAGCAGGGGCGCCAGGACCTCGGCGGCGGCCGGCTCCGCGAGGGCGAAGCCGTCTTCGGCGCGCAGCAGGCGGCGGAAGCTGCCGCCGGGACCGGGCCGGTCGAGGAGCGCGGTGAAGGCCCGGGTCAGCAGTTCGGCGCTGCGCGCGAAGCAGCCCACGGTGTCCAGGCTCGGCGCCAGGGGCATGACCCCGGCGAGGGAGATCCGGCCGTGGGTCGGTCGCAGGCCGTAGATCCCGCAGTAGCTGGCGGGGATCCGCACCGAGCCGCCGGTGTCGGAGCCCAGCGCCAGGTCGACCAGGCCGCCGGCCACCGCCGAGGCCGAACCGCTGGAGGAGCCGCCGGGAATCCGCCCCGGCGCGTTGGCGTTGGCCGGGGTGCCGTAGTGGGGGTTCTGGCCGTTGAGGCTGAAGGCCAGTTCGTCGGTGATGGTCTTGCCGGCCAGGTCCGCGCCGGCCGCCAACAGGCGCTCTACCGCGGCGGCGTGGACGGCGGCGGGCTCGTGGCTGGCGGCCCAGTCCGGGTTGCCGCAGCCGGTGACGCTGCCGGCGACGTCGAAGATGTCCTTGGCGGCGAAGCCCAGGCCCTTGAGCGGGCCGGACCCGGCCCCGGCGAGCTCGACCTCGGTTCCAGGCACGAAGGCACCCAGCGTGTCCCTCCTCACGGCAGCTCTCCCCTCATCCCCGTCACATGCTCCCCGCCACCCGGGCCAGGCTCGACAGCGGGCCGGCGTGGCATGACAATGGCATCTGTCCCAAACCGCAACAAGCCCGGCCGCCATGTCCCGAGACCCAGCCCTGCTGACCGCCTGCGCGCTTCGAGACCTCTACCTCAAAAAGGCGCTCTCGCCCGTCGAGGCCACCCAGGCCGCGCTGGCCCGTATCGAGCGCCTCGACCCGCAGCTCAACGCCTATCGCCTGGTCGATGCCGAAGGCGCCCTGGCGGCGGCACGGGAGTCCGAGCAGCGCTGGCAGAAGGGCGAGCCCTGCGGCCTGCTCGACGGCGTGCCGACCTCGGTCAAGGACATCCTGCTGACCAAGGGCTGGCCGACCCTGCGCGGCTCCCGCACGGTGGATCCCGACCAGGACTGGAGCGAGGACGCGCCCGGGGTGGCGCGGGTGCGCGAGCACGGCGCGGTCCTGCTCGGCAAGACGACGACGCCGGAGTTCGGCTGGAAGGGCGTGACCGACAGCCCTCTGACCGGGATCACGCGCAATCCCTGGAACACCGGGAAGACGCCCGGCGGCTCCTCGGGCGGCGCGGCGGCGGCTGTGGCCGCCGGCATGGGCGCGCTGGCTTTCGGCACCGACGGCGGCGGCTCGATCCGGATTCCCGCCGGCTTTACCGGTATCTTCGGCCACAAGCCCAGCTTCGGCCGGGTTCCGGCCTATCCGCTGAGCCCCTTCGGCACCGTCGCCCACGTCGGGCCCATGACCCGCTCGGTGGCCGACGCGGCGCTGATGCTGAATGTCGTCGCCGAGCCGGACCCGCGCGATCCCTACGCCCTGCCGCCCGAGGGCCGCGACTACCTGAAAGACCTGGACCGGGGCGTGCGGGATCTGCGCATCGCCTTCAGCCCGAACCTGGGCGGCAAGCCGGTCGATCCGGAGGTCGCGGCCCTGGTCGAACGGGCGGCCCAGCGCTTCGCCGAACTGGGCGCCACGGTCGAGATCGCCGAGCCCGAGATGCCCGACTGCGGCGAGATCTTCCGCACCCTCTGGTTCGCCGGCGCCGGCTACATCCTGGCCTCGCTGAGCGGGGCGCAGCGGGAAATGATGGACCCCGGGCTCCTGGAGATCGCTCGGGCCGGCGCCGAGGTCACTTTGCACCGGTACATCGCGGCGGTGCGGGCGCGGGAAGCCTTCACCCAGACCATGAAGGCTTTCCACTGGCAGGGCTGGGATCTGCTGCTGACGCCGAGCCTGCCGATCCCGGCCTTCGACGTCGGCCTGGAGATGCCGCCCGACCAGGGCGAGCAGCGCTGGGTCGACTGGACGCCCTTCACCTACCCCTTCAACCTGACCGGGCAGCCGGCGGCCAGCATCCCCTGCGGCCTCACCGAGGCCGGCCTGCCGGTCGGCCTGCAGATCGTCGGCCCGCCCTTCGCCGACGCGCTGGTCCTGCAGGCGGCGGCGGCCTTCGAGGCCGCGGCGCCCTTCCCCCTGCCCGAGTTCTGAGCGAGGCGGCGCGGGGCCATGGCCGGCAGGGGCGCGGGCAAGGGGGCGGTAGCGGCCGGGCATCCCGCTACGGCCGCGGCCGCGCGGGAGATCATCGAGGACGGCGGCAGCGCCTTCGACGGCGCCCTGGCCGCCATGTGCGCGGCCAGCGTGGCCGAGCCGGTCCTGGCCTCCCTGGGCGGCGGGGGCTTCTTCCTCGCCGCCGGACCCGAGACCCCGGCGGTGCTCTACGACTTCTTCGTCGAGACGCCGCTGCGCCGCCGGCCGGTCGAGGAGATCGAGTTCTTTGCGATCGAGGCCGACTTCGGCCCGGCGACCCAGGAGTTCCACATCGGCCTGGGCGCCATGGCGACCCCCGGCTTCCCGCGCGGGCTTTTCGAGATCCATCGGCAGCTCGGGCGGCTGCCCATCGCCCGGATTCTAAGGCCGGCCATCGACCTGGCCCGCGACGGCATCGTCCTCCGGGCCAACGAGGCCTTCATCTTCCAGGTCGTGGCGCCGATCTTCACCGCCAGCGAGGCGGCCCGCGCCCTCTACGGCTCCGGCGAGGGCCTGCTGACAGAGGGCGAGACGCTGCGCCAGCCGGAGCTTGCCGCGACCCTGGAAGCCCTGGCCGAGGCGGGCGACCGCCTGTTCTACGAGGGCGAGATCGCGGCGGCCCTGACCCGCTTCTGCCGCGAGGCCGGCGGGCAGATCACCGAGGCCGACCTGGACGGTTACGCCGCGGTCCGGCGCCGGCCTTTGACGCGCGCCTATCGGGGCGCCCGCATCCTGACCAATCCGCCGCCGTCCAGCGGCGGCATCCTCATCGCCTTTGCGTTGGACCTGCTGTCCGGCTTGGAGATGGCGCCGGAGGGCTTCGACGCCCCCGAAACGCTGGCGAACCTGGCCCGGGTCATGGTCCTGACCGACGAAGCGCGGCTGGAATCCCGGCTCCACGAGGCCATGGGCGAGGCGGAGGAGGACGCCGCGGCGCGGCGGCTCTTCGATCCGGAGCTGATGGCGCGCTACCGGGCGCAGATCGAATCGCGGCCCAGAGCGCGGCGCGGCACCACCCACATCAGCGTCGTGGACGCGGCCGGCAACCTGGCCGCCGTCAGCCTGTCCAACGGCGAAGGCTGCGGCCGCCTGCTGCCGGGGACCGGCATCATGCTGAACAACATGCTGGGCGAGCAGGACCTGAACCCGCGCGGCTTCCACGCCTGGCCGGAAGGGGTAAGGCTGGCCTCGATGATGGCGCCCAGCCTGGCCTGCCTCGAGGACGGCCGAATCGCCGCCCTGGGCTCGGGCGGCTCCAACCGGATTCGCACCGCGGTCCTGCAGGTGCTGCTCGGCCTGATCGACTTCGGGCACCCGGCGTCCTGTGCCGTCGAGGCGCCGCGGCTCCACGTCGAGGGCGGCCAGGCCGACCTCGAACCCGGCTTTCCCGACGCCGCCGTGGCGGCGGCCCGCCGAGAGGTCGCCAGACTTGCGGCCTGGCCGGCCAGGAACCTCTTCTTCGGCGGCGTCCACGTGGCTGCGCGGAACCGCGACGGCAAGCTCGAGGCGGCCGGCGATCCCCGGCGCAGCGGCGTCGGTCTGACCTTCTGAGCAAGCCCGTACCGGGCGGCGACTGCGGAACCGAGCCTCGGCGAGAACACAAAAAAAGGGCCGGCACGACGGGCCGGCCCCAGCTCAAGCAACCCGTCTCACGTGACGCGGGAACTCAGGCAGCCTCGTCGCTGCTGCTGCGGCTGCGCGTGATGTAGGCGCGCGCGCAGTGCTCTTCGCAGTAGGGCTTGCCCTCCAGGGCCGGCCCACCGCAGAAGTGAAAATCGGGCTCGCCCGGGTCGCCGATCGGCCACATGCAGCTGCGGCCGCTGGCATGGCGGACGGCGCGCCGGGGCGCCGGGGCCGCCGGGCGGGCGACGACGGTCTTGGTCGCGGGTTGGGCCGGCTTGGACACCCGCCGCGGGATGGTGCTCTGCTTGATCGGCGACGGACGCGACGGCAGCTGCATGCGGTGAGCCTTGCCCACCACGGCGTTCTTCGATACCCCCAGCATCTTGCCGATGGTCGAAGCGCTGTGCCCTGCCTGCCAGAGGCGGATGAGCTCTGCGACGCGTTCCTCTGTCCAGGTCATGATTTTCCAAGCCTTTCCCATTCAAATACCAGATGTTGAGCAACCCGCTAAATCTTGCGGATCATCAATATGTGGCCACGATATACGGTAGGTTTGGCCTTGTCTACCGGGGAGTGCCACGACTTCGTCACAAGGACGCGGTCATCGCTCCGGCCATGCCTCGTCGGGTCGCCGCGGTCCGGTCACCGCGGTCCGGTCACCGCGATCCGGGGGCTTGGCTTTCCCGGCTTATGAGCGGAGGCTCTCGCGATGTTCGTGCTGTTCACCGACTTCGGGCTGGAAGGGCCCTACATCGGCCAGGTGAAGGCGGCCCTCTGGCAGGGCGCGCCGGAGCGGCCGGTTATCGATCTCCTTTCGGACGCCCCGCCCTTCGACCCGCTTTCGGGCGCCTATCTGCTGGCCGCCTACGCCGAAGCCATGCCGCCGGACAGCCTGATCCTGGGCGTGGTCGATCCCGGAGTCGGCGGCCCGAGACGTGCTCTCGCGGTGGAGGCCGGAAGGCGCTGGTTCGTCGGGCCGGACAACGGTCTGCTGGCGATCGCCGCACGGCGTGCCGGCGACGCCCGGGTCTGGGAGATCGACTGGACCGGACCGGGGGTCTCCGCGTCCTTTCACGGCCGCGACGTCTTCGCGCCGCTGGCCGCGGGCCTGGCCAGGGGCGAGACGCCCCCCGGACGGACGCGGCCTCTGGAGGCGATCGTCGGGGCCGACTGGCCGGAAGATCTCGACCGGATCGTCTACATCGACCGCTACGGCAACGCGATGACCGGGCTGCGCGCGGCGGTCCTGGAACCGGGCGCGGTGCTGGAAGCCGGCGGCCGGACGCTGACCCGCGCCGAGAGCTTTTTTCAGGTGCCTACCGGGGCGGCCTTCTGGTATGAGAACGCCAACGGCTTGGCGGAGGTCGCCGTCAACCAGGGGCGCGCCGACCAGGCCCTCGGGCTGGACGTCGGCGCACCGGTTCGGATCGGCACAGGTCCCATAAGCGAGGATTGAATGGCGAACGCGAGGTCAGCAAGGGCCGGCCATCGCCTATGGCTGCCCATCGGCGCCATGGCCGGGGTCATCACGCTCTCAAACGTCGCGGTCAACTTCCAGATCAACGACTGGCTGACCTGGGGCGCCTTCACCTACCCGCTCGCCTTCCTGGTCACCGACCTGACCAACCGCGCGTTGGGCAGCGAATCCGCCCGCCGCGTGGTCTACGCCGGCTTCGCGGTCGGCGTGGTCTGCTCGATCGTCGCCGGACTCCTGGGGCTGTCGACGGTGCGCATCGCCCTGGCCTCGGGCGCCGCCTTCCTGATCGCGCAGCTGCTCGACATTCTGATCTTCGACCGGCTGCGCCGGGCGAGCTGGTGGAAGGCGCCTTTCGTCTCTTCCTCGCTGGCGTCCTTCGTCGATACGCTGATGTTCTTCGGCCTGGCCTTCGCCTTCACCCCGGTGCCCTGGCTGACCCTGGCCCTGGGCGACTACGGCGTTAAGCTGGCCATGGCGCTGCTGCTGCTGCTGCCCTTCCGGGCGCTGATGTCGGCGACCGCGCCGACGGCGGTGAAGACCTCCTGAGCCGGCGGAGAGCAAGCCCATGGCCGAACTGATTTTTTTGGCGCCCGGAGCGGCCGCCGTTCACGCCTGATTAACCCTAACGAAATACGCTCGTGCGATTGGTCGGCTAACCCCCCTCGCAAAGGAGCCTGCCGGGCCCATGCGTATCGAGCTTTCTCCGCAACGCCTCCAAGCCCTGGGGCGCATCGCAGTCGCGGTTCTGACCGCCACCTTGGTCGCCGTCATCTTCGCCAACCTTTTGATGCCGTCGTCCGGCGACCCCGCCGGAGCCTCCCCGCTTCCGTCCTGGCCGTCGATCAGCGCCGCGACCGCCGCCGCCCTCGCCGCCAGCATGGCCTGTCTTTGCGCCTTCGTGCTGCTCGCGCGCCGCAACCGTGCCCTGGCGCGCCTGGCCCAGGCCAGCGAGGCTCTGGCCAACGGCGACTTCTCGATCGAGATCCCGGCCTGCGAGCGCAACGACAACCTGGGCGTCGCCGCCCGCGCGATCGCCTTGATCCGCGCCCATGCCGAGGAATGGCGCAGCCGGAGCAAGCAGGACCGCGACCGTGCCGACACCCTGGGCGCCCGCCTCACCCGGCTCGAAGCGGCGCTGGACCAGAGCGATCAGGCCCTGGCCGTCATCGACCTCGACCTCAGGATCACCTTCTGCAACCGCCGCTTCCTGGAGAAGCTGGAGCTGCCCAACAGCTTCGCGGCCGGCCATGCGCGCCTCGAGAGCCTGCTGCTGCACGCCTCGGCCCGCGGGCTGATGCCGGCCAGCGAGGTCGAGGGCCAGATGGCCCGCTGGGCCGCCCTGGCGCGCCAGACCCAGCCGGGCCACAACATGCTGACCTTCGGCGACGGCACGCGCTTGGAACTGCGCTTGAAGCCGACCCCCAAGATCAGTCTGGTCCTGCTCCACCGCGGGCCCACTGCCAAGGCCGCCCAGCCCGTCGCGACGGCGGCCGTCCCGGCCTCGCAGTCCGCGGCGACACCGGCGGCCAAGAAAGCAGCGCCGCCCGTCAAGACCGAGGCACGTCAGCCGGCAGCGTCGGCGACGGCCCCGAAGCCTGCCAAAACGCTGCCCAGCCGCCCGGTTCGGGAGGCGAGGGCGCCCGTCGCCACCGAGAAACCCGCCGCAAAGCAGGCGAGAGAGAAGACTCAGCTTCCGCCGCCGCCCGCCGCCTTGACCACCACCACCGCGCACCCGGCGGCGCGCCGCACCTTCAGGGTGCTCCTGGTCGAAGGAGACAAGTCGGCGCAGCTCCAGGCGATCACCATCCTGGACAAGGCCGGCCATTGGGTCGACCTGACCGCCAGCGGCCAGGAAGCCGTCAAGGCGATCGCCCGGCGCAGCTACGACGCGGTGCTGATCGACCTCGAGCTGAGCGACATCACGGGCTTCGACGTCGCGCGCCTCGCGCGGCGGCTCAACGGGCCCTCGGCGCAGGTGCCGATCATCGCGATGGTCGAGGACAGGATGCGTTTCGCCGAGTGCCTCGACGCCGGGATGGACGACATACTGCTGAAGCCGCTCCGCGGCGAGGACGTGACGCGCAAGCTGACCAGCTGCATCGGCCCGAAGCCCGCCGGTACGCAGGGGGCTCCGGCGCCGTTCTCCGCGGCGGCCGCCGCGCCGGACTGCAACCGTCGGGACGGCGTCCTCGGAATCGCGATGGCGGAGCAGTCGGGACCGGCGGCCCTGCGGAGCGCGAGCGGCGGCGGCTGATCGCGCGCTGCCGCCACCAAGACACCAATATATTACGGCCACGACCCGGCCAGGGTGGCTTTTCCCTGAGCGAATCGGGACTATACTCCTCCGATTACTGGCCTATTCCAGTGCTGGGATGGGGAGTGCTAGATGTCCCGCCTTGGGTTTGGGCCCTCGAATCTCCGATTCGCGCTGGCGTGTCTGGGTGTGGTGGTAGGCCTTTCGGCGCCGCTCGGACCGAGCCTGAGATCCGAGGTGCTTCTTGCCGATGAGGCAGCCGGCCCCTCCGTCCGGCCGCAGCGGGCCGAGGGTTCGGGTCTGCGTCCGGCCTCGGGCCATCAGCTTGCCGAGAACGATGGCAGTCTGAGCGAAGCGGAGCTGCAGCGCGCGATCCGCGAGATCGGCCACCTCGGCATCGTCTTCGGACGCCTGGCAACTTACGAGGCCGCCGCCGAACGGCGCGGCTATTGGGCGGAGCTCCGGCTCGGCTATGCGGCCGCGGCCGACCGCCTGGGAAGCCTGCTCGACGATGGCGGCTTGATCCTGGGCGATCTCCCCAGCGGCCAGAGCGTTTCGTCCGGGGACGCCGGCATCGTGGTCGACACCACCCTGGACGGCGCCTGGCGCCCCGATGAGCTGCGCCGGGACCGTGCCGCGGGCGAGGACGGCTGGGATCACAGCTACCGGCTGTCCGCCGCCATCTTCGAGGGCCTGGCCGGCATGGAGGGCTATCAGCGCTGGGCTTGGTTCGACGCCCACCTGAAGCGCTCGCCGACCGCCGGCGTCATGGAGCCGGGCCGCGAGTCGGTCGCCGGTCCCCTCCTTACCCGCTACTGGTTCGCCAAGGACTGGCATCTCTGGGCCGCGGTCGCGGCCAAGACGGCCGACGAGCAGGCCCTTCGCACACTATGGGCCGCGCGCCGCAGCGTGCTGGCGGCGCAGGCCGGCCAGGCCGTCGAGGAGGCGAAAGCCGGACTGGGCGAGGCCTGGCACACGGCCCTGGCCGCCAACTGGCGGCAGCAGGCGGCGGCGGCCGAGGAGATCGCCGAGGCCTTCGCCAGGGCCGGCGCCCTGGCCGGGTCTTTCCCGCAAGCCAGCGGCGAGGTCGTCGAGGCCGTGCCGGAGCCCCAGGACCGGGCCCGGGACGAGGAGATCACAGCGCTGCGCAGCCGCCTTGCCGAGCTGGAAGGCCGGATCGGAGAGCTCGGCAGTCAACTGGAGCAAAGCCGCGAGGAGGCGAGCCGCCTGGAGCAGGAGCTGGGCACCGCCCGCGATCTGGCCGGCGCGCGCACGACCGCTGACGAGGCGTTGAGCCGCGCCTACGCCGAGCTCGAGGCGGCGCAGCAGGCCGACCATCGGCGGCTCGCGGAACTGGAGGCGGAGCGCGAGGCCAACCAGGACCGGGTGACCGAGCTGGAGGCGGCGCGGACCTCGGACCAGAGTCGGGTGACGGAGCTGGAGCGGCGGCTGGCGGCGCTGCACGAGGAGCTCGACGCTGCCCAGGACCGCCAGTCCCAGTCGATCCTGTCGTTGACCCGGTCTTTCAGCACGCGACAGACTGCCGTGATCGGGCTGGCGGTGCTCTTGCTGCTGCTGTCGATCATCACCATCGCCGTGCTGCTGCGCCGGACGAGTGCTGCCGGTGTCGCGGCGGCGGTGCGGGCCGGGAGCACCCAAGCGACAGGCCAAGGGGCGACGGGCCAAGGGGCGACGGGCCAAGGGACGGCGGGCCAAGGGGCGGCGGGCCAAGGGGCGGCGGGCCAAGGGAATGAGGCCGCAAAGCCGACCCGGGCGAACGGCCGGACCGCACGGCCGATCAGCAGCGAAAGCGAAGCGCTGGCCGCGTGCAAGGATGCGCCGCGGGACCGCCTGCTGGCGCTGGCCGGGGAGCGGATCGAGATC
>JAKSBE010000474.1 GCA_022361275.1 Kiloniellales bacterium
CGGCGCGGGCTCGGGGCGATAAGCGAGGCCAATGGCTGCGGTAGAGATAATCAATTTCAGCCATGGTGCGGCCGGGCCTGTCTCTGGGCTGGGCCCTGGCGCCGCCGTGAGCTCGGGACCGGATGTCGGAAGACTGAAGGGAGAGGGCCGTGTTGAACGTGAAGCTCGAGGCGCCGTCGCGACGCCGGGAGGAGAAGGTCTCGATGGGGCGTTCCCTGGCGGCGGGGCATCCGCCGCTGCGGCCCGCGAAGGTGGGGGCGCTGCTGGCCAACCTGGGCACGCCAACCTGGGCACGCCGGAGGCGACCGGCTACTGGGCCACGGCGACGCCGGTGAGGTTCTGGCAGACCAGGAAGATCGCGGCCACCTCCACCAGGATCGCCATCGCCTTGCCGCCGGCTACAACTCCTCCCTCATCCTTAAGTGGCTGAGGAATTTGTTGCGCCTGATCGCCATCGCCTGCCGCATGCGCACCCAGCCGGCCACCGCCTGAATTTGGAATTGTTCACGGTCGACGATCTAGTGTGTTGGTATTGAAGCTCAGGACATTCGATGCGCCGAACTTCGGGCACTGAGCATGTACCGACCAGACGCGAATGCGTCTCCGGCCGCGCGGAGCGTCTTCGCCATCGAGCCCTTAGACCCGGCTCTTCGGCTCCGGCCCAACGCAGTCGCTTTGTCCGCCTTCCCGCGGATCGCGTCCACAGATACCGCAGCGCTCGGCGCCGGAAATGGCGCTCAGGCCGCCGCAGCTTCCGGTGATGCGGCGGCCCGCGAGGATCACGCCGACCGCCATGCCGGCCACGACCAGCAGCAGGACGACGAATGCGAAGGCGATCGTTTGAAGGAGCATAGGCATTGGCCTCCTAGCCGCCGAAGTCGTCGAGCATGATGTCTTCGCGCTCGACCCCGAGATCGAGCAGCATGTCGATCACCGAGGTGTTCATGATCGGCGGTCCGCACACGTAGTACTCGCACTCCTCCGGTGCCGGGTGGTCCTTCAGGTAGTTCTGATAGAGGACGTTGTGGATGAACCCGGTGTCGCCGTCCCAATCGTCGCCCGGCTGCGGGTCGGAGAGCGCGACGTACCACTTGAAGTTCTCGTTCTCCGCCTGAAGCCTGTCGAAGTCATCGACGAAGAACATCTCGCGGCGGCTGCGTGCGCCGTACCAGAATGTGATCTTGCGCTTGGTCCGGATCCGCATCAACTGGTCGAAGATGTGCGAGCGCATGGGCGCCATGCCGGCGCCGCCGCCGATGAAGATCATCTCCTTGTCGGTGTCGCGCGCGAAAAACTCGCCGAAGGGGCCGGAGATCGTCACCTCGTCGCCCGGCTTCAGATTGAAGATATAGGAAGACATGAGCCCGGGCGGCACCTTGGCCTGGTCCGCGTGCGGAGGCGGCGTGGCGATTCGGACGTTGAGCATGATGACGCCCTTTTCCTCCGGGTAGTTGGCCATGGAGTAGGCGCGCATCACCGGCTCCGTGTTGTCGACCTCCAGGTCCCAGAGATGGAACTTGTCCCAATCCTCCCGGTACTCATCGGCGACGTCGAACTGATCGAAGTCCAGGTGATAGGGCGGGCATTCGATCTGAATGTAGCCGCCGGCCCGGAAGTCGACGTTCTCCCCCTCGGGGAGTTCCAGGACCAGGCACTTGATGAAGGTGGCGACGTTGTCGTTGGAGCGCACCCGGCAGCGCCATTTCTTGACGCCGAAAACCTCGTCCGGGATGCGGATCTTCATCGGCTGCTTGACGGCGACCTGACAGGACAGCCGGTCGCCTTCGCGCGCTTCGCGCTTGGTGATGTGGGAGAGCTCCGTCGGCAGGATCGAGCCGCCGCCTTCGAAGATCTGGACCCGGCACTGGGCGCAGGTGCCGCCGCCGCCGCAGGCCGAGGCGACGAAAAGGTTCTCGTCGGCGAGGGCGGCCAGAAGCTTGCTGCCCGCCGGCGCCTGGATCTTGCGCTCGTCGTTGATCAGGATCTCGACCGCGCCGCTGGCGACCAGCTTCGACCGGGCGAAGAGGATCACGGCGACCAGCGCCAGGATGATCCCCGTGAAGAGCGTGACGCCGAGAACGAAGTTTTCCATGGACCGCCCTCGTCAGAGCTGAATGCCGGAGAAGGACATGAAGGCCAGCGACATCAGACCTGCCGTCATGAAGGATATGCCCAGGCCCTGCAGCGCAGGCGGCACGTCGCTGTACTTGAGCTTCTCGCGCAGACCGGCCAGGGCGACGATGGCCAGCGCCCAGCCGAAACCGGAGCCCACGCCATAGACCACGCTTTCGCCGAAGTCGTAGTCGCGCTCGACCATGAAGAGCGAGCCGCCGAGGATCGCGCAATTGACCGTGATCAGCGGCAGGAAGATGCCGAGCGCGTTGTAGAGCGCGGGCACGAAGCGATCGAGTGCCATCTCCAGGATCTGCACCATCGCGGCGATCACGCCGATGTAGCTGATCAGGCCCAGAAACATCAGATCGGTATCGCCGAGCCCGAGCCAGGACAGAGCGCCCGGCTTCAGGAAGACGTTGAGAATCAGGTTGTTGGCGGGGACCGTGATGGCTTGGACCACGATCACCGCGATGCCGAGGCCGAAGGCCGTTTCGATCTTCTTCGAAACCGCCAGGAAGGTGCACATGCCCAGGAAGAACGAGAGGGCCAGGTTCTCGACGAAGATGACCTTCACGAAGAGGCTGATGTAGGCTTCCATCAGGCGTGCTCCCTCACCTGAGCCTCCATGATCTGGAAGGAGATCTTCTCGCGCTGCCGCTCCTTGACCGTGCGCACAATCCAGATGAAGCCGCCGATAATGAAGAAGGCGCTGGGCGGCAGAAGCAGCAGGCCGTTGGGTTCGTACCAGCCGCCGTTGGAGACCGCCGGCAGGATCTCCAGACCCAGCAGGGTGCCGGCGCCGAAGAGCTCGCGGATGACCGCCACGCCGATCAGGATCACGCTGTACCCGAGCCCGTTGCCGAGGCCGTCGAGGAAGGACGCCAGGGGCGGGTTCTGCATGGCGTAGGCCTCGGCCCGGCCCATCACGATGCAGTTGGTGATGATCAGCCCGACGAAGACCGACAGGGTCTTGGAGATCTCGTAGGCGAAGGCCCTGAGGATCTGGTCCACGACGATCACCAGCGAGGCGATGATGACCATCTGCACGATGATCCGGATGGAGCCCGGCACCTGATAGCGGATCAGGCTGATCGAGAGGTTCGAGAAGGCGATCACGCTGGTCAGCGCGATACACATGATCAGGGAGACCTCGAGCGAGGAGGTCACCGCCAGGGCCGAGCAGATGCCCAGCGTCTGAAGAATGATCGGGTTGTTCTCGACCAGGGGGTCGAGCACCAGCTTCTTGCCATTAGCCATGTTCCGCCAGCTCCCGCGGCAGGTTCTGCAGAAAGGGTCCGAAACCGTTCTCGCCGGCCCAGAAGCGGACCAGGTTGTTGACGCCCCGAGCGGTCAATGTGGCGCCGGCGAGCCCGTCGACCTGATGGATCCCGGCCTCGCCCTTGGCCGCCGTGCCTTTGACGACCTCGATCCGAACCGCGCCTTCGTCATCGAACAGCAGCCGGCCCGGCCAGAGTGCGCGCCAGTCCGGATTGTCGACCTCGCCGCCCAGGCCGGGCGTCTCGGCATGCTCGTAGAACTGCAGTCCGACCACCTCGCGGCCGTCGGGCCTTACGGCGAGATAGCCGTAGAGGGTCGACCATAGGCCATAGCCGTGGACCGGAACGATGACCGCGCTCACGTCGCCCTGTTCATCCTTGACCAGGTAGACCGTCGCATAGTGTGCTTGGCGGCGGATGGATGCGATATCTTGCTCGGGGGGCAGGGCGATGCTCGTCGCAGGATCGCGTGCCGCCTGCCGCTGGTCGTAGTCCATCGGGTCCACCGCGTCGGTGAAGCTGCCGCTGCGCAGGTCGACGATGCGTGGCTCTATCTGCTTGAAGAGCTCGTCGATATCCGCGCCCGGCCGCATCAGCCCGGCCACCTGCAGAATGTTCCGGCGTATTTCGAGCAGCCGGTTGGCCTCCTGGAGCGGGCGCAGGCCGATCGCCGCCGCCGAGACCATGATCGAGCAGACCAGGCAAAGCAGAACCGCCACGCCGACGATCTTCGCCGGTCTGTCGTTCGGCAGCGCAAGGACCCTCTTGATCCAGGAGGGCGGTCTAGACATGGCGCCTCCGCCTGCGTCGAATGTTTGCCTGTACCACCATGTAGTCAATCAGTGGCGCAAATACATTGCCGAAAAGGATCGCCAGCATCATGCCCTCGGGAAAGGCGGGATTGACCACGCGGATCAGCACGCACATGACGCCGATCAGGGCGCCGTACCACCAGCGGCCGGCGTTCGTCATGGCCGCCGAGACGGGCTCGGTCACCATGTAGACCAGACCGAAGGCATAGCCGCCGAGCACCAGATGCCAGTACCAGGGCATGGTGAACATAGGGTTGCTGTCGCTGCCGACCAGATTGAGCAGACCGCTCGCGGCGATCGTGCCCAGTACGCAGCCGGCGATCAGCCGGTAGTTCGCGATACGCGTGTAGACCAGGAACACCATCCCGATCAGGCAGGCCAGGGCCGAGGTCTCGCCCATGGACCCCTGCATGAACCCGAAGAAGGCGTCCCACCAGCTCAGATCGATGTTCGAGAGCGCCTCATGGCCCTCGCTCGCGGAAACGCTGAGCGACGTCGCGCCGCTGTAGCCGTCGACCGGCACCCAGACGGTGTTGCCGGACATCTGGGCCGGATAGGCGAAGTAAAGGAAGGCGCGCCCGGTGAGCGCCGGGTTGAGGATGTTCTTGCCGGTGCCGCCGAAGATCTCCTTGCCGATCACCACGCCGAAAATGATGCCCAGCGCCACCTGCCAAAGCGGGGTGGACGCCGGCAGGATCAGGGCATAGAGGATCGAGCTGACGAAAAAGCCCTCGTTCACCTCGTGCCCGCGTATAATGGCGAAGGCGACCTCGCACAGCCCACCGGCCGCCAGGGTCACCACGTAGATCGGGAAGAAGTAGAGGAACCCGTGGAGGAAGCAGGCCAGCGGGTTGTTCGGATTGTAGCCGATCGCGAAGGTCTCGAGGATCCAGCCGCGCCAGCCGCCGGCCGTCTCCAGACCGAGCTGGGCGAGCGCAACGTTGGCCTGATAGCCGGTGTTCCAGAGGCCGAAGAGGACGCAAGGGATGGTCGCGAGGACCACATAGGTCATGGTCCGCTTGAGATCGAGGCTGACGCGGGCGTGGGGCGCGAACTGGGTGACGGTCCTGGGGCTGTAGAGCAGCGTGTCGACCATCTCGTAGACGGCGTAGTACTTCTCGTAGCGCCCGCCCCTCAGGAAGAGCGGTTCTATGCTATCGAGCCAGCGCCTCAGCCCCATCGCTAACCTTCCGCTTCAATTTTCTCGAGATTGGCGCGCAGGGCCAAGCCGTACTCATACTTGCTCAAGCAGATATAGGAGCAGAGCGCAAGATCTTCTTCGTCGAGCTCCAGGCAGCCCAGCGCCTGCGCCTCTTCGGTGTCCAGGATCAGCAGGGCCCGAAGCAGCTGCGTCGCGAGGATGTCCAGCGGCATGACCTCCTCGTAGAGGCCCACCGGCACCATGGCGCGCGGGCTGCCGTTCAGGCTGGTGTCGAAGGCAAAAAGGCGGCCGCGGCCGAAGAGGCTGGAGAGGTGGACGTTCGCGGTCGCGAACTTCCGCATCCTTGGGACCAGCCAGCCGAAGAGCTCTCGCCTCCGTCCCTCCTGCATCAGCGTGACCTGGTGATGGAAGCGGCCGAGATAGGCGAGGGCTCCCGCCGCGATGCGCCCGGTCAGGACGTTGCCCGCGATGACCCGTACGTCCGTGCCGGCAAACTCGTCCTCGACCAGGGCGCCGGTCGCGGCGCCGAGCCGCGTGCGCAGAAGCCGGGGGCGGCTGGCCGCCGGGCCCGCCAGGGAGATGACCCTATCGACCGGCAGGTGTCCCGTGCGGAACAGCTTTCCGAAGGCCATCGCGTCCTGATAGTTGAGATGCCACACCGTCTTTTCGGCATGGACCGGATCGAGCAGGTGGATGTGGGTGCCGGGCAGTCCCGCCGGATGCGGGCCTTCGAAGGTCACGCGCGCGATCCTGTCGCCGGCGACATCGGGTAGAGCCGCGTCCGAGCGGCAGCAGACATAGGTCCTACCCTCGGTGAGCCGGGTCAAGAGCTTGACGCCGTTGGTAAAATCTTCTGCGCCTTCGCCGATCACGACCGCCGGGTCGGGCGCGAGCGGACTCGAATCCATCGCCGTGACGAAGATCGCCGCCGGATTCGACTCGGGATCGGGGACCTTGGAATAGGGCCGTGTCCGCAGCGTCGTCCAAAGCCCTGACTGCAATAGGTTTTCTCTGATGCTGTCGCGGTCGAGCCGGTCGATTTCCGCCGCCGCGCAACGGGCGAAATCGACGGGCTCCTCCTGCTCGTCGATGTCGATGACCACCGACTCCAGGACGCGCCGGGGCCCACGGTTGATTGCCCGCACGATGCCGCCGGCCGGCGCCGTGTAGACGACGCCCTCGAAGCGGCGGTCGGCAAACAGGGGCTGGCCCAGCTTGACGCGATCGCCTTCCGCCACTTCCATCTTCGGCTTGAGGCCGAGGTGGTCGAGGCCGATCAGGGCGCAACTGGCGATCGCGGGGCCGTCCTCGATCCGCTGGTCCGGCGCACCCGCGATGGGCAGATCGAGCCCCTTCTTGATCTTGAAGTCGATGCGCCCTCGATCGTGCCCGCCCGACCCGTTGTTCTTCGATGGCTGCATCGCCTGGTGCCCGACCATCCAGATGTCCGTTCCCTGCCATTGCGCCAGCCGACGGCGGCGCCGAATAAAGTGCTCTCGATTGCCCGAGGTGTTTGGGAGGCCGCCCCCGCGTCTCCGCCGCTACCCGACGATCGCCTGCCTCATCTTGAGGTTCTCGTACTCGATCTCCAGCATGCGATGGCGCACGACGTCGCCAATCGAAACCAGACCGCAGAGCTTGCCGCCATCGAGGACAGGTAGGTGCCGGAATCGGCCTTCGGTCATCTGCTTCATGATCGTTTCGAGCTTGTCCTCAGGGAAACAGGTCTTTGGATTGGGCGTCATGATGTCTTGAACGGGTTTCTCGAATACTTCAAGGCCTTTGCTGTCGGCATTGCGCACGATATCGCGTTCGGAGACGATCCCGACCGCCCGGTTGCCGGCGTCGACGACGACGAGGGCGCCGACCCGCCGGCGGTTCAGCTCGGCGACCACCTCCTTGACCGTCGTCTGGGGGGCGACCGTGAAGATCTCGTCCCCCTTGTCGGCAAGGATCGCCCGGACGGTCAGCCCAGGCTGGCCGGCGCCGAGGCTGGCCTCCGCGGTCTGGGAATGGGTGTGTTCCGGCTTGGCGTCGGACTGCATCGGGCCCTGATAGGAAATCGGTGCCATGGACCTCTCCCTCCTTTCATCGCCCGCCCTCCGACCGGGCCGGACGCACGTCCGGCCCGGTCGGAGGGCGGGCGCTTTCCCGCAAGAACGTTCCCGCAAGAATACAGTCTGCCCGCTCTCGTTGGGTAGACCCTATCGACCGCCAGGCGGGGCAGCAGGCGGGTTTTCGATGCTCCGGCGCCCGATTTATCTCTTTTCCAGGCCGCGCAGCCAACCTAGATTCGATCCAGGCGCCTCGGCGCGTGCCGAGAGGGGCTGACAGAAAGCGTGGACACAGAAAGCGTGGACAAGGGCCGGGCCGCTTGGGATAACGTGCCGGGCTGATCGATAGGAATTTAAGCAATGCCGTACGAGCTTTCCAGGCGGGACTTCATCCATCGGGCGCAGCGCGTTGCCCTGGCGACGCCCTTTCTGAGCCTTCTGGGCTGCAGCGGTGAGGAAGCTGCCGGCTTGGTTTCGCTCGGCGGCAAGACCATGGGCACGACCTACAGCGTCAAGCTCGCCGCCCCCCCGCAGGACCTCGACCGGACCGCGCTCGCGCGCGAGATCGGGGACATACTGCAGACCGTGGACCGGCGGATGTCGACCTACCGGCCCGACTCCGAGCTCTCGCGCTTCAACGTCGCGGCGGCCGGGACCTGGATGCCTGTTTCCAACGACACTTGGGCCGTCATCGACGAAGCCTTGCGCGTCAGTCGCCTCACGGACGGCGCCTTCGATCCGACCGTGGGTCCGATCGTGGATCTCTGGGGCTTCGGCGCGGGCGCCGGCGAGCCGCGCGTGCCGCCACCGGGAGAAATCGAGGCCGCACGCGCCTTCGCCGGTTTCGCCAGGATCGAGACACGGGGCGATCCGGCGGCGGTGGCCAAGCGAGACTCCGGCATTCGATTGGATCTCTCCGGCGTGGCGAAGGGTTTCGGCGTCGACCAGGTGGCGGAGCATCTCCAAGCACGCGGATTCGGCGACTTCCTGGTCGAGGTCGGCGGTGAGCTTCGCGCCGGCGGGCGCGGTCCCGGCGGGCGTCCGTGGCGTGTCGGGATCGAAAAGCCGAGCGAGGCGTCCAGCGACCTTCAGCGCGTCGTCGATCTCGAGCGCGAGGCCCTCGCGACGTCCGGGAACTACCGCATTTTCTTCGAGCGCGACGGCCAACGCTATTCGCACATCGTCGATCCGCGCAGCGGGCGGCCGGTCGACCACGACCTGGCGTCCGCCAGCGTCGTCGCGGCGAGCGCCATGGAGGCCGATGCGCTTTCGACGGCGCTCCTGGTCCTGGGCGCCGACGCGGGCATGGACTTGGCCAGGGCGCACGGCATCGCGGCCTTCTTCGTCACCGGCGGCCGTGGCGGCTTCGCCGAGGCGTCCTCGCCGGCCTTCGAGGCGCGCTTCAAATCCTGAGACGGCGATAACCGCCGCGGAAATAGAGCAGCGGCTCGGCGGCGTCCCGCACGTGGAGGCCCGTCACGCGTCCGATGACGATAAGATGGTCGCCGGCCTCGTGCAGGGCCTCCGTCTCGCAATCGAGCGCGGCGAGACACCCGGCCAGGACCGGACTCCCGGTTGTCAGCTCAAACGTGCCCAGGCCCGCAAGGTCGTCTTCGGCCTCGCGCGCGAAGCGCTCGGAAAGCGCCTGCTGATCGGCGGCCAATATGTTGACGGCGAAGGCCTCGGCGTTCGAGAAGACCTCGAAGTGGAACGCCGACCTGTCCAGGCAATAGAGAACCAGCGGCGGGTCGAGCGAAAGGGACGTGAAGGCGTTGACGGTGATGGCGCGCGCTCGGCGTTCTTCGTCGCGCCCGGTGATCACCGTGATCCCCGTCGCGAAGTGGCCCAGCACGAAGCGGAGCCCTTCTCCGTCGACGCGTTTTCTCTGGCCGAGCGTTCGTTCTTCGTCCATGCCGCACCTCCATTTGCCGCGATGACGCGACTGTCGCCCACACGCCTTCACTCGGAACCGACCTTGCCTCGACTCGGCAGTCTACTCTGATGCAGCCTTGCGAGCTTTCGCCATCCGTTTCTGATTGCCGAGTGGGCAGCCGGCCATAGGGCCGCCTTTCTGTCTCAGAACCCTGGCGACGGACACGTCAGGAGGCATTGCATCTGTCTCTTGGCAGCTGCCATCTCTTTCATAGCCCAGAGCCGAAGGCTCTGCCTATGGTAATACAACTATAAGAATACGCATCCGTCCCATCGCTTCGGTGCCGCTTTCCTGCGCCGGGACCCGGCGCAGATAGGCTCCTTCCAGCCCGCCTCGGCATGCCCATGGCATCGAAAGTCATCGATTCAATCTTTTGGTTGAATATTTCATTATCTATTTTTCTTTAGAGTAAGATCGGCCTTGAAGGCCGGCGCGCGATGTCTGCGATACAAAATTCTGAATTTGTGTTAACTTTTCGCGAGGCGCTGATGCCATCGAATCACTTGACGACGACCATTCCGAGCAATAGTCTTTTTCTGCATCCTGGTGGGTTTGGGCGTTTCTCTTGCGAACAACAGTCCATTGGGTTGCATTCTAGACGCCTTATGCTATCACTAGCTTCGGCGATGAGGCGGTGGTGTCCCGAGGGATGAGCCTTGTCCGCGCCAAGCACGTCTAAGTCTTTCACGGCATAGTTGATTTTTGGGATTTTCGGGTACGGGAGGAAGAGAACGGAACCGTGACCACTCGGAGGCAGCGCTCCTGGATTTGATGCCCGTTCTCAATGCCCGTCCGCCCTCGTTGCGCGACTTGGCGGGTTGGGCATTGAGAACGGGCATTGAGAAAAGGTCGTAAGGCCAGAATGCGATGACAGCCCTCCGCGTGCAGGGGTGCGGGACGAGGACGCGGTCTGCCGATCGAGGAGGGGGTACGGTGGCGGCATCGAATTGGGATTGGAACAACGCTGCGCCGCAAAAGGCGCGGCATCGAAGGCGGCGACAAGGGCGCATCGACAGCGCCAGCCCCAGGCCAGGTAGGCGACAAGGATATCCGACTGACAACCCGGACGACGGGGAGAGGATGGATGACGCCTAACCGCCAAGACCAAGAGCCCAGACTTTCCGGCTATGACAGGCGGGAAGACTTTCCCGCCCGCCGATACTTCGAACAGCCGAGAGTCCATCCGCCCGACAGCAAGGCCTTCGATCGCTCCCCCCTGGTCGGGTGGCTCGCCATCTCCGGTCTGACCGTCGCCCTCGGTGTCGTGGGATATTTCGTTTTCGTCGGAGGCCCGGGCCCTTCCAGCCAGACCGACAGCGAGTTCCGTGCGAGCGGCGAAGCCTTGGTACTGCCCCAGTCTGACCGATCTCAGTCTGACCGATCCCAGTCTGGCCAATCGACAGCTTCGCCGCCTTCGGATCGGCAAAGTGCATCCGTGCGGCCGAAATCCATTTCGAGCGGAACAGGCTCGCTCGAGGCCCCGATTGAGGCGCTGGCCGAAACTTCGTCGGCCAATCAAGAGAGCACGGCAAGAGCGGAGATTGCCGTTGTGACGCCGCAGCAGGTCATTCCCCCGCCGCCGGACGCCATGGTGCTGCCCCCGGAAGAGGCGCCGCGGCTGACGGCGAGTCCGAGCGAGCTCGCACATCTGCTTGGGCTGGCCGATGCGGCGATGTCGCGAGGAGATATCGCCGTCGCGCGCGACTTTTACGAAACGGCTTACGATAGCGGCAGCGCGGAGGCGGCGACCGCGATGGCCCGAACCTACGACCCGCTCTTCTTACAGGAGATCGCGGCCCTCGGAGTGAAGCCTGATCCGGACGCCGCGGTGGATTGGTACAGACGCGGGGAAGAGGAGGGCGATCCGCGCGCCCGTCAGCATCTGGACTCCCTGATGCTGTGGCTGCGACAGGCCGGCCAGGGCGGTGCGAACTAGGCGCCGAGCGATCGGCGGGCAGCCCGTCGTCCGCTCGCTCGTGCATTCGATCCGTCGTGTGCGTCGTTCGATGTCGAGTACGAGCTTGCTCAGATCCGATCCAGCCTTGCGCCCGTTCCGGCAGTGAACCTATGAGCAGGGCCGGCCATGCGGCAACGACCTCCGGTCTTCAAGATTTCAACCTATGCGAGTCTGGGTTTCTTTACTGAACCCGGCAAGTTTTATGGTACAGAAAGGTCAATACTTGGCGCTTTGTATAGCTTTGAGAGCCGGGTTCCTAGACTTCTCTTTGCAAGCACCGGATATCTGTTGGTCGCCCAGGTTCAAGAATGACCTGCCGCTTTGGGCGGCGATGGATTTCTAGATTCCAAGGCGCTTGGTGCGGATTATGAGGCCCTGATCCTCTGGGTTTGGCTTAAAGTCAGACTCTTATAAAGAATATGCCTTAATCATTACGCCGGGGGTGTTGTGAGGCTGGGTGCGATTAGGTCATATTGTGCAAGGGAAAACAGAGAGCATTAGGGAGAATTTAAGTTGGAGAAGGGCAGATTCCCATCCAATGAATATGCTGCTATATCTCTGATGTGACGGTGATTTGCGGAAAGGGCAAGGGCGCCCGAGTTCCGTGAAACGGATCACTTTCAAAGGTGTATCACTCCTGTAGCCTCTGGTTTCTCTACCGTTGGCTGTGTGTGTTCGCGTCTGGGAGACAATGGAGCCATGCTGAGAAGATCCCTGTTTTTCATGAGCGTCGGTCTACTGATGTCGTGGTGCGGCGCGAGCTTCGCGCAGACCGGGGCGGCTGACCGGGTCGGCAATCAGCTGCTGACCGGGCAAAACGCCGCGAAAGCGAACGCCGGGACCGTCGCCATCATGACGACACGCAATCTCGGCAGCCCATTCATGCAGATGACTCTGGACCTGTCGACACTGCTCGATTCCGGGGAGCACTTCGAAGACATGCGCGTCATCCTGATGGGCGCCCGCGGTAAGGTTCAGAATCTCTGGGACATCATGTACCTCAAAGGCGTCGATGCGGCCTTCGTCCAGGCGGACACGCTGGAGTACCTCAGACGGGACCCCAGGTACGCGGGCAAGTTCGCCTCGGTTCAGCGCAACATCCGCTACATCGCGGTCATGCCGCCGGAAGAGGTTCACATCGTCGCGCGGCGGGAGATTCGCAGCCTGCGCGACCTCGCGGGCAAGACCATCAGCATCAATGCCAAGGGGACGGGCTCCTCCGTCGTCGGCACTCTGTTGTTCGAGCGCTTGAAGATCCCGGCAAGGCTTGTCCACTTGGACACGCGGCGGGCGATCGCGCAAATGAAGGCCGGTGAGATTCACGCACACATCAACGTGTTGGGCGTGCCCGCACGACCGGTGGCCCGCGTCAAGTCGGAAGGCCAGCTTCACCTGCTGGAGATCCCCTATGTCGCTGAACTGGGCGACCTCTACGTTCCGTCGAAATTCACGTCCGACGACTATCCGGAGCTCGTTCCGCAGGGCCAGACGGTCCGGACGATCGCCGCGCGCAACGTCCTCGCCGTCTACAATTGGCCCTCGGACAATCCCCGCTATCGCAAGGTCGCGCGCTTCGTTGACGCACTGTTCTCGCGCTTCGGAGAGCTGCAGCAGAAGGGTTTCCATCCGAAATGGAAAGACATCAATCTGGCAGCGACAATCCCTGGATGGACGCGTTTTGGCGCGGCGCAGGATTGGCTCGACAAGAACAGACCGGCGCCGGTCGCCGCCGCCGGCTCGCGTTCGACCTCGGCCTTGTCGCAACAGGAGATCGAGGTCAGAGAACAGCTGCGTGCGTTCCTCGAGTCGCAACAGCGGCGCGAACCGAACGATGCCGAAGTGAACGCGCTCTTCAACGAGTTTATCCGGTGGCGCATCCAAGAAGGCGGCCCCGGCGCGCAATAGCTAGAGCGGGATGATTGAGAAGCGACTGGCTTCAAATCATCCCGCGCTCTACTTCAACGGTAAGACACACTTCAGACATGAGGCCGCTTCGGCCTCGTGCCGTCGTGTCCGGCTTCAATGGCCCGCGCTTCGGGCCGTAACGGCGGATCGCGGGGACCCTCTCCCGCGTCCTCCTTGCGCTTGATCGCCCTGCGCAGCCTTCAGGTCCGAGCGGCGCCGTCCCCGACCAGCTTCGGCCGCCGGGATTTCCGCTACTCGGCGGGGCGACCCGTCGCCTCTCGTGCCGAGGCGGCATGCTTTCGTGCCGCCCAAAGAGACCAGCCAAGGGACACGGCTGAAAGGCAAAGGAAGAAAACGCTGAAGGGCGCGGTGAAGAAAACGCCGATGTCGCCCTGGCTGCCGGTCAGCGCGATCCGCAGGTGTTCCTCGAACTGCGGGCCGAGAACGAGCGCAAGCAGCAGCGGGATCACCGGCATGCCGAGCCAGCGCATGGCCAGGCCGATCAGGCCGAAGGCGAACATCACGTAGACGTCGAAGAGCGAGTTGCGCAGCGCATAGCTGCCGATCACGCACAACAGGCCGATCATCGGCATCAGCAGGAACTTCGGCGCATGGAGCAGCCGGACCAGGAGACGAATGGCGAAAAACGCGATCAACAGGTTGAACACGTTTGCCCAGAGGAACGAGAAGATGACGCTGTAGGCGAAGGCGCCGTTCTCCAGGAACAAGAGCGGCCCTGGCGCGAGGCCATGCACCAGCAGCGCGCCGATCAGGATGGCGGTGACGGGGTCGCCGGGAATCCCGAGTGTCATCATGGGGACAAGCGCCCCTCCGGCGACGGCGTTGTTGGCGGCCTCGGGGGCGGAGACACCGGCGACCGCGCCCTTGCCGAAGCGCTCGGGGGTGCGGCTGAGCTTCTTGGCATAGTCGTAGCTCAGGAAAGCGGCGATCGGACCGCCGGCCCCGGGCAGGACTCCCAGAAACGCCCCGGTCAAGGATCCGATCAGCATCGGAACCCGGATCGTGATCAGGTCGCTCAGCCTCGGCAGCAAAGACCTCATGGCGGCTGCGGCGTGGAGGCGCGCCGTGCCGGGACGATCGGTCCTCAGGTTCTCGACCAGCTGGGGAATGGCGAAGAGGCCGATCAGCGCCGTCAGGAAGTGGATTCCGGGCAGCAAGGCCGGCTCGCCGAAGGTGAAGCGCTGCGTGCCCATCACGAGATCCTGGCCGACCGTGGCGATGGCAAGGCCGACGGCCGCCGCCAAGAGCCCCTTGATCAGTGATCTGGATGCGAAACTGCAGATGAGCGTAAGCCCGAAGAAGACCAGACTGAAAAGATCCGCCGCGGTGAAGGACAGCGCGATCTCGGCGAGGCTCGGCGCGACGAAATAGAGGCAGAGGAAGCTGACGATGCCTCCGGCGAAACTGGACGCAATCGCAAGCCCAAGTGCACGGCCGGGCTCACCGCTGCGGGCCAGTTGATACCCGTCGATCGCGGTCGCCGCCGCCGACGGCGTCCCGGGGATGTTGAGAAGGATCGCCGAGAAGCTGCCGCCGGTCATGCCGGCCACGTAGAGCCCGAGCAGAAGCGCAATCGAGACGTTGGGCTCCAAGACGAAGGTCAGGGGCAGCACGATGATGATGCCCATGCTGATCGTCAGGCCGGGGATCATGCCGACGACCAGGCCGAGGAAGGCGCCGATGACCGTCGCCGTAAGGCTCGAGGGCGCAACCGATTGCAGAAAGCCGTTCGCGATGTCTGCAGGCATCGAATCAGAAATCGACAAGCCCGCGGGGCGGGACGATCCGGAAGCCGTAGCGGAAGATGACGAAAAGCACGACGGGCGCGGCGAACGCGCCGACCGCCACGACCAAACCGCGGCGCGCGCCATAGAGGTGCATCAGAACCGCGAAGAAAGGGATGCTGGCGAGAACGAAGCCCACGGTCGGCAGGAGGAGGAGATAGACGGCGAAGCAGCCGAGAACCGCAAAGGCTTGCCGTGAAGGAGCCCAGCCGCCGCTTGCCTCGCGCGCGTCGCCCGCACGCAGAGCAGTGATCCCCTGGACGAGCAGGACCACCGACAGGACCAGCAGGCAGGTGCCGATCAGGATTGGAAAGAAGCCCGGGCCCGGCGCGCCGATCATCGGGCGGTCCGGGAGATCAAGGGCGAGCATGAGGTAGCCGACGCTCACGGGCAGCAACACGGCTGCCCCGGCGACGTTTCTCCACGGCGTCGACATGGCCTTTCTGTCAACCTTGGATCGGCGACATCGGGTCGCGCCCGCTCGCGCTAGTTGGCTGCTTTCGACTGATAGAGGCCAGCCGACTGCATGATGCGTTTGACTTTGGCGTCTTCGACCTCCAGCAAGCGCTCAAAGTCCCCGACCGGCAGCGGGTCGACGGTGAAGCCGCTCTTGCCGGCCAGCTCTTGAAAGGCCTCCGACTTCGCCGCCACGGTCATGGCGTAGGCCAGCTTGGCCTTGATCCTCGGCGGCGTCCCCTTGGGCACGGACAATCCTCGAAAGAGGTCGAGCGATGCGTCAAAGCCCAGTTCCTGGGCGGTGGGCACGTCGGGCACCACGGGGTTGCGTTGCGCGCTGGGGATCGCGAGCAGGCGCAGTTTCCCTCCTCTGGCGAGGTTAATGGCACCGGTCAAGGGGGCCACCATGGCGTCGGCCTCTCCGCTCAGAACGCTTGCGTTGCGGCGCTTCACGCCCACCGGCAGATGCACCACCTTGCATCGCGCCGCCTCCATCAACGCGAGGGCGGCCACGTGGGTCGCGCTGCCCGCGCCGGAATTGGCGACTTTGTAGGTGCTGGGGCTGGCCTTGCAGTCGGCCACGAACTCCTCGAAGGTCTTCCACTTGGCATCGGCCTTCACCGCGAAGGGCATGGGTTGCCATTCGACACGGCCGATGTGGTCGAGTGCGTCCTGCTTGAACGGCACGTTGCCCAGATTGGTCGACGTGAGAATGGAGGTCGAGTTCCAGGCAAGGGTGTATCCGTCCGGCTTCGCGTTCTTGACGTGCGCGTAGGTCACCGCACCGCCGCCGCCCGGCTTGTTGATGGGGACGATGTCGGCGCCGAGAATCTTAGACATCTCCTTCGCGAGCAGGCGTCCTTCGATGTCGGCGCCGCCGCCGGCCGCGAAGGGAATGATCAACTCGATCGTCTTGCTCGGATAGGCGTCCTGCCCCGCGGCCGGCGCGGCGAGGCCGAGGAGTGCGGAGGCGCCCACGATCAGGACGGTTCTGCGGCTCATTTGTTGCGTCATGGCGTCATCGACTCCCAATCGTTGCTTCCCGGCTTCCTTGCCGACGCGCCATGCTAGCACGCTATTTGGCCTATGCTCGGATTTAGGGCGCTCGCAAGTCGCGTATATGGGACAAAAAGCTCTCTGCGTCGGTGAAATACATCACGCCCTGCCAGCATTGTCGATTCTAGTCTGGCGTGCAGGCAGGAGCCTGAGTCGTCTCTGTGACGTTCCTTGGTTAACGCAAGGTTGATCCGGTGTCCGCAGGAGCCTGCCCGGGAGAGCGCTGCCCATGGGATTCGGGCCGGTGGTGCGGAAAGCGTCTGGCGGCCGTCTTCGTTTCCAACTACTTTGGCTTGCACCATCCGAGTCTGCTATGGGCGCCGCGGCGCCGACTGCGAAACGAGCGAGAGGAGAACGATGTTGTTTGCCGAGTCCAAGCGTCTGACGACGGAAGGCGCCAAGGAAATGATGGCCGCGGCGGTCGGATCGGCCCAGGAATTGGGCATCGCCGCCACCGTTGCGATCGTCGACGCGGGCGGCCACGTGATTCTCCTGGAGCGCATGGACGGCGGGCGATTTCATACGGTCCATTCCTCTCTCACCAAAGCGGTCTGCGCGGCCTCCAACCGGCGGCCGACGACCACGAAAGGGGCGCAGGGGCAGGAGCTGAATACCCTGGAGGCGATCGGCCTGCCGCTGGCGGCCGGCGTTGACCGCTGGACGGCGCTCAAAGGAGGCTTCCCGATTATCGTCGGCGGCGAGTGCGTCGGCGGTATCGGGGTCAGCGGCGGAGACTGGGAGCAGGATCAGCGTATCGCCGAAGCGGCTGTTGCCGCCGTCGGTGCAGCCATCGAAGGGTGAGGCAAGACAGACAGAGTCGCCGACGGTCCCGACGGACCTCTGCACAGCATGAGGTTCTTGGAGCGTAGCCCGCGGCGTCGAAGGCGGTCGCCGTCGTCGCATCGATACAAGACCGAATTCTATCGTCGAGAACGACAAGGAGGAGCGAGATGACCCAAGTCCCTGTGCGCGTGGCGTCCCTCGGGCTGGGGTGGTGGTCGGACGTGCTCGCCGACGCGGTCGGCCGCACGTCGGAGATCGAGATCGTCGCCTGCTACACCCGCGACCCGAACAAGCGCAGGGCCTTCGCGGAGAAGTACCGCTGTGAACCCGCCGCCAGCTTCGAGAACATCCTGGAAGACCCTTCCATAGAGGCGATCATCAACACGACGCCGAACGACGTGCATCTCGAGACGGTCCGAGCGGCGGCCGCGGCCGGCAAGCATATCTTTCTCGACAAACCGATCGCCAACACCGTGGCGGACGGCAAAGCGATCACCCGGGCCTGCGCGGATGCGGGCGTCGTGCTTTCGGTCGGCTATCAGCGACGGCGTGAGGGCCAGTTCAAGTGGATCAGGACGGAGATCGAAGAAGGCCGTTTCGGCAAGCTGGTTCAGGCCGAGGCCAACATCAGCCGCGACCGCTTGGGCCAGATCGATCTCGATTCCTGGCGCTACAAGGCCTCGGGCATGCCTGGCGGCGTCATGCTGCAGATCGGCATCCACTATACGGACGTGCTGGAGATGCTCATGGGCCCGGTCAAACGGGTCTCGGCGATGTCGGCGCAACTGGTTCTGCCGGGCGACAACCCCGACATCGCCAACCTGCTCCTGGAACACGAGAGCGGCGCGATCTCGAACCTGACGGCGAGCTATGCCTCGGCGTCGGAGTACTACATGATGAATGTCTACGGCAAGGAGGCCAGCGCCTACTACGATCTGTTTCAAGGGCTGCGGTGCCTGAGACGCGGCGAGGGCAAAGCCGTGCCGATCGCCTGCGAGAAAGGCGATACGCTCGTCGAGGAGCTCGAGGAGTTCGCGGCCTGCGTCCGCGGCCAAGCGACGCCGGCGGTCGAGGGGCAGCGCGCCACGGAGGCGCTCGCCGTCATCCGCGCCGGGGTCAAGTCGGCGCGGGAAGGGAGGGCCGTCGATATCGCCGAGGTGCTGGCGTCGCCGGACGACTAGGTCGAACTGCGCTTGATCGGACTCAATGAGGCGCAGATAATTTTGATCTATTTTATACAGTTAGAGCAGCCCGCGGTTGACGCGGAGGGCGGAGCGGCCGGCGCATGCCGGGCCCGATTTCCATGAGGAGCTAAGACAATGCCACTGCGTCGTCTGCAGCATTTCCTGGTCCAGGCCGAAGATATCGAAGCCACGAAGGACTGGTACGTGACTGTGCTGGGCCTCGAGGTCGGGCCAAATCCGGATTTCAAGTTTCCGGTCTACTGGCTCTATCTCGGCGATCAAGACGTCGTCCACCTGACGCCCGGCGGCCGCGACGTCAGCGAGAACCGGAAGGTCTATCTTGGCCAGGAGTCCGAGGCGACCTACGGCAGCGGGGTGGTGGATCATGTCGCGTTCCACGCCACCGGCCTCGCCGACATGATCGCGCATCTCGAGGCTCGCAACGTCGCGTTCACTCGGCGCCAAGTGTCGGACCAAGGGCTGTTCCAGTTGTTTCTGGTCGACCCGAACGGCGTCAAGATCGAATTGTGCTTCCCGATGGAAGAGGCGGTCGGAATCGCTGCCGAGGTAACGGCCAGCGAGCTTTGATCGGTTCGGCAGCGACGCGGAATTGAGATCGCAACTCTTCGGAGTGATGTTTTGTCGGGGAGGGGGCAGCTCAGCGCTGGCCGCTCGATGAACCGCTAACGTTCTCTGCGCCGCGAGCGCCTGTCGCGGAGGGGTGCCTCGGCGGCCGACGGTCTTTGTCCGGTCAGCGACGAGGAGGGGCGGCTCCGCGTGCCCGACGTCCGGGGCGGACGTATCAAGGATTGCGCGGGCGGTCCGCGGCAGCCCAGGGGAGCGCGCCCCGCGTCGTCGCATCCGGGCGCCGCAACAGGCATACAGGCCCCGCAGAGGCCGAACCATAGATTTTGAATGAGACTAAGAGGGAGTCGCAGCCGGGGCCGTCTTGCTCTATGGTCGCTCGGTAATGTCTGTGAAATGGCCGATTGCGCCACACGGTCGTTCCGTCCGCATAACCGTAAACGTCGAATAGGGGCCGTACGATTTGGTTCCCGCCTTGACGCCCGTGACTCCAGTCTTCACAACAAAAACCGAGGTGGAAATGGCTTTTTCAGGTCGACTAGAGCGAACCTGTCTCTTCCCGCTGCGCAGCTTGGCGGCCCTGGCCTTGTTTGCCGCGCTCGCCCTTGCTTCGAACGCCGTGGCGGCCGCCGAGAAGATCAAGGTCGTGACGACCTTCACCATCATCGCGGATATCGCCCGCAACGTGGCCGGGGAGGGCGCGGTCGTCGAATCGATCACCAGACCCGGCGCAGAAATCCACGACTATCAGCCGACCCCGCGCGATATCGTACGGACGCAAGGTGCCGACCTGATCCTCGCGAACGGACTGAACCTCGAGCGCTGGTTCGAACGTTTTCTCCTCGACGTCGGCGACGTGCCCCGCGTCACCGTGTCGGCGGGGGTCGTGCCGATCTCGATCCATGAAGGTCCCTACGCCGGCAAGCCCAACCCGCATGCCTGGATGTCGACGGACAACGCCCTCATTTACATCGAGAACATACGCAAGGCCCTGAGCGACCTCGACCCGCCCAATGCGGCGCAGTATGCGAAGAACGCGGAGGCCTATGCCGAACGCGTGCGTGCCGTCGGAAGCAGCCTCGTGGAGGTACTTGCCGAACTGCCCGAACCGCAGCGCTTCCTCGTTACCAGCGAGGGCGCCTTCAGCTACCTTGCAAGGGACTTGGGCCTGAAGGAAGCCTTTATCTGGCCGATCAATGCCGACCAGCAGGGCACGCCTCAGCAGGTGCGGCGCGTCGTGGACCTCGTCCGCCAGCACAAGATCCCTGTGGTGTTCAGCGAGAGCACGGTTTCCGATCGGGGAGCCCGGCGGATCGCATCCGAGACCGGGGCCCGCTACGGGGGGGTGCTCTATGTCGACTCGCTGAGCGACGACGGCGGACCGGTGCCGACCTATCTGGACCTGATGAGAGTGACGACGCAGACGATTGCCGACGGTTTCCGGCACGCGCTGGGGCAGTAGCGGCATGACGGACTGCACGGTCGAACTGACCAATCTCAGCGTGACCTATCCCAGTGGCCAGGCCGCTCTCGACAACGTCAGCCTTACCTTGACCCAAGGCATGATTTACGGACTTGTCGGTGCCAATGGCGCGGGCAAGTCCACCCTGTTCAAGAGCATCATGGGGTTCGTCGCGCCGACGACCGGCCAGGTATCGATCGCCGGTCACCCGGTGCGCGACGCCCTGCGCAGGAATCTCGTCTCCTACGTCCCCCAGACCGAGGACGTCGACTGGAACTTTCCGGTTTGCGTCAACGATGTCGTGATGATGGGGCGCTACGGACGCATGGGATTTCTGCGGATTCCCTCCGCGCGCGACAAGAAGGCCGTCTACGAGGCTTTGCAGCGGGTCGAGATGACCGACTACGCAAAATGCCAGATCGGCGAGCTCAGCGGCGGCCAGAAGAAGCGCGTCTTCGTCGCGCGCGCCCTCGCCCAGAAGGGGCGCATTCTCCTGTTCGACGAACCCTTCGCCGGTGTCGATATCAAGACGGAGGAGTCGCTGATCCTGCTGCTCCGCGAGCTGGCCGAAGACGGCCAGCTCATTCTCGTGTCCACCCACAATCTCGGCAGCGTGCCGAACTTCTGTGACGAAGTCATCCTGATCGACCGCTCCGTCCTGGCATTCGGACCGATTGCGACCACCTTCACCCAACAGAACCTCCTGCTCACCTTCGGCGGCATGCTGCGAAACCTGCACCTCGGCGGTCCGGAACTGCACCAGGATCGCGACAAGCGGGGCGTCACGGTTCTCACCGACGATGAACGTCCACTTGTCCTCTACGGCGAGGAAGGCGACCAGAAGATCGTCGCGCACGACGACGAGGCGCCATGATCGACGTTCTTCTGGAGCCCTTTTCCTACACCTACATGGCAAACGCGATCTGGGTCTGCGCCTTCGTCGGCGGGGTTTGCGCGTTCCTTTCGTCCTATCTGATGCTGAAAGGCTGGTCGCTGATGGGCGATGCGCTGGCCCATTCGATCGTTCCGGGGGTGGCGCTGGCCTACCTTCTGGCCTTGCCCTACGCGCTCGGCGCCTTCTTCGCCGGAATGCTGGCAGCCTTGAGCATGGCGATCGTGAAGGCGGTGACCAAGCTGCGCGAGGACGCGATTATCGGGCTGGTCTACACGGCCTTCTTCGCCCTCGGCCTGCTGATGGTCTCGATCAACCCGACCGCGGTGAACATCAAGACCATCGTCCTGGGCAACATCCTTGCGATCTCCGACGAAGACATCCGGCAGGTCGTCCTCATCTCCTGCGTCTGCCTCGTGGTGCTGGGCATGAAATGGAAGGATTTCATGGTTCTCTTCTTCGACGAGGCCCATGCCCGGAGCATCGGTCTTCCGGCCGTCGCGCTCAAGGTTCTGTTCTTTACCCTGCTCAGCGCCGCCGCCGTCGCGGCCTTGCAGACCGTCGGCGCCTGCCTGGTGATCGGAATGGTGGTGACCCCGGGCGCCACGGCCTATCTGCTGACGGACCGCTTCGGAAAGCTGATCCTGCTCTCGGTTCTGCTCGGCGCCGGAACCGGCGGAGTCGGGGCCTACGCGAGCTATTTCCTCGACACGTCCCCCGGCGGCCTGATCGTGTCCCTGCAGACCCTGCTGTTTCTGATCGCATTTCTGCTGGCGCCCAAGTACGGGCTGCTCCGCTCCAGGATCGCGATCTACGCCAGGAAAGCCGCCGGGAAAACCGCCGGATAGATGGAAACTCTGTTCTCTTTCGTGACCGAGCCTCTGGCGCACGACTTCATGCAACGGGCCCTCCTGATGTCGGTGCTCGTCAGCGTCGTCTGTTCCGTCTTCTCCTGCTTTCTGGTGCTGAAGGGCTGGTCGCTGATGGGCGACGCCGTCTCCCACGCGATTCTGCCCGGCCTGGCGTTCGCCTACCTGCTGTCTATTCCCCTGGCCATCGGAGCGTTTTTCAGCGGACTGTTCTGCGCCGTCGCGGTGGGTTTCTTGAAGCAGAACAGCCGGGTCAAGGAAGATGCCGTCATGGGTATCGTGTTCTCCGGCATGTTCGCCTTCGGTCTGGTGGTCTTCACGAAGATCGAGACCGAGCTGCACCTGCTCCACGTGCTCTTCGGCAACGTTCTGGGTATCACGCCGCGCGACATGGCCGAAGCCGGTGTAATCGCCGTGGTCTGTACCGTCATCATGCTGGCGAAGCGGCGCGACCTGTCGCTGCACTGCTTCGACCCGGTGCACGCAAGCGTCGTCGGCCTGCCGGTCCGGCTGCTCCATTTCGGCTTTCTGATTCTTCTGGCACTGACCATCGTCGCCGCTCTGAAAGCGGTCGGCATCATCCTGGTCGTCGCCATGCTGGTCGCGCCGGGGGCGATCGGTCTCCTGCTTGCCCGCACGTTCGACGGCATGCTGATGGTCGCCGTCTGCGCTTCGCTTTTCTCCTGCGTCACCGGGGTTCTCGTCAGCTACCACCTCGACACCGCTACCGCGCCCCTGATCGTGGTCATCGAGGCACTCCTGTTCGCGGTGCCGGTCTTGATGGCGAAAGTCCCCGCGTTCAGGAAAAGGCGCAGCGCTCAGCGACCCCAGGCGCTCGTCACCGACCTCTGCGCCACGCCGCAGCGGCCAGATAAAATCAACGGCTGACCCGCAATTCGACCGCCGGGGCCCGCGGCGCGTCCGTGGCGTTTCGAGAGCGGATGGCGAGGGGCTTTTCGGTGTCGTCGGACGTCCCCGCCGTCCCCGGATCAAAGCCCGGAGGAAATCTCGTTTGCGTTCCGATATGCTCAATTGGCCGATATGCTCAATTGGCGGAGCTTTTTTTGGGCGTGACAACACGACGCCTCTCGAAAAGGTGCCGGCGCCAAGGACGGAGCCGGTGATCGACCTCGGCAGAGCGCGGGTGCAAGGCCCGACCGCAAATCGATGCCGGCTCGATCACGGTCTTCCTCTGCCTTCTTGCCGGCGGTGCCCCAGGCGTGAGAGGCGGCCGGCATGTTGATCCGGCATCTGTCCTTCTTCGTCACTCTTGCCCAGGAGAAGCACTTCAAGAAGGCTGCCGATGCCTGCAACGTCACACAGCCCACTTTGTCTGCCGCCATACGCAAGCTCGAGGAAGACCTCGGCGCCACGCTGATCGTCCGGGGACATCGTTTTCTGGGATTGACGCCCGAAGGGGAAAAAGCCCTGGCATGGGGACGGCAGATCCTTCTGGACTACGACAGTCTGAAAGACGATCTGCACGGCTCCCGGAAAGGCCTGACCGGAAGCCTCAGACTGGGCGTCATACCTGCGGCGATGCCTTCGGTCTCGTTCCTCACCGAGCGATTCTGCGAAGGCCATCCCGACGTTCTTGTCGACATAAGATCCATGACGTCACGCGCTATCCAGCGCGGGCTGGACGACTTCGAGATTGAAGGCGGTCTGACCTATCTCGACAACGAGCCCCTGGAGAAGGTCCGCCGTATTCCTCTCTATCGGGAGCGCTATGCTTTCGTTTGCCGGTCGGATCATGCCCTGGCCGGTCACGGCGCGGTGACCTGGGCGCAAGCCGTGAAGGAACCGCTCTGCCTGCTCAGCGAAGACATGCAGAACCGACGCATCCTCAACAGCATAGCGGAATCGGTCGGGCTGACGATTTCGCCGCCGATCGTCAGCAACTCGTTTCTCAGCATCTGCGCGCATCTGCGGAGTGGAAAGTGGTGCGGGATCATGCCGCACACCTTTTCCTACATATTCGGTCCGGACAGCGGACTGGTTTCGGTCGAGCTTATCGAGCCGAGCGAAAGCCATACGATCGGCCTCGTGCTCAGTGCGCGCTCGCCCCAGTCGCCCATGGTGACGGCCTTGGTCGCGGCTCTCGGGAGCGTGGACTTCGAAGGCCGTTTCAGGGAGGCGATGGGACCTCGATAGATTTGCCCTATCGATTGGTCGAAACCTTTCATTTGAAGCCGCCGAACCTCGATGACAGCTTCTTTAAAGCGGATGGATGGGCCTCGTTGAGGCTTGTCAGAGAAAACCGATCCCTTTTTTGGAGCCCGGTCTGCCATGCAGAACGGTCGGAGGTTCGGAGCACACAAATGGGCGGAGGAAACAAAATGGCGAAGGTTGTCTGTGTTCTCTACGATGATCCCGTCGAGGGCTATCCCGAATCCTATGCAAGGGATGACTTGCCCAAGCTGACGCATTATCCCGACGGTCAGACGCTTCCAACGCCCAAGGCGATCGACTTTCAGGCCGGTACCCTGCTTGGATCGGTGTCCGGCGAGTTGGGGCTGCGCAGATACCTCGAAGCGAACGGGCACGCGCTGGTCGTCACCTCGGACAAGGACGGTCCGGACTCCGTTTTCGAGCGGGAGCTCCCCGATGCCGACGTGGTCATCTCGCAGCCCTTCTGGCCCGCCTATCTGACGGCGGAGCGGATCGCCAAGGCACCGAAGCTCAAGCTGGCGCTGACCGCCGGCATCGGCTCGGACCATGTCGATCTGCAGGCGTCGATCGAGCGCGGCATCACGGTGGCCGAGGTCACCTATTGCAATTCGATCAGCGTCTCCGAGCATGTGGTGATGATGATCCTCGGCCTGGTCCGCAACTATATTCCCTCGTACCAATGGGTTGTGAAAGGCGGCTGGAACATCGCCGACTGCGTCACCCGTTCCTACGATCTGGAAGGGATGCATGTGGGGAGCGTCGCGGCCGGGCGCATCGGACTCGCGGTCCTGAAACGCCTGAAGCCTTTCGACGTCCATCTCCACTACACCGATCGTCACCGACTGCCGGAGGAAGTGGAGAAGGAATTGGGCCTGACCTTCCACGAAACCGCTGCCGACATGGTCCCGCATTGCGACGTCGTCACGATCAACGCGCCGCTGCATCCGGAGACGGAGAACCTCTTCAATGCCGATCTGATCTCCACGATGAAGCGCGGCGCCTACCTCATCAATACCGCGCGCGGCAAGATCGCGAACCGTGAAGATGTCGCGGCGGCTCTCGAAAGCGGGCAGCTTGCCGGCTATGCGGGCGACGTCTGGTTCCCGCAGCCACCGCCCCAGGATCATCCATGGCGCAGCATGCCGTATCATGGCATGACGCCGCATACCTCGGGCACCTCGCTCTCGGCCCAGACGCGCTATGCGGCCGGGTGCCGTGAGATCCTGGAGTGCTGGTTCGCGGGTGAACCGATCCGGGAGGAATATCTGATCGTCGACGGAGGCAGGTTGGCCGGGACCGGCGCCCACTCCTACAGCGCCGGCGATGCCACCGGAGGCTCGGCGGAGGCGGCACGCTTCAAGAAAGGCTGATGGAGACGTCGTCAGGTCCGGCGTCTGCCGGACCTGACGGATTTCTGCCCGGATCACCTTGCAATCGGAGATCTTTCCCTCGGCGGGTTGCAGGCTCATGCCTTCGAGGCCGAGCTTCGAGGCCCGGCTCGAGGTCTGAAGCTGGGCGATCCGCCGGGTGATCCCTGAGAACTGAGAACGGGCGACGGCGTCGACCGCCTCGCAAGCTTGGCCGGTGTCGCGGCGCTGCTTGCGAACCTGCTCTGCGTCCTCGCGCTCCTGCGCCACCTCGTGTTCCTGCGCTTCGACGTCGGTGTCTCCTATGCCTTCAGCGAGAGCGTCCAGGCGAGGCTCCGGAACCGGTCGAGGGCGCCGGCGCAGGACGGCGAAAGTCGAGGGTGCGGAGGGCGTCGCCCACACCCCCGTCCGCTCTGGAGAGAAATCGAGGGCCGGGATGGCCGAGGACACCGGGCCTACTGGCCTGCGGCCCGACCGCGCCGCGAGCGGCCTGCGGTAGCATCGCGAAGGCGCGCACACGGCAAAGGTGTATTGCGACTCATTCGCAATAGCGATAGCGTCCGCCCCATCAACCGCAGGACGCCCCCCAACCGGTTATCGATGGCCAACCCGCACCTGATCGAAACCTTCAAGGAGAACGAGCGGGATCTCGTCAACTTCCTCGTCCTGCGCCTGAAGTCCGTGTTCACGGCACAGGACCTTGTCCAGGAGCTCTACATCAAGATCAGCAGGCTGGACGACGGCATCGCCGTTCGCAACGGCCGCGCCTATCTCTTTCGCATGGCCGCCAACCTGGCGATCGACCATCTCCGGCGCGAATCGCGGCGGGCGGAACTGCTCGAGGAGATCCGGACCTTCCTGGTCGAGGAGGCCCCTGTCGCCACCCCGGAGCAGGCGCTGATCTCCCGCCAGGAACTGGCGCGCCTGGAAGGCGCGCTGGCCGAGCTGCCCGCGATCAGCCGGAAGATCTTCCATCTCAGCCGCTTCGAGCAGAAGTCGCAGCGCGAGATCGCCGCGCTCGTCGGCCTCTCGCCGAGCGCGGTCTTCAAGCATCTCCGAAGAGTGATTGATCATCTCGCGGCGGTTCGCGAGACTTGACGGCCCGACTCGGCGGTCTTGCCCCGTCGCCGGTGACCAGCGAGCCGTCTCGCCCGTCTATTGAGTGAAGCTGGGATGGCGTCGCGGCCCGGCCACGGCGGTCGAGCCCGAAGCCTTCCCCCGGATTGGTCATGCCCCGGGATGCGCCATGAACGATCACGGCCAGGATCACAGCGAGCACGAAGAGACGGTCGCGGCCGCGCGCGACTGGGTCGTTCACCTCACCTCCGGCGATCCGACGGCGGAGGATCTCCGCCGTCTCAAGTCCTGGCTGGCGCAGTCGCCGTCGCATCGGGAGGCCTTCGAGAAGGAGCGCCTGTTCTGGCAGCGTCTCGGCGGCCTCGCGGCCGCGTCCGGTCCGCGGACCTGGGGCGAGGCCAGAGGCGGCGCCGGGGAAGGGCGGCGGGCACGCCGCCGGACCGGGCGGCGTCTCCTGGCGGCGGGCGGCCTGGCGGCCTGCCTTGCCGCCTTCGTCCTCTTCGGCGACTGGCTGGGCACCGCGCTGCGGGCCGATCACCGCACCGCCGAAGGCGAGCAGGAGACCGTTACGTTGCCGGACGGCTCCCGCGTCCACCTCAACACCGACACGGCCGTCGTCGTCGCCTATGGCGAGGCCGAACGGCGGGTCGGGCTGCTGCGGGGCGAGGCGCTCTTCGAGGTCTCGGCCGATCCCGCCCGGCCGTTCCGGGTGACCGCGGCCGGCGGCGTGGTCGAGGCCGTCGGGACCGCCTTCGTCGTCCGCGGCGGCGGGGCGGCGGCCAGCGTCGCCGTGACAGAGGGCCGGGTGCGCGTGACCTCGCCGGCCGAGGACAGCCCCGCGCGCGCGACGGTCCTGGCGGCGCGGGGCCAGCGCACGGGCTATCGCAGCGGCCGCCCGCCGCGTCCGGCCGAAGCCTTCGACCCGGCGACGGCGGCCGTCTGGCGGCAGGGCCTGATCGTGATCGACGACCTGCCGCTCGACAGGGCCCTGGCCGAGCTCGACCGCTACCGGCCCGGGCGGATCGTCCTGATGGCCGGCGGCGGGGACTACCGCGCCGTCAGCGGCGCCTTCGACGTCGGGAACGTCGATGCCGCCATCGCCGGCATCGCGGCCACCCACGGGCTCTCGGTGACGGAGCTCACGCCTTACCTGCTGATCCTGCGCTGACCGAGCCCCGGCAAAAAACTTGAGCAAGGGGTGAGCAGCCCCGGCCTCCCATTCGTCATTGCCGTGAGATGCGCCGCAGACGGGTGCCTTTCGCGGCGCCTGCGGCCGCAAGCCGTGGTCGGGAACCGGCGATCCGCGCCGCTTGGCTTTTTGGGGGTGGGCATAATGACGACACGATCAATCGGCAGAGACGGATCGGCGGCGGTCGGAGGGCGCGAGGACGGAAACCGGACGCGCCGGCCGGCCTTGCCGGCGGGAAGCCGTCGCGGCGTGCGCGGCCTGCTGCCGGCGGCCGTCCTCTTCGCCGCCCTCGGCGGCCTGCCGGCGACCGGGAGCGCACAGGCGCCGCCGACCTCGGCCGCGCCGAGCCCCTTGGCGCAATCCCCGAGCGAAGTCGACTTCGCCATAGCTCCACAGCCGCTCTCCGCGGCGCTGCTGCAGTTCCGTCTACAGTCGGGTTTTCAAGTCGCCTATCGGACCGAAGACGTTCGGGGCCTGACGACCCAGGGCGTGACCGGCCGCTTCACTCCCGAAGCGGCCCTCCGGCGCCTGCTCGCCGGCAGCGGCCTCGGCTACCGGGTCTCGGCGGACAAGACCGTCACGCTGGAACGGACCGTCGTCCAGGAGGAAAGCGGGCCGATGCGGCTCGACCCTGTCACCGTCACCGCCCGGCGCACGGAGGAGCTGCTGCAGGACGTGCCGGGCAGCGTCTTCGTGCTGTCGTCCGAGGAGATCGAAAGGTCCAACCTCGAAAACTTGGAAGACGTGGCGCTGCGCTCGGCCAACCTGAACGTCACCGATACCGGCGACCGGGCCTTCAACAACGTGACGGTCCGTGGCATTTCCGACTTGACGGGGACCCAGACGACGGGACCGGCCGTCGGCTTCTATGTCGACGAAGTGCTCTTGAACCCAAGCGGCTCTACGATCGGCATCGATCCCAACCTCCTCGACCTGGAGCGGGTCGAGGTCCTTTACGGCCCGCAGGGCACGGCCTTCGGCCGCGGCACCATCGGCGGCGCGGTCAACTACGTCACCAAGAAACCGACGGAGACCTTCGAGGCCGAGCTCGGAGGGGAGGTTGGCAGCCATCCGGACGGCAGGCTGCGCGGCGTGATCAACGGTTCGCTGACCGGCAACCGCGATTTGATGGCGCGTCTGGTCGCCTTCGGGCGCTACGACGACGGCTTTGTCGAGACGCCGAACATCGGCGGCTCGAACGACGAGCAGGACTATGGCGCCCGGCTCAGCCTGCGCTCGCAAGCGA
>JAKSBE010000600.1 GCA_022361275.1 Kiloniellales bacterium
GCGGCGGCTGGACGGCTCCCTGCGCGGCTGGCTGCGGCGCGGGCTGGTCGGGGCGAACGAGACGCACATGCGCCGGGGCCTGGGCCTGTCGAGCAAGAGCATCGTCCACCGCTGGCGGACCGCCGGCTCCAGCGCCCAGGGCGTGCCGGCGCTGCGCACGCGCATCGCCGCCCTGAACCGCGCGGCACAGGACGTCCGGCGCCTCGGCTACCTCGGCATCGGCCTGGACGTCGTCTGGTCGGGGGCCGAGATCCGACGCCACCTCCAGGAGAGCCGGCCGGACCGCAACCGCCGCATCGCCGGAGAAACCGGCCGCCTGGCCGGAAGTGTCGGGGGTGGCGTGCTGGGCGGCTATGCAGCGACCTACGTCGCCTGCAGCGTTGTCCTTGGCTTGCCCTCTGTTGGTACAAGCGTTCTTTGGTGTGGAGTCATCGCCGGCGGGATCGGGGCCTTCGGGGGCGGCTTCGCAGGAGCCAGAGGCGGTCCGTTCCTCGGTGAGTGGATCTACGAGTTAGCAGAGCCGGAGGTCGGCCGGTGAGTGTATCAGACCTCATCGTTGCTTTGGCGGCGTTCGGGTTCGCAGTGGGTGGCCTGATCTTCATTGTCGGCACCTTCATGATCGAGCTGGTTCTGATGCCGATCCATCGGCGCCGGACCGGACAGGAGCTGATCGAGCCGCTGCCGCCTTTGCCCGGGCAGGCCGCCGGGTTGACCGGCTTGTTCCTGATCTGGCCGAAGACCAACCGAAGCGGCTACGTCATCACGATCGACAAGGCGCCGCGCTTCTGGCGGTGGATCGTCATCTCGACGACATGGGCCGGCTTGATCTTCGGAGTCTGCTTGATTATAGGCTTAATCGTCATGCCGGAGCGCTATTGGTGAGCTTATTCGGCTGCCCTCTCCGCAGGGAGCAGCGTAACTTCACAGGGTTGCCGTCAGCGGCCCCGAGGCCTTTAAAGCCGGCGGCGCGGGAGCGAAAGTCGGTCCGATCATCGGTCAGGAGATCTTCGATTTGATGGAGCCGTTGGTCGGCTGGTGAGCGTCTCGGATCTCATTGCCGCGGCAGTAATGATAGCGTTTTTCGCAAGCGGCCTTCTGATGATCCTTGGCATCATCTTGATCGAGTGGATCTATATGCCGATCCATCGCCGCCGAACGGGGCAGGAACTCATCGAGCCTGTCCAGCCGCTGCCCGGGCAATCGGCATTGATCGCTGGCACCTGCTTTATCTGGCCGAAGACCAACCGAAGCGGCTACGTCATCACGATCGACAAGGCGCCGCGCTTCTGGCGGTGGATCGTCATCTCGACGACATGGGCCGGCTTGATCTTCGGAGTCTGCTTGATTATAGGCTTGATCGTCATGCCGGAGCGCTATTGGTGAGCTCATCCGACCGTATTCTCCGCTCCCCGCCTTGCGCGATCCTGGGGTGCGGCGGGTCGAGCAGCCCGAGGTCACCAACCGGCTGTACGAGGCGCTGGCGTTCTCCCAGACCGTACAGACGCCCGGAGGGCTCGGCGCCTACGCCTTCGCGACCGGGCGCCGGATCGACGAGGCGGCCCGTATCCTGCGCGAGCTTCAGACGCTCTACAGGCACACCTAGGAGACCACGGAGGCGCTGAGCAGCTTGGAGTTGGA
>JAKSBE010000341.1 GCA_022361275.1 Kiloniellales bacterium
AAGATGCCGAAAGGCGAGACGATGAAGGGAAAGATCAGGGCCGCATAGGTGTCGAGAATGCCGATCCGATAGGCCAGGATGAACAGGGGCAGCGCCAGGACCTGATGAGGGATGAGCAGGCCCACGAGCACGAGGGCGAACAGAAGGTCGCGGCCTCTGAAGCGCAGTTTGGCCAGCGCATAGCCGGCCGGTGCGCAGACCAGGATCTGCAGGCCAAGGATGGCCGCGCAGACGATCACGCCGTTCAGCAAGAAGCGCGGCAGCGGCTGGGCGGTGAGCGCCGTGCTGTAGTTCTCGAGGGCATGCCACTGGTCCGGCAGCACCGAGAAGCTGGCCTGGAAGATCTCGCCGGGCGACTTGAGCGAGAGGCTGACCATCCAGACGAAGGGCAGGAGCACGAGGGCCGAGGTGGCGAGCAGGGCGGCGTGGCGCAGAGCCGCACCGGGTCGGAAAGATGCGCGACGCCCGGGCGTTTTCATGTGTAGTGCACCCTGCGATCCAGGACCCGGGCCTGGAGCAGGGTCAGCGTGACCACGATGAACAGGAACACGACCGTCACCGCCGCCCCATAACCGGTGCGCAGGAACTCGAAGCTCTCGACATAGAGCGTGTGCAGCAGCACCTCGCTCGCCTTGGCGGGCCCGCCCTGGGTCAGGATCTTGACGGTATCGAAGACCTCGAAGGCCCTGAGCGCCGTGACGATCACGACGAACATCATGACCGGGCCGAGCATGGGCAGCGTCACCACACGCAGCCGGTCGAGCATTGCATCGGCCCCGTCGACCTCGGCGGCGTCGTAGAGGTCCGCCGGGATCGCCTTGAGGCCGGCCAGGAACAGCACCATTGCGAAGCCCAGCCCCTGCCAGATGCCGATGACCGCGAGCACCGGCAAGACCGTGTTCTCGTCGCGCAGCCAGTTGGGCGTCGGCATACCGAGCGAGGCGAGCGCCTGATTGACGATACCGATGGTCGGGTGGAGCAGCGCCTCCCAGGCGATCGCCATGGCGGCTAAAGTCGCCATGCAGGGCAGGAAGTGGACGG
>JAKSBE010000449.1 GCA_022361275.1 Kiloniellales bacterium
CGCAGATAATTTGATCTATTTCATAGGGTTAGAGCAGCTTATCCGCATTCGATTGAACGCGGGCTGCTCTAGAGCCGCCCGGCTGCCACCACCGTCCTCGGGGCTGACCAAGATCTCGATGCCCTGTTCTCGCTGAAGAGCCGATTGGCCCTAGAGGGGCTGGAAAAGCGGCTCTTCTAAAAGGGCCGATCTGCTGATAGTCACCTCGGATCGGGCAGCCTGGAGGGAGCCATGTACGTTCCGGAGATCTTCCGTTTGGACGACGCGGCGGCGGCCGGCGCGCTGATCCGCGAAAACAGCTTCGGCCTTCTGGTGACGGTCTCGGCGCAGGGTCTGCCGCAGGCTTCCCATCTGCCCTTCCTCCTCGAGGAGTCCGCCGTCGAAGGCGCGGAGGGGCCGCGGCGCCGGCTGCGCGGCCACATGGCCCGGGCCAACCCGCAGTGGCACGACCTCGAAACCCTCGCGGCCTCGGGCGGCGAGGCGCTGGTCGTCTTCCAGGGCGCCCACGGCTACGTCTCGCCGTCCTGGTATGGGCCCGGACCGGCGGTGCCGACCTGGAACTACCTCGCGGTCCACCTCTACGGCCGGCCGCGGATCATCGCGGCGGAGGCCGAGGTCGCGGCGCTCCTGCAGCGCCTGGTCCAAGAGCACGAGGCCGGCGCCGCCCGGCCCTGGTGCCTGGAAGACCAGGATCCCAGGTACCTGGCCCGGATGCGGCGCGGCATCGTCGCCTTCGAGATCCCGGTCGCCCGGCTGGAGGCCAAGGCCAAGCTCAGCCAGAACAAGCCGGCGGCCGACCGCCGACGGGTGGTCGAGGCACTGGAGGCGGCGCAGGATTCCCAGGGCCGGGCCCTGGCCGCCGAGATGCGGGCCGGGCTGCCCGCATAGCGGGCTCATGCGCCCGCCGTCCGGTCCCGATCCCTCTCGCCGGCGGCTTCGCGCAGCAGCCAGTCCTTGAAGGCCGCGACCTTGGGCAATCGTGCCCCGGCCGGCGAGGTCACGACGAAGTAGCAGAAGTTCACCGGCACGCTCATCCCGAAAGGCCGGACCAGGCGGCCGGCGGCCAGGTCGTCCTCGGCCAGTGCCCGGCTGCCGATGACCACGCCCTGGCCGTGCACCGCGGCCTGCAGGGCCAGGTTGGTGTGCGAGAAGCGCGGCCCGCGCGAGACGTCGGCCACCCCTTCGAGCCCCGCCGCCATCAGCCAGAGCTTCCAGTCGCTGGTCTCTTCCACGAAGGGCGTCCAGTCGACGTGCAGCAGGCTGTGGTGGCGCAGATCCTCCGGTGTCCTGAGCGGATGCGGGCCTTCCAGGAGCGCCGGGCTGCAGACCGGGAAGATCTCCTCGTCCAGAAGCTGCTCGACCTCCAGGCCCGGATAGTCGCCGGCGCCGAAGCGGATGCCGAGGTCGATGGCCTCGCGGCGCAGGTCGACCACGCGGTCCGTGGTGTCCAGCCGGACGTCGATCTCCGGGTGCTCCGCCTGAAAGCGGCTGAGCCGGGGCACCAGCCAGGAGACCGCGAAGGAGGGCAGGACGCTGATCATCAACTGACGGTCCGGCTGCTCGTTGCGCATGCGTTCGACCGCTTCGCCCAGGAGGTCGAAGGCCTCGCGCAGGGCCGGCAACCCGGCCTGCGCCGCGTCGGTCAGGAAGAACTCGCGCCGGACCCGGCGCAGCAGCGGCACGCCGAGATCCTCCTCCAGGGCCTTGACCTGATGGCTCACCGCGGCCGGGGTCACGCGCAGTTCCTCTGCCGCCCGGGTCAGACTGAGATGCCGGGCCGCCGCCTCGAAGGCGCGCAGCGCGTTCAGGGAAGGCAGGCGCATCGGCTCCGTTCCATATTTAGATTTTCTAAATTTGAGCCCAGAAGAAATCGATTTCAAGATCCGATCTTTATCGCCAGTTTACCAGCTACAGCCTCGATCGGGCGCAGGAGTGCCGCGCCGGATCGGTTTGAGTCCAGCTAAAGGCATTGCCGAGACCGGAGATCCAGTCATGGCCGACCTCTCGCAGCGCTTCGTCGATCCCTCCATCCCCGGGCTCAGCGCCCAGGACCTCATGATCCGGGCCCGCCTCGCGCTCTCGGAAGCCAGCGTGAACTTGGCGGCCTGGCGGCGTGAGCTGATGGTCCAGCGCGACCTGCGCGATCTCGACCCGGACCTGCTGCGCGACATCGGCCTGGACCGCAGCCGCTCCTAGAGACGGCCACGGTCCCGGCCTCGCGAAGCCGGCATCCGTCTTCCACCGGGGGGTAGAAAGCCGTTTCGGCCCTTCGGGCCCTGTCCTATAGTGCCGCGCAACCGAAGGTCTTCGCCCTCATCGGAACGGGGAGATCGGCATATGCGCAGCAGCCTGGCGGGACTTCTGGCGGCCGGCCTGGTCTTCGGCGCCTCCCCCGCGCCGGCGGTGGACGCCGAGCAGCTCCGCGGCAAGATCGAAGAGGTCTTCGCGCTGACCGGGGCGGCCGGAGGCGCGGCGGGATCGGCGCCCTACGCCTATGAGGCGGTCGAGGTCGCCCCCCGGGGCGAGGGCTTCAGGGTCACGGTGTCGGGGCTTCGCGTTCTGCTGGACCCGGCCGACGCGGGGCTGCTCGACATCGGCGATGCGGCCTTCACCATGACCCCCGCGGGCCGACGCGGCGGCGAGGCGCTGTTCCAGGTCTCCGATCTCAGCGTTCCGCCCCGCTGGCGCTACGCAGAGGGCGGCGAGGCCCCGAGTCACGTGATCACGCCGGGGCCCCTGAGCTTCGAGGGGCTTTGGTCCTTCGCCTATCTCAGCATGATGGAGGCCCGGTTTTCCGCCGCCGGCGCTCGGGTCGAGACCCCGGCCGGCGAACTCCTGTCCAGCTTCGAGACCATCCGCGGCGAGCTCGAGAGCCGGCCGGCCGACAAGGGGCGCTACGACGTCGGCGGCAAGCTCCGGATCGACGGGGTCGCGATCCGGGACGACGGCTTCCACGTCGACCTCGGCGGCATCGAAAGCGAGGTCGAGGTGCCGGGACACGATCCCGCCGCGGCGGCGGAGGTTCTGCGCGCGGCGGCCCGGGCCGAGGCACCCTCGCCGGATACGACCGAGGCCGCCTCGACGAGCTTGCTGGCCGACCTCCTCTACCTCTCCCAGGGCGGCCGGATGTCCGTCGAGCTGCGCGATTTCCGGGGCCTCTGGGACGGCACCGAGGAGGTCTTGGAGATCGACGGCATCGAGCTCGACTACGCGGTCTCCAATCTCGAGGGGTCGGTCGCCAAGCTCGATATGGCCCTGGCCCAGACCGGGCTCCGCATCACCGGAACGGATCGCCCCGCCGGCCGCTTGGCCGCCGCCCTGCTGCCGGCCGACAGCACCGCGGTGCTGTCCCTGGAGCGGCTTCCGCTGCGGACGCTGCTGGCGCTCATCGAGCCCCTGGCGGAAGAGGCCCCAGTGGTCGAGGTCCCGGGGGTCGAGGACGGCAGCGGAGATCCGGGGCCTCTCGGCGGCCAAGACGGGGACCGGCTGGCCGCGGAGGCGGGCGAAAGGCTGATCGGGGCCATGTCCGAAGCCGGGACGACGCTCGATCTCTCGGGCACCCGCCTCGCCGCGCCCGAAGCCGAGGTCGCCTTGAAGGGCGGCATGGTGGTCGATGCCAATGCCGCCTTCGGGATGCGCGGTACCCTGCTCGCCGAGGTCGGCGGCTTCGATACCCTGGTCGAGCTGGCCCGGCAGAGCCTGGAGAACCCGGACCCGAGGATCCAGGGCAACGCCCGGGGCGTGGTGGCGGTGATCGCCGTGCTCCAGGCCTTGGCCGAGAGGGACGAGACCGCGACAAACGGGCCGGTCGACCGCTTCCTCTTCAAGGTCGAGCCCAACGGCGCCGTCTGGGTCAACGACAAGCCGCTCCTGCCGCCGCAGACCTCCCATTGACCGGCCCATTGACCGGCAAGATCGCCCCCCGGTCGCTTCCGGCGGGTCGAAGCGCGCGGTCAGCTCAGCGAGATGTCGCCGTGGATCTCGTGCCTCAGGTCCAGGCCTTCCAGGGTCAGGATCACCTTGGCCTTGACGGTCTCGTCGCCCTGCAGCTTGCCGGCCTCGATCGCGCTGCGCACCGCCTGCTCGATCTCGCGCTGCGAGGTCACCCCGACCTTCTTCAGGAACTTGCGCAGCTCCATGTTGAAGACGTCTTCGTTCATGGTCCCTGTCCTCCCCGTGCACTGGAATGGGAAGCGATGAATAGCGCCTCCCGGGACGGTGTCGTCAAGCTGATCGATCGCGCTCCGGCCGGCGGCAGCGACGGTTTGCCGCGGGCCCGTCCTGTTCTAGACTTGACGACGGGGACACACAACGCGGGAGGCCGGCGCCATGAAACTGACGGATGCACAGCTCGCCGATTTCGAGACCGAGGGCTACCTCTTCCTGCCCGAGGTCTTCTCGCCGGCCGAGGCCGGGCTGCTGCGCGCCGAGGCCGACCGGGTCTACCGGCTGGATCGGGAGGAGGTCTGGCGCGAGAGCTCCGGCGTCGCGCGCACCGCCTTCGCGGCCCAGACCTACAACGAGGCCTTCCGCCGCCTGGGCCGCCACCCGCGCCTGGTCGAGCCGGTGATGCAGCTGCTCGGCGGCCCGGTCTACCTGCACCAGTACAAGGTCAACGCCAAGGCCGCCTTCGACGGCGAGGTCTGGCAGTGGCACCAGGACTACGGCACCTGGGCGCGCGACGACGACATGCCCGAACCGCGGGCCATGAACATCGCGGTCTTCCTCGACGAGGTGACCGCGGCCAACGGCCCGCTGCTGTTCATCCCGCGCAGCCACAAGCAGGGCGTGCTGGCCGCCGGGCACGACCTGGAGACCACGTCCTATCCGCTCTGGGCCCTGGACCGGGCGACCATCACCCGCCTGGCCGAGGCCGGCGGCGTGGCCGCGCCGACCGGGCCCGCCGGCTCGGTGCTGATGTTCCACTGCAACCTGGTGCACGCCAGCCCGCCCAACATCAGCCCCTTCGGCCGGACCATCGTCTACCTCAGCCTCTGCCACGTCGACAATCACATCCGCCGGTTCAAGCGGCCGGCATGGATCGCGCAGCGGGATTTCGATCCGATCGCGTGCCTGGCCGACGACTGCCTGGCGGAACTGACGGCGGGCTCCGCGGAGTAGCGGCCAAAGACCAGGCGGCACCCGGGCCTTTGGAGGGCGGCGCCGTTTGTTCTTCACGCCGTGTTCAGTTCGCAGGGAAGACGTGTTTCAAATCAAAAGAAGGCTTAGAAGGGTTTCATGGCGCGACCTCGACCCGATGCGGACCCGTCACAAGCCCCGGACCTCTCCGATCCGGCGGAGACGCTTGGAGTCGCCCGGACCATGGCGCGCGCCCTGGCCGAGGCTCACACCGACGAAGAGCGGTTATCGCTCGCACGCTCGTTTTGCTACCGCCTGGTCGCGGCGTGGTGGCGCGTGCTCACGGTCGAGGACCCAGGCTTTCCCCTGCGGCCCCTTCTTCACCCGGTGCCGGTCGACCCGCTGCCGGAACCCGCCGCGGCAAGCGCCGACAGCATTGGTCATGCCGCCGCGGCATGTACACCGGAAGCGGCCGTCTATGCGATCGGCCTCACCTACACAGGGATGCTGCCGCGGCCCTTCAGAGCAAAGAACGGCATTTACTACACACCGCCGCCGCTTACAGCGCGGCTGATTGCACAAGCGACCGAAGCCGGGGTCGACTGGAGCCGGGCGCGCGTCTTGGACCCTGCATGTGGGGGGGGCGCTTTCCTGGCTCCCGTTGCACAGCGGATCCTCGATGCGTTTCCGGATGTGGCGCCACAGATCCTGATCAAGAACATTGCCAGCCGGCTGCGCGGCTTCGAGATAGACCCTTTCGCCGCCTGGCTGTCACAGGTCGCGCTTGATGCGGTCATGCTTCCTGTTTGCCGGGAAGCGGGGCGCGCCCTGCCGGTCGTCGTGAGTATCGGAGACAGCCTCCAGCGCCGACCGCCGCGCGATCGATTTGATCTGGTCATCGGCAATCCACCTTACGGGCGCGTGCGTCTGCCGGCCGACGAGCGGCTTCGGTTCCGTCGCAGCCTGTATGGACACGCGAACCTCTATGGACTGTTCACCGACATGGCGCTCCGCCAGGTGAAACCAGGCGGGGTGGTCGCCTATGTGACCCCCACCAGCTTCTTGGCCGGAGAGTATTTCAAAAACCTCCGAAGACTGCTCGGCCGGCAGGCCCCTCCGGTCAGCGTCGACCTGGTGGCAGTGCGAAAGGGCGTATTCGAGGACGTTCTGCAAGAGACCCTTTTGGCCAGCTACAGGCGGGCAGGTGAACTGAAGCCGGCCTTGGTGCATGAAGTCATGCCCAATGGCGACGACGAGGTGAATGTGGCCGAGATAGGCTCTTTCGCCTTGCCTAAAGACCCTTCACTGCCCTGGCTCATGCCCCGCTTGCCGGAGCAGGCGGCATTGATCGAGCGGCTGCAATCCTTCAAGCATCGCCTCGCGGATTGGGGTTACTGTGTGAGTACCGGACCGCTCGTGTGGAACCGCCACAAGAGCCAGTTACGCCGATCGAAGGAAGACGACAGCTATCCACTGATTTGGGCCGAGGCCGTGACGTCGGATGGCCGCTTCGTGTTCCGGGCCGAGAAACGGAATCATGAGCCGTACTTCGCCCCAAAGGACGGCGATGATTGGCTGATAACCCGCGAACCCTGCGTTCTGTTGCAGCGGACCACTGCCAAGGAGCAAAACCGCCGGCTCATTGCGGCAGCCCTACCAAGGACCTTCCTCAAAGAGCACGGCGCGGTCGTGATCGAGAACCATCTGAATATGCTGCGCCCCTTGGTGAAGGCGCCAATCGTCTCTCCCGCCGCGCTCGCGGCCTTCCTGAACAGTGAAGCGGCCGACAGAGCGTTTCGCTGTGTCAGCGGCTCGGTGGCCGTATCGGCCTATGAGCTCGAATCACTCCCGCTGCCATCGCCGGAAAGCCTCGCGCCCATTGCCGACCTGGTGCGCCGGCGCGTTTCCAGGAAGCGCATCGAAGAGGCTTGTCGCCAGCTCTTTGCAACAGGCAAGGCGCGCGTGTGAGTCTTCCTCCATACATAGAGCGCGAGGCGATCGGAGAGCGCCTGCCGCTGATCTTTCCAGAAGGAACCCCAAACCGCGGCTATTGCACACGAGAACTCGCAGCGAGCACGGTGTTCACGATGCTCTACATCGGGGCCGTGGAGGGCGCCGGCCGATACCTTGGCCCTGTTCACGTCTATCGCATGACGGACCAGCAAGCGGCGATGGCGGACCCGGCCGACCGCATGACCTATGCAACGGCCGTCCTTAAGAAGAACTTCCGGGCACCCGGTAAGCGTTGGTACGCGGACAACACGCGCGAGCCCATTCGGGACGAAACCCTGCGCGAGGGTTTGATGGAAGTCGGCGCGGTGATCGCACGCAAGGACCTGCCGACGACGTCGAGCAAGCCCCGCTATGCCATGACGGCGAGCTTTGCGTCTCTGTTTAGCCCGTCCCTGGCCGGCGAGGACCTCGACACGGCGATCGACAAGTGGCGGGCCCGGAATCTCAGCAAGAGCGCCCTCGCCCGTGTGAAAATCATGCAGGCCGGCGCTGCCGGTGGAGGAACCGGCGTGCTGGTCAGCTTTCCGAACAAGGAGACCCGTCACCTCGCCCCGGGGCCAAGCTCGGTCATTGCAAAGGCCGTCATCGAGGAGTTCGCGCCGAGGTACCTTGAAGATCCGGCCGTGTTGTGGCTCAGCGAGAGCGGCAACAAGGTTGTCAAGCGCGATGACGCGATCGCCAGCGCAATCGGACTGGAGATCGAGGCCGACAAGAATCTGCCCGATCTCGTCCTGGTCGATTTGGGCCCGAAAGAGCCCCTGATCGTCTTTGCCGAAGTTGTCGCAACCGATGGGCCCATCAGTGCCAGGCGGCGGGAGGCGTTGCACGTCCTGACCGACGCCGCGGGCTTCGATCGTTCTCAAGTCGCTTTTCTGACAGCCTATCAGGACCGTGAGGCGGCGGCGTTCAAGAAGACGGTTCCCTCGCTCGCCTGGGGCTCTTTCGCCTGGTTTGCATCCGAGCCGGACAACCTCGTTCATCTTAGAGACGGAGCCCTGCCCGCTGCAAAACTGCTGGAGCTCGTTGCGCTGCGGTGAGCGCCACTGGGTGTCACCGGCACTCGGGCAACTCTTGCCACAGCCCCCTGCACTGCGCCTTCGCCTCGGCTTCGACCTCCTGGTACCAGGCGATCAGGCGGGGCCGCAGGGGCAGGGACCCCGGATCCGTCTTCGCGAGGCCCTCCGCGAGGAGCGACTCGGCGACGTCCTCCGAGAGGAAATCGACCTCCAGGCGGCAAACGGCCACGGCCACGTCGTCCCGATCCTTGTCGACGACATCGCAAATGAAGGGACCTTTCTCTGCGGCGTCCCGCATGAACGCGGTCGCCCTTCCGAAGCCGGGCGCGCCACGCTCCGGCGCGTCGATGCCGTAGATACGGACGTTCCGCCCGTAGATCTCGACCGTGCCGCCATCGACGACGGTGGCCCTGCCCCCGATCGTTCCGCCCGCCTCCTGCCCGGCCACCGGGACGCTGGCCGCGAAGAGGGCGGCGAAGGCGATGAGCAGGTATCTGCGCATATCGGTTGGCTCCACCACCATCTATCTAGTCTTTTCTGACCCTCGCGCCAGGGGCGCCATCGCAGCGTAGGGGCGCAGGGTGCCGGGACGCAGTTTGTTCTTTATTTGTTCTCGTCATTCTGCTTAGCTTCCAGGGAAGAAGCGCCGGGCTGTCTCATCAGCGGTAGCGGCGTCTTTCCGCTCTCCTGCGAGGGCGGGCGCGATCAGATGCGGCCCGGCAGGGCACACGGGGGAACACGAGATGTTTGGATTGCTAAGGGGCGTCTTCGGCGGCGCCGCCGCGCCGCCTTCGGAGCTGGCCCTTCGGCTGGCGGAATACGTCGGGGCCTTGGTGGCCGTCGGGGCCCGGGCGCCCGACGTTGACGAGGTTCTCGCTGATCCGAAAGGCTGCTTCAAGCCGCCGGAAGGCACAAACCCAAAGGGCCTCATCGAGCTGCCGCTCGAGGCGCAGATGTACCTTTCCTGCTTCACCATCCAGAGCTTCATCGAGAGCGGCTCCACGGACAGCAAGGAAGCGGCCGCCGTCATGAACTACGTGCTCGAGACCGCCGGCCGCTGCACCAGGGACCAGGTCACGCTGGTCGCCTCGCTCGGCATGCGGCTGCGGGGGATCATCGCCAAGGAACCGGCGGAGGATGAGGATTGGGAGCGGGGCCTGCGTACCTACGTCCACATCGGAGAGGCGGCGGTGGCCGCCGCCGGCGCCTTCATGGCGCGGGTCGGGTCCGGCGACCGCAAGCCGACGCCCGCCGAGGTCGCGCACTTCCTCCGGAACTGCATCAAGCGGGACCCGCAACCCGCGGGCGACGACGCCTGACCGGCGCATCGCTTCGGGGAGACGAGGAGATGCTCCGCTTTCTGGCACGGCTTTTCCGGCGGGCGCAGCCGCCGACGGAGCTGGAGCTGCTGGCGCGCCATCTGGCCGGCTACGCCCAGAGGCTGACGGTCGCCGCGATCATGCTGCCGAACG
>JAKSBE010000479.1 GCA_022361275.1 Kiloniellales bacterium
ACCCCGGCCTTGCGCGACCGCTTCGAGGCCCCGGCCCGCGCCAACCTCGAACGCGCCCTCGGCCGGCTGGCCGGCTAGACAGGGCGACTCGATCTAGGCTCGTTGAGGTCGATCCCGGCGGCGGAGCCGCCGACTCTTTCAAAGCGTCCGGACGACAAGGCGTGATGTGAACCACCTCACAGCGGCCCGGACGGCAAGCCCGATAGTGTCGGCAAACTCGGCACGGGTTGCATTCCCTTTACACAGGCGGTTCCAGACCCATGGACATAGGCCCCCACGCTCACGCGGTTCGCTACATATGGCAAGGCCCGACGCTCAGTTGCTGGCAAACGTCGCTTGAAATGCTCATGGAATGGCGCCACGGCAGCAAGTACGGCAAGCCTGTCGTTGAGATCAAAGGGCCGAAGCATGCGGTCTACGGGCCTGTCAGGACCGAGCATACGCCGCTGGTGCGAAGCACATACTGCGGACGCGACCTGCGCGACATCGAGGACGACTACGGACTGTTTCCGGTCCATAGCCTCGAGAGTTGCGATGATCTCCCGACCTGGAAGGCCGCATTGCGAAAACACGGTCCGATCCTCGCTCAAGGCAACTATGGCCCTGCGCATCGTCTTCCCGGCGGGCACGCTATCCTGATAACGGGGTGGAGCCGGCAGGGAAAACTTGCGTACTACGACCCCTTCCTGGGCATTCTCCCAAGGTTGAGGAGGCGGACCTTCGAAGTCGAGCGAGACCGCCATTCCTACTATACCTTGCAGCAGATTCAAGACCTGCGGGACCGGCATGGTCGACAATACAACGTTGGAAGCTTCTTCCAGGCAAGAGTTCCGTGGGTTCCCGGTCCGCCAGAGTGATGCCGGCGCTGCGCGACCGTTTCGAAGTTTCGAGGACGCCGCCCCGCCAACTCGAATGCGCCCTGACGGATCTCGACGGCGGCCAACGGTGGTCTTACTGATCTCCGCTCAGAACTCCAGCGGCGCGTTGTCGATGACCTCCTTCATGACGAAGAAGGTACGGGTCTGGCGGACGCCGGGCAGGGCGATAAGCTGTTCGCCCAGCAGGCGGCTGAAGTCGGCGATGTCGCGTACCCTGATCTTGAGAAAGTAGTCGAAGTCGCCGGCCACCAGGTGGCAATCCAGGACGAAGGGCAGCTTGACGACGGCGGCCTCGAAGGCGGCGAAGCTCTCCCGCGTCGAGCGGTCCAGGACCACGCCCACAACGGCCAGGGTGCCCCGGTCGACGCGCTCGGGCGCGATCTCGGCTCGAACCCCGCGCAAGTAGCCGCTCTCGAACAACCGCTGGGTCCTGCGGTGACAGGTCGCCGGGCTGACGTTGACCTGCTTGGCCAGTTCGGCGTTCGTCAGCCGGCCGTCGCGCTGCAATAGCCTGAGAATCCGCCGGTCGACGCGGTCCAGCACAGGTATTGCGAGAGAATCTCTCAAATTTACCTTCATGACTATTGTGTTCGTTAAGACGTTACAAGCATATCGAAGGCGAAGGCAAGCCGGGGCCCGATAATGGAGAGCACCTTCCGCGCAGCTCGGGCTAGAGTGCGACCGATTTTTGATGCCTGAGCCGGAGGCCCGCGATGCTCGAGAACTTCGAACGCTATCCGCTGACGTTCGGCCCGACGCCGATCGAGAAGCTCGGCCGCCTGTCCGAGCATCTCGGCGGCGAGGTCGAGATTTACGCCAAGCGCGAGGACTGCAACTCCGGCCTCGCCTTCGGCGGCAACAAGATCCGCAAGCTCGAGTACATCGTGCCCGACGCCATCGCCCGCCACGCCGACACCCTGGTGACCATCGGCGGCGTGCAGTCGAACCACACGCGCCAGGTCGCGGCGGTGGCGGCCAAGCTCGGGATGAAGTGCCGCCTGGTCCAGGAGAGCTGGGTGCCCTTCCCCGACGCCGTCTACGACCGGGTCGGCAACATCCTGATGAGCCGCGTGATGGGCGCCGAGATGGAGCTGGTCGACGAGGGCTTCGACATCGGCATCCGCGAAAGCTGGGAGCTGGCCCTGGCCGACGTGAAGGCGAAGGGCGGGCGGCCCTATGCCATTCCCGCCGGCGCCTCGGTGCATGCCTTCGGCGGCCTGGGCTATGTCGGCTTCGCCGAGGAGCTGCGCGCTCAGGAGGCGGAGACCGGGCTCCGTTTCGACTACGTCGTGGTCTGCAGCGTCACCGGCTCGACCCAGGCCGGCATGGTGGTCGGCTTCGCCAAGGACGGCCGCGCCCGCAACGTCGTCGGCATCGACGCCTCGGCGACGCCCGGGCAGACCCGGGCCCAGGTGCTGGAGATCGCCCGGAACACGGCGGAACTGGTCAGGCTCGGCCGCGACATCACGGCCGAGGACGTGGTCCTCGAGGAGGACTACGCCCATCCGGCCTACGGCATCCCGTCGGAGGCGACCAACGACGCGATCCGGCTCTGCGCCCGCCTGGAAGGCATGATGACCGATCCGGTCTACGAGGGGAAGTCCATGCAGGGCCTGATCGACCTGGTCCGCAAGGGCCGCTTCCCGGCGGGCTCGAAGGTGCTCTACGCGCACCTTGGGGGCGTGCCGGCGATCAACGCCTACAGCTACCTCTACCGGAACGGCTGAGGCCGTGGCGCCCCGAAGCGGCCGCAGCCGCGCCTTGCTTCGGCCTGATTGGGCGGCGACAAGGGGCCGGAGATCGAGGGCGAAAGAGGTGCTATCCTCCGCTGCCTGCGCCGCACCCGAAGGATTCCCTCTGCCGTGAGCCGCGACGACCCGAAACCGGAGATCACCCTGCGCCCGGCCGCGCCGGAGGACGCCCCCGCGATCGCGGGGCTGATCACCAGGCTGGGCTACCCGACCACCGCCGCGCAGATGGCGGCTCGGATGGACAGGCTCGCCGAGCAGGAGGCCTACGCGACTTTCGTCGCGCTGGGCAA
>JAKSBE010000570.1 GCA_022361275.1 Kiloniellales bacterium
CGGAATGCCGGCGTTGACGTCCAGCATCGAGGCGCCGGCCGCGACCTGCGCCAGGGCGTCGGCCTCGACGGTGGCGTAGTTCCCTGCCGCCATCTCCGCGGCCAGCTTCTTGCGGCCGGTCGGGTTGATGCGCTCGCCGATGATGCAGAAGGGCTGGTCGAAGCCGATGACGACTTCCTTGGTCGCGGAGCTGACGACGGTGCGGGTCATGGGACAGGCCTTCTCCTCAAAGACTGCGCCGGCCCCCGCCGTCTGACGGCGGCCCGGCGCCAGGCGCAGATGTCGCCCAGGCGCGGTCCGCAGGCTGGCGCAGCCGCGACCTTCGCTGGCTTATTTGCGCTGATCCCGCAGGCGACGGTCATGCGATCTCCCGCAGTACCTTGAAGCCCTTGCCCTCGCGGTCCAGGGCGAAGTCCCCGTCGAGCACGCCGTAGACCCAGGCCGCCGACTTGCGCAGCCCGCCCAGGGGATAGACGTGGACCTGGCGGATGCCGCAGTCCGGGTCCTCGGCCCGGTAGCGGGCCAGGTCGAGCACCAGGCGGTCCGGCGCGTTGACGGTCATCAGCTTGGCCAGCTTGGTCGCCTGGCGGGTCAGGAAGCGCATCGAAGGGCCGACGCCGCAGGCCCGGGCGTGGTTCAGCAGGGTCTTGATCGTGGCCAGGCCGGGGACACCGATGTGGATCGGCAGGCGGTTGCCGGCGGCGCGGATGCGCCGGTCCCACTCGATGATCGGTGCCGCCTCGAAGCAGAACTGGGTGGCGATGTAGAACGCGGCGTCGCTGCGTTCGGCGAAGGCGTTCTTCCAGGCCAGGGCCTCGGCCAGGGCCGGATCGGCGATGTCCGGGCTGCCTTCGGGATGGCCGGCGACGCCGATCGTCTCGAGTCCGTACTTGTCGAAGAGCCCGGTCTCGAGCAACTGCATCGAACTGTCGAAGTCGCCGAGCGGCTCGCTGACGCCGCCGCCCAGCGCCAGGACGTGAGTCACGCCGACGTCGTCCTGAAGACGCTTCAGCCAATCCTCCAAGGTCCGGCGGTCGGGGGTCGAGCGCGCGGCGACGTGGGGCACCGGCGCGAAGCCCTCGGCTTTCAGGCGCTTCGCCGTGACGATGGTTTCGGCGAAGTCGGAGCCCGGCAGGTGGGTGACGTTGATCGTGGTCCCCGGGCGCAGGTGGTCCCGGTAGTCCGAGATCTTGGCCGCGGAGCCCGGCGTCGTCTCGATCGAGAAGCCGGTCAGGAAGTCGACGACCTGCTGCCTGGCGTCCGCCGGGCCGGCCCTTGTTTCTGCCACCATGGCTTGGTTATCCGCCTTCATCGCGGCGCTGTCCATCATGCCTCTCCCGTCTCGTCCAGCCCGCCGGCCGCGACCAGGGCGGACAGGCGGCCGTCGTCGAACTCGCTCTCCAGCCGCTCTGCCGCCGCGGCGGCCTCGGCCTCCAAATCGTCGCCGCAGGGCAGGGGCTCCGCACGCCGCCACTCGGCCAGGTAGGAGTCGGTGTCGCGCAGCTTGGCCTTCATCGCCGCCCGGTCGATCGCCGTCTCGAAGCGCTCGGAGAGCTGCCGCTTGGCCGCCCGGCGTCCGGCCTTGGCGATGACCTGGGCCGGGATGTCGCGCCAGTAGACGACGGTGAGCTGGGCCATGGCGGTCTCCCTAGCGAGCGGCCGGCGCTTCGGCGGCCATGAAGTCGGCCAGGCCGCCCATCCCGGTGAAGCGGTGGCGGTAGGCCAGGCCCAGACGTTCGGCCGCGGCCCGGGCCTGAGCCTCCAGGGCGGGGTCCTCGGTCTGGGCGAGGTAGAGCACCGCGGTGTAGTTGCCGAAGTAGTCGTCCAGCAGCTCCGGATGGCGGTCGAGGCCCAGGCCCTGGATCACCAGCCGGTCGAAGTGCCGGACCAGGTAGTCGGTCAGGTAGAAGGTGCCCGGCTCTTCCTCGGCCAGGCCGTCGAAGGCCGCCAGCCCGGCGTAGAAGGCGTAGCAATGGGGTCCGGGGATGCGCTCGACGCCCTCTTCCTCCAGGACCGCGTCGAGCAGGCCGCCGGAGCCGCAGTCGCCGTAGAGCACCTTGATGCTGTCGTAGCGGCCGCGGGCGTCGCGGATCTTGCCGCGCACGCCTTCGGGAATCCTGGCCGGCGTGTTGTGCCAGGCCGCCGGCAGGCAGCTCACGGTCATGTGGCGCCAGCCGTTCAGGCGGATCAGATCGACCACCTCGCGCGCCAGGGCGCCGCAGGCGATCAGCAGCGTCCTCGGTGGGTTTGCCTCGCCCGGCCGCGTGGACATGAGCCGACTCCGAGGGCCAGGGGGCCGGTGCTAGCGGGCGACCCTGGCGCCCAGCTGGTTGTGCTTGCGGGCGATCAGGTCCTTGGCGGTCTCGACCGCGACCGCGGCGTCCCGGCAATAGGCGTCGGCGCCGATGGCCTCGGCGAAGGCCTCGTTGAGCGGTGCGCCGCCGACCAGGACGATGTAGTCGTCCCGGATGCCGTTCTCCTTCATCGCCTCGATCACGACCTTCATGTAGGGCATGGTCGTGGTGAGCAGGGCCGACATGCCGAGGATGTCGGGCTTGTGCTCCTCGAGGGCCTCGAGATAGGCCTCGACCGAGTTGTTGATGCCGATGTTGATCACCTCGAAGCCGGCGCCTTCCATCATCATCGCGACCAGGTTCTTGCCGATGTCGTGGATGTCGCCCTTGACCGTGCCGATGACCATCTTGCCGACCTTGGGCGCGCCGGTCTCGGCCAGCAGCGGCCGCAGGATCGCCATGCCGCCCTTCATCGAGTTGGCGGAGAGCAG
>JAKSBE010000213.1 GCA_022361275.1 Kiloniellales bacterium
AACGACGTCGCCGTCGCCGCCAGGACGAACACCCACATCGACATGCGGCGCCCGGCGATGAAGTAGTCGCTCGCCGTCTTGGACTGCAGCGCGCCCTTGACGCCCCAGAAGATACAGTACGCCCAGTACAGCCCGACGAATGCAAACAACCAAACAACTTTTGCTTCCATCTTTGCCGTCTCCCCTCCATTGGGTCCGGACCAGCAACGACCGCAAGGTGGCCGGCTAAGGTGCCGGCCCGCAGCGGTCTTCCCCTAGATTCGACCGGCCGGGCAACACACGGCAAAGCAGCCAACGCGCCGCACGCCCGGAACCTCGACCGGAAGGACAGATCCAGGCCCTGGTCCCCGGCATCGCGTCTCCGTGACGCCGGGCAGCCGGCTCTGGCGAATCAGGGGTGCGGCTCAGGTGGCTTTGCGAGCTCCGCCTAACCTGGTGACGGCTGCTCTTCACCTGTGACGCCGGGGAGCTTCTTGTCCCCCTCGCGCGTCGCCTCCCCCGGTGAAATCGCCCGTTGAGCGGGCTGTATCCTTGTTGGTCGCGGTTGTAAAAATCCCACAATTCGTTAACCCAGTCAACAAGGCCCTTGGTTTTCAGAGATTCGCCGTGTAAATTCGACAGGAGAGGCCATGGTCGGTTTGTAAATTCAGTAAAAATCAGCGGCCGTGGACGCGGGCTATGAGCGATCGCACACATCTTGGGAGCAAGGTCAGGCGGTTGCGTCGCGCGCAGGGCGTGACCCAGGTGGAGATGGCCAAGCGGCTGGGCATCTCGCCCAGCTACCTGAACCTGATCGAGCACAACCAAAGGCCCTTGACCCGCCCGCTGCAGATGAAGCTGGCCGAGGGCTACGACGTCGACCTGCACGTCTTTGCCGAGGACGAGGACGCGCGCATCGTCGCCGACCTCGTCGAGATCCTCCGCGACCCGCTGTTCGGGTCCTTCGAGCTGGCGCCCAAGGACCTGGGCGACGCGGTCGGCGCGGCACCGGCGCTCGGCCAGGCGATGATCGCGCTCTACCAGGGCTATCGCACTCTGCGCGCCGATCTCGACGCGGTCAGCGAGAGGCTCAGCGACGACGCGCTGATCTCGGCCTCGACCCACGAGCTGCGGACCGTGCTGACCTCGATCCGCTCCTTCTCCGAGATCCTGCGCGACTACGACGACCTGGACGCAGAGCAGAGGCAGAGGTTCCTGGAGATCCTGGTCAAGGAGACCGGCCGCCTGAACCAGGCCGCGGACCGCATGGTCGACTTCGCCAAGGGCGAGGATCTCGCCAGCCTCGGCGGCCTGGCCTCCGCGGTCGACGACGTGATGGACTTCATCCAGAACCACAACAACCACTTCCCGGAGCTGGAGGCCGCCGCCGAGGCGCTCTGGGCGCAGGCCGGGCTTTCCGAGCGGCAGCTGGAGGCCGGCCTCGCCCGTCACCTCGAGAAGGCCTTCGGCGTGACGCGGAGGATCGAGGCCGAGGGGCCTAGGGGCGGATGGCCGGCCGCCTTCGACCGGCGCAGCGGCATCCTCGTCCTCTCCGAGGCCCTGTCCGGCAGCGGCCGGGCCTTTCACACGGCGCGCTGCATAGGGACCCTGTGGTGCCAGCAGACCTTCGACCCACTGATCGAGGGCCTGACCCTCTCGGCGGCGGACTCGGCCTCGAAGCTGCGGGAGGCCCTGGCTTCCTACTTCGCGGGGGCGGTGATCCTGCCCTACCGGCCCTTCCTCGCGGCCGCCCGAGATCTGCGCTACGACCTCGAGCGCCTGCAGCAGCGCTTCGGCGCAAGCTTCGAGCAGGTTTGCCACCGGCTGACGACCCTGCAGCGCCCCGGCGAGCGCGGCGTCCCCTTCCACTTCGTCCGTATCGACCCGGCGGGCAACGTCTCCAAGCGATTCGGCGGCTCCGGCCTGCGGATCGCCCGCTACGGCGGCGTCTGCCCGCGCTGGAACCTGCACGCCGCAAGCGCCTCGCCCGGGCGGATCCTGGTCCAGATCGCCGAGATGCCCGGAGGCAGCCGCTTCTTCTGCCTGGCGCGCAGCATCACCAAGCCGGGCGGCGGCCATCGCGAGCCCGAGACCCGCTATGTCATCGGCATCGGCTGCGACCTCTCCTACGCCGAGGAACTGGTCTACAGCCAAGGCCTGGACTGGGAGTCGCCGGACGCCGCCGTCCCGGTGGGGATCAACTGCCGGCTCTGCGAACGCGCCGACTGCCGGCAGCGCGCCATGCCGTCGCTGGTGCCGTCCGCCGCCTGACCAGGAACCGCTATTCCTCCTCCAGGTAGAAGGGGCCGGGCCGGTCGTGAAGCTCCTCGTAGTGGACCAGCACCGGATCTCCCAGGGGAACGCCTTGCCCGCCCCGAAAGGCCCATTCGCCGCGGTCGCAGTTGGCCGCGATGACGTAGCCGTTCACGTAGGTCCGCCGGTCGATCGAAGAGACGTTGGGCCCCGAGCCGTGGATCATGTAGAGACCCCAGAAGGCCAGGTCGCCGGATTCCAGTTCGAGGTGGACGACGCGCCGCGGATCAAGGCCCAGAGCCTTGAGATCCCGGTCGCTGAGCGCCGAATCCATGACTCGGCCGCGCTCGGGAAAGGTCAGCTTTCCGAGTTCGTGGCTGCCCGGATAGACCGTGATGGCGCCGTTCTCGACGCGGTGCGGGTCGACCGCGATGACCGTCTGGACATAGGAGCGGCCCGGCTCGCGGTAGGCCGATGCGGGGCGCCGGAAGTGAATGTCCTGGTGGTAGCTGAACTCGGTCACGGCCGCGCCGGGCGGCTTCCAGTGCAGCTGGTTGATGATCTGCTTGAGGTCGCTGCCGATCAGCGGCTCCAGGACCTTCAGCAGGCGCGAATCGCGCCGGTAGCTTTCCAGAACCGGGTCGAAGTAGGATGGCCATTGAACCAGCCGGAGGATTCGCCCGAGCCGCGGGTCCCGGCCGATGCGGAACAGTACGTTGCCATGGCGGTAGCTGGCGTGGTGGTCCAGGCCCTGGGCATGGACCCGGTCGAAAGCCGCCGCCAACGCTGCGACGTCGTCGGGCCCGAAGACGCCACGGACGACGGCGTAGCCCTGCTCTCGGTAGTGCTCAACATAGCCAAGGTCCATCTGCGCGCGGCCTCCAGGGAACCAGCAGTAGCAGTTATCACAAAAAAAACACGACATTTCCTTTACGTACACGCCACTTGCTATAGGTAGTCCGTGGAACCCGTCGGGGGAACGCCTTGATCAGGCCGATCTTCAAACTGCTCCTGCCGATCTTCGTCGCCGCCGGAGGCCTGTCGATCTCTTACGGTCAAGCCGAACCCCGGGCGCAGGAGGCCAATCCGGTGATCGACGGCGACACCCTGGTCATCGAAGGCCGGCTCGTGCAGCTTGCGGGCATCGACGCGCCGGAGCTCGGCCAGCGCTGCTTCAACCAGGGCAAATCCTGGCGCTGCGGGCTCGAGGCGGCCTTGGCGCTGCGCAAGCTGATCGCCTTCGGCGAGGTCGTCTGCGAGACCGACGAGGCGGAGCCGCGGACCGCCAAGGGGCGCTGCAGCGTGGACGACAAGGACCTCGCGGTCGCGCTGGTGCAGCAAGGCTATGCCATAGTCCTTCCGGAAGCGACGGCGCCCCTTCAAACGGCCCAGAACAACGCCCAGGAGGCCAAGTTCGGCATCTGGCGCGGCGACTTCGTGGCGCCCGCCTCCTGGCGGGACGGCGTCCGCCTGCCCGGCGAGGCCGAGGATCCGCAGTACTGCGTCATCAAGGGCACCATCAACGACAAGGACCAGCGGGTCTTCTACGTGCCCTCCGACGAAGGCTACGACGCCATCGTGATCGACCCGAGCCGGGGCGAGCGGATGTTCTGCAGCGACGATCAGGCGATCTTGCGCGGCTGGCGCCCCTTCCCCAAGGCCAAGTCCTGAAGAAGGCCAAGTCCTGAAGCGATCCTGATCTATTTCAATTCCATAGAGTTAGAGCAGCTTATCCGCGTTCAAACGAACGGGGGCTGCTCTAGGCCCGGCCGCTTTCCCGGGCGAAGTCGGCCAGGGCGGCGAGGAAGCCGGCCAGGTGCTCGCGCGCCTTCGGCTCGGTCAGCCGCCCGGCCTCGTCGAAGGCCTGACGGGCATCGCCGAGCATCATCTCGGGGCGGTTCATCACCCGGCCATCCAGATAGATGAAGCACTGCCGCAGCTGGTACTGCGCCCGGGCCGTGCCGAGCCGGCTGGGGCTGGCGCCCAGGATCGCGATCGGCTTGCCGGCGAAGGGCTGGTCCGGCGGTCGGGAGGCCCAATCGACGGCGTTCTTGACCACGCCCGAGAAGGAGAAGTTGTACTCGGGCGTCGCGATCAGCACCGCATCGGCGGCGGCGATTCCCGCCCGCAGCGCGGTGACGGCCTCGGGCAGGCCGGCCTGTCGCAGGTCGTCGTCGTAGAGCGGCACGCCCGCGAGATCGAAGACCTCGATCGTCATCCCGGCCGGCGTCAGACCCTGCGCCGCCGCCAGCAGCGCCTTGTTGAGCGAGCCGCGCCGCAAGCTGCCGGCGAAGCCGAAAACCCGGAGCCCGTCATCCGAGGCCATGATCCTGCCCTCCCCGCGTGGCCGGCCCGCAGGCCATCTGGTATCAGGCCACACCCGGCCGACGAGGCCGGGGCGTCACTCAAAGGGAGAGGACATGGGCCCGCGGGTCAAAGCCTTTTCCGACGAGGAGACCTTCACGGTGTCCTACGCCGTCTCCGAACCGGAAGGCGGGCGCGCCGCGATCATCGATAGAGCCGTGGCAGAGAAGTCACGCGCCGGCCGCAATAGGCTGCGAATTGTGCATTGGTCCGTGTTTCGCGCGCGCGAGGGGTGCTAGGCTTCGATCTGCGGGCAACAAACTGGGCCGGGTCGGGACCAAGACACTTCGGGCCTCCAAAAAACGACTAAGCCTCAGAACATCACAGCGGTTCAGATTGCTCGCAGGAAGGGGCATATCAGACCATGCTGGACGTACCGGAACAGTTAAGTCCGGATGATTTGGCGCAGGTAGCGACACAATGCGCTTGCGGGAACTTCCGGAAAGCAACACGCGCCGTCACACAGTTCTTCGACGAATGCCTTGAGCCCACGGGCCTGCGCTCGACGCAGTTCGTGATCCTCGTGGCGGTCGGAGCGATGCAGCCCAGCAGCATCGCCCGGCTGGCCCGCGAGCTGGTCATGGATCCCTCGACCATGGCCCGCAACCTCCGGCCCTTGGAGGGCCTGGGTCTGGTCGAGAAGGTCAGCCGGGAGGGGCGACGCAGCGTCAACCTGTCGCTGACCGCCGAGGGCCGGGCCATGCTGAAGCAGGGCATTCCCTTGTGGCAGGACGCCCAGAACCGCTTTGTCGGCCATTTCGGCAGAGAGACCTGGGAGCACTTGCGCGGCTTCCTGGCCCAGGCGGTCAACGCCACCCGCCTGCCCGACGACTACTAGATCAAACTGCGTTTAATTGGACTCAATTAAACGCAGATAATTTGATCTATTCCATAGAGTTAGAGCAGCTTATCCGCGTTCGAATGAACGCGGGCTGCTCTAGCCGGCTCCCGCCACATCGCCCCAGGCTGCCCGACCTCCCGGCGCCGGCCGCCGTCCCGGAGGCAGGGTCCGGCGGCAGGGCCCGGGGCAGGGAAAGTCCGGGCTCAGCGCCAGGCCAGGAGCCAGGCCTCGAGCCGGGACAAGACCGCGGAGACGCAGAGGCCGAGCAGCGACAGGACGACCACGCCGGCCAGGAGCTGGTCGATCCGATAGAGGTTGCCGGCCGCCAGCACCAGGGCACCGACGCCGTATTCGGCGCCGATCATCTCGGCGGCGATCAGCAGGACGATCGCGATCGAGGCCGAGATCCGGAAGCCGGAGAGGATCGCCGGCAGTGCGCCCGGCAGGACGATCTTGCGGACGATGGAGCGGGTCGGCAGGTCGAAGCTCTGGCCCATCCGGATCAGGCTGCGCGAGACGTTGTCGACCCCGCCGAAGGTGTTGATCACGGTCGGAAAGAAGACCCCGAAGGCGATGGTCGCCACCTTCGAGGGCTCGCCGATGCCGAACCAGATGATGAACAGCGGCAGGAGGGCGATCTTGGGGACCGGGAAGAGCGCCGAGACGAAGGCGATCCCCGGCGAACGGGCCCAGGTGAACATGCCGACCGCCAAGCCGACCAGCAGTCCGGCCAGGGTGCCGAGGGTCCAGCCGGCCAGCAGCCGCTGCAGCGAGGCCGCGACGTGGCGCCAGAGCTCGCCCGATACCGCCAGGGCCCAGAGCGCCTGGAGGACCTCCCAAGGGCTGGGCAGGACCAGGGCGGGGATCACGCCGCTCGCAGAGCCGAGCTGCCAGAGCAGGATCGCGCCCAGGAAGCTGCCCCAGGCGGCCAGCGGCACCAGGCGCGGCGCGAAGCCGCGGGCGCGGAAGGGCACCGGCCCGCGGCTCAGCCGCCTCGGCTCAGGCGACATCGCCCAGCCCCTTGTCACCCAGCCCCTTGTCGCCCAGTTCCTGATCGCCCAGTTCCTTATCCGCCGCGGCGGCCTCGTCGCGGATCAGCTCCCAGAGCCGCCCTTCGATCTCGGCGAGGGCCGGGTCGCCGGCCTCGCGCGCGGCCACCGGGACCGGGATCGGCAGCAGCGCCTTGAGCCGGCCGGGCCGGCGGGACAGAACCGCCACCCGGTCGGCAAGGCGCAGGGCCTCCGAGAGGTTGTGGGTCACGTAGACCGCGGTCGTCCGGGTCCGGGCGAAGAGCGCCGCGAACTCCTCGAGCAGGAGGCTTCGGGTCTGGGCGTCCAGGGCCGAGAGCGGCTCGTCCATCAGCAGGACCGCAGGCCGCACGGCCAGGGCCCGGGCGATGCCCAGCCGCTGGCGCATGCCGCCCGAGAGCTGCCGGGGATAGGCGGTCCGGAAATCGGCGAGCCCGGTCAGGGCCAGCACCTCCGAGACCCGCGCGCCCCGCTCGGCCGGGGTCAGGGGCTGATCCTCCAGCACCAGCCGGACGTTGCCTTCGACGCTGCGCCAGGGCAGCAGGGCGGAATCCTGGAAGACGTAGGCCATCGGCACCAGGCAGCCCTCGGGCAGATCGCCCTCGCGGAAGACCGCCCCGCTGCTGGGCTCGAGCAGGCCGCCCAGGATCGACAGCAGGGTCGACTTGCCGCAGCCCGAAGGCCCGATCAGGGCCAGCACCTCGCCGGCCTCGACCGAGAGCTCGATCCCCTCGAGCGCCGTGAGGGCGTCGAAGCGGTGACCGACCTGGCTGACCTCGAGCCGCATCGCAGGCGCAGCCGCGCGCGGGCCGCTACCGCTCGGTGCCCGGCAAGGCGGGAAGAAAGCCGGTGTCGATGATCTGCGCCGGATCGACGCCGGCGTCGACCAGGCCCTTGTCCTGGTACCAGCGCACCTGCTCGTGGACGTCGGCCACGTCCAGCCTGGCTCCGGCGTCGATGTACATGGCGCCGTTGCGGATCTTGGGAAAGGCCTTCTCCGGCGGGTCGTCCTTGTAGACGTAGCGGTGGATCAAGGCGACCGTCTCCTCGGTCGTCTTCGAGGCGACGGGCTTGCCCGCGGCGTCGCGGGCCAGGAAGGCCCCTGCGTAGTCCGCCGCGCCCTTGCGGTAGGCCTCGGCGAAGGCGCGCACCCGTTCCGGCCGCTCAACGACGTTGCGGCTCGAGGTGAAGAGGCCGCCGACCTGGTAAGGCGCGTAGTCGCGCACCCAGCCGATGATCTTGCCGCCGCCGGCGGCCGCCAGCGGCTTGGCGATGTGCGGCACGATGATCATGGCGTCGACCCGGCCGCTCTTCAGCGCGCCGATCATGTTGGGCACGGCCTGCAGGGGCTTGAGCGTAACCTGCTCCAGCGGGAAGCCGGCGGCTTCCGAGACCCGGCCGATCATGTAGTGGAAGGAGGAGCCGACCTGGGTCATGGCGAAGGAATGGCCGGGGAACTTCTCGACCGAAGTGAAGCCCGCGGCGTGCGCCTTGTTGGAGACCAGGATCGCCGAGCCGTCGTAGCCGGCGCGCTCGTGCAGCTGGGCGCCGATCACCTTGAGCGCCCCCTTGCCCGCCAGGTTGAAGAAGCCGGCGGTGAAGGCGGTGACCCCGAAGTCGGCGTCGCCCGCCGCGATGGCCACCGCCACCGGCTGCGCCGCCCGGAAGAACCTGAACTCCACGTCCAGCCCGGCCTCGACGAAGTAGCCCCTCTCGTAGGCGATGAACAGCGGCGCGGAGGACACGAAGGTCAGCGCCGCGACCGTCACCTTCTCCGCCGCCCGCGCCGCCGTCGCCGAACCCGGACCGACCAGGGCCAAGGCGAAGAGAACGCCGAGCAGCCGGCGTGCCGCAATCCGTCGTCCCATGAAGACCATGCTCACCTCCCTCTCGGACGGCGCCGGGCCGGCCCTTGTCGTTCGGGCGCTTCCCACTCCGCGGCGCTTCGCGTCACCGGCAGGTTTAGGCAAAGGCCGAAGGCCGCGCAACGCTTGTGATGCCCGGCGATGGCCGCCTTGGCCGCGACGCTTAGGCCTTGGCCTCCAGGCGGTAGCCGCGGCCGCGGATGGTGGTGATGAGGGGGTTGTCGCTGCCTTCGTCGATCTTGGCGCGCAGGCGCCGGATGTAGACCTCGACGATGTTGGTCAGGGGGTCGTTGCTGCTGCCCCAGACGGTCTCCAGGATCTGCGCCCGGCTGACGACCTTGCCGGCGCTGGTCATGAGAAGCTCCAGGAGCGCCAGCTCCTTGGAGGTCAGCTCGATCGCCCGGCCGGCGCGCAGCACCTCGAGGGATTCGCGGTCGAAGGAGATGTCCTGGACCACGAGGACCGGGGGCTGCACCTCGTAGTCGCCGCCGCGGCGCAGCAGGGCCTCGATCCGGGCCAGCAGCTCGCGGAAGGAGAACGGCTTGGTCATGTAGTCGTCGGCGCCCAGGCGCAGACCGGTGATCACGTCGTCCAGGCCGTCCATCGCGGTCAGCATCAGGATCGGCGTGCGGATGCCGGACAGGCGCAGCTCCTGGCAGACCTCGTGGCCATCGACCTTCGGGAGCATGACGTCAAGGATGATCAGGGAGTAGACCTCCTGGCGGCCCTTCTCAAGTCCCTCGGAGCCCGTCATCGCAACCTCGACGGCGTGCCCCTGCTCGCCCAGGCCACGCTTCAGAAACTCGACGATCCGCTCGTCGTCTTCGATCAGGAGAATGCTCACGCCGCTGCCGCAATCGGTAGGGTTACCGTCACCAGAGTGCCTTGTCCGTCCTTGCTGTCCAGCCCGATCTTGCCGCCGTGGGCATCGACAATCGACTTGGCCAGCGGCAAGCCCAGGCCGGAGCCGTCGGGCGAGGCCTTGCGGGCCGCCGTACCGCGGTAGAAGCGGTCGAAGACACGATCTAGATCCTCCCGGGAGATGCCGGGCCCGCTGTCCCGGACCCGGATCACGGCGGCATCGTCGCCGGCGGTCAGGTCGGCGTCGATGCGGTCGCCCGGGCGCCCATAGCGCACCGCGTTGTCCAGCAGGATGAAGAGGAGCTGACGCAGACGGCCCTGATCGCCCATGACCTTGGTCGGCGCCTCCGTACCCCGCACCGAGAGCTGTAGACCCGCCGATTCGGCGACTACCGCCATGTCGTAGCAGGTCTTGCTCAGAAGGTCGGAGACGTCGACCTCCTTGCGCTTGAGATCGGCGACGCCGGCGCTCGAGCGGGCCATGAGAAAGAGGTCGTCGACCAGGCGCGAGAGGTGCTCGGTCTGATCGACCATGCGGGCGATGGAGGCCTTGTAGCTCTCGGCCGGTCGCTCGCTCCCCAGAAGCGAGACCTCGCCCTCGCCGCGCAGAACCGTCAGGGGCGTGCGCAGCTCGTGGCTGATCTCGGCGAAGAAGCGCTGGCGGATGCGATCGGTCTGCTGCAGCTCCTCGTTCGCGCGGCGGAGCGCCTCGGTCCGCTCCTCGACCTTGGTTTCCAGGGTGTTGCGCGCGTCTTCAAGCTGGGCGCGCCGGCGCTCCAGGTCGGCCGCCATGCCGTTGAAGCGCCGGGCCAGCTGCGCGAACTCGTCGCGTCCGCTGGCCTCGATCCGGTGCGAGAGCTCGCCGGCCGCGAGCTTCTGCGTGCCCCTGGTCAGCTGGTCGATCGGCTGGCTGAGGCGCCGCAGCAGCAGGGCCGCGCCGAGAAGCGCGAAGGCGGCGGCCAGCGCGGCCGCGATCTCCGCGACCGCTTCGAGCTGACGGGTCAGGCGGCGCACCCTCTCCTCGGCCACGGCGACCTGACTGCGCTCGGTGGCCACGGCCGTGTCGATCAGGCCGCGGACCCTTTGGTCGATGCCGACCTCCAGGACCTCGGACAGGAGAGTCACGGCCTCATCGCGTCGGCCGGCCCGAAGCAGACGCTGGGCACGACCGACCTCTTCGAGCGCCTGCTGGATCTCGCCGGTCAGCGCCTCCAGGCGCCGCAGCTCGATCCGCTCGACCCGCAGCTCCTGGTCCGAGGAGACGAAGGCGGTCTCCTCGGCGATCTGCGCCCGCAGGTGGCGGATGCGCTCTTCGAGGCGCGCCCGATCGTCCGCGACGACATCGATGTCCGCGCTGCCGTCGTCGAGCATGATCCGGCGGAACTGCTTGAACAGCCGGTAGGTCTCGGCCGAAAGCGAGAGATAGCTCTCGAGCTCGGCGTGCGCCAGCTGGATCCGCGACACCTGATCGTTGGTCTGGTTCACGCTCCAGTAGAGCAGGCCCGCCAGGAGGAGGACGAAGGCCAGAAGGCCGGCGAAGGCCAGCATGAGTTTGGTCTTGAACATGGCGGCAATCTATAGCAGCGGTCCGCGCCGAGGCACATTAACGCCAGATTAACGGCGCAGTAACGGCGGCTGAACGGCAGGCTAACAGCAGCTTAAGTCCGTTGCCCCGACCTCCACGCCCCTTTAGCTCCAGCGGCGAGGCGACGGTCCGAGCGGTCTCCCGGCACCGCGGGGGAGGACCCGCCCCATCCGACCAGGAACGCAATCCAAGAGCCGAGACAAGAGTCATGAGGAGTGAGAACGAGATGAAACCCAAAGGCTTTGCCGTCGCGGCGCCCGTCGCCGCCCTCGCCTTCGGCGCGGCGCTCGCCGGATACGCCGCCGAGGGTACGCAATGGGCCTACGAGGGGCCGAAGGGTCCGGAGCACTGGTCCGAGATCAAGTCCGAGTTCGCGGCCTGCGGCGCCGGCCGCGAGCAGTCTCCGATCGACCTTCAGCGGACCCATGCCGCCGAACCGGAGAAGATCGAGATCTCCTGGCAGGCCTTCGAGCCGGAGGTGGTCAACAACGGCCATACGATCCAGGCCAACGCCCCGGCCGGCAGCTACACGGCCTTCGACGGCAAGCGCTACGACCTGCTGCAGCTGCACTTCCACCACAAGAGCGAACATACGCTGGACGGCGAGCAGCTGCCGATGGAGGCCCACTTCGTGCACAAGTCGGCCGAGGGCGATCTGCTGGTCCTCGGCGTCTTTCTCGTGCCCGGCCGGACGAACGGCGCGCTGGAGACGATCCTGGACAGCGCCCCGCAGAGCAGGGGCAGCCAAAGCGCTGAGGCCGCCGTCGACCTGAGGTCGCTGGTCCCGGACGACAGCGCCATCTTCCGCTACGCCGGCTCGCTGACCACGCCGCCCTGTTCGGAGATCGTGAGCTGGATAATCTATGACCGGCCGGTCGAGGTCTCGCCGGTCCAGATCGCAGCCTTCGCACGGCTGTACCCCAACAACTTCCGGCCGACCCAGCCGACCAACCGCCGCTTCGTCCTGTTCGGGTTTTGAGGCCCGCCGTGCGCGGTGGGCGCCGCCGCGGGCCGACGGCAGCCCTCGATCCGCAGGTCTTCTATACCGCCTTCGCGGTCGGCTGGCCGGGGAGCGGGACCTTCGATCTGATCCTGCTCGACCAGTCGGCGGCCGGCGGCTCCTGAGCCCGACGCCGGAACCGGTGGGTGCCGAATGGCAAAGGGGCGGCGCCCGCCGTCACCACAAGACGGACGCTCATTCCGCCGGGGCGAGGACGGGCGAAGGGCGCAGGTCTTCGAGCAGGGCATAGAGCGTCGGCACGACGATCAGCACGAGCAGCGTCGAGGCCATGAGCCCGAAGGCCAGCGAGCAGACCAGGGGAACCAGGACCTGTGCCTGCTGGCTCTGTTCGAACAGCAGCGGGAACAGGCCGGCGATGGTGGTCAAGGACGTCAGCAGCACCGGGCGGAAGCGCGCCCGGCTGGCCTGGCGGGCCGCCTCGACGACGTCTTGGCCTTTTGCCGTGTTCATCTTGATGAAGATGACCAGCAGGATGGAATTGTTGACCACGATACCGGCCAGCGAGGCGAAGCCGAGCATGCTGGGCATGGAGAGGTCGAGCCCCATGAGCAGATGGCCCCAGATCACGCCGATCAGCGCGAAGGGGATCGCCAGCATCACGATCACCGGCTCGTAGTAGTCACGGAACTGGAAGCTCAGCAGCAGGAAGACGCCGAGCAGGCCGAGCAGGAAGCCGCGCAGCATCGAGGCCTGCGTGGTCTGCTGTTCGGCGATCTCGCCCTCCAGGCCGACCTCGACCCCCGGGAAACGGCTGCTCAGCTCCGGCAGGAAGCGGGCGATGGTGTCGCTGAGGATCTCGTTGACGTTGGCGACCTCGGTGTCGACGTCGCCCCGGACCGTGACGGTCCGCCGCCCGTCGATGCGGCCGACGCGGGAGAAACCGCGGCCGATCTCGGCCTCGGCCACCGCGGAAAGCGGCACCTGCTCGCCGGTCGGCAAGGCGATGTGGAAGTCGTCCAGATCGCCCAGGCTGTCCTGATCGCGGCCCGCGAGCTGGACGTCGACCTCGAAGTCCTCGGCGCCGACCTGGATCTCCGAGGCCGTGGTGCCCTGGAAGGCGCTGCGCAGCTGGCCGCCGATATTGCGCGCATCGAGGCCGAGCTGGGTCGCGCCCTCGCGCAGGGTCAGCCGGATCTCCGGCTTGCCCTGACGCAGGTCGTCGTGGAGGTCGGCGACCCCGCGGTAGCGCGCCAGCCAGTCGAGCAGCGCCTGCGAGGACGCCTTCAACTCGACCAGATCGGAGCCGTGCAGCCTGATCTCGATGGGCGAGCCGCCCGGGCCGAGTTGCGGGTCCTTGAAGGTCAGGCTGAGCACGTCGGGGATGGTCCCGACCTCGCGGCGCCAGCGCTCGAGGATCGGGTCGCTGCGGGTCCGGCGCCGGTCGCTCTTCAGCAGGTCGGCGGTGACGGTCGCGACGTGCGGACCGCTTTCGAAGGCGTCGGCATTGGTGTTGAACTGGACCAGAACGTTGCGCACCAGCGGCGTCCGCTCCGGCTGATCGGGCGTGAAGGCCTGGTTCACTCGCTCCAGCGCCGCGGTGATCTGCCCGGTGACCTCGACCGTGCGCTCGAAGGGCGTGCCCTGGGGCAGCAGGATGCGCGCCTCGACCACGTCGCTGTCCAGGTCCGGAAAGGCCCGGAACTTGATCAGGCCGCCGGCCACCGCCGACAGCGAGACCAGGAAGAGCATGACCACCAGGCCGGCCGTGAGATAGCGCCAGCGGACGGCGGCATCGATCATGCGGCCCAGCACCTGCTCCCGCAGGGTCTCGAATCCGCGCTCGAAGGCCTGGCCGAAGCGGCCCCGGCTCTGCGCGCCCGGGGTGTGGCGGATATGATGCGGCAGGATCAGGAAGGCCTCGATCAGGCTGATCGCGAGGGTCAGGATCAGCACCACCGGCACCACCTTCAGGACCTTGCCGATATCGCCCTCGAGGAAGGCCAGCGGCGCGAAGACGCAGACCGAAGTGATGAAGGAGGACAGCACGCCGGGGGCGACCTGCCGCGCGCCTTCGATCGCGGCCTCCAGCGGCGCCTTCCCTTCGCGCCGCAGACGGGCGACGTTCTCGGCGATGACGATGGAGTCGTCCATGATGACGCCGATGGCGATCAGCAGGCCGACCATGGTCAGCATGTTCAGCGAGTAGCCGATCAGCACCATGATCAGGAAGGATCCCAGGAAGGACACCGGCAGGCTCATGGCCGCCCAGAAGGACAGCCGGAAGGAGAAGAACAGCCACATCACCAGGAAGACCAGCACCAGGCCCTGCAGTCCGTTCCTGACCAGCATGGTCAGGCGGTCGCGGACGATGTCCGAGACGTCGCGGGTCAGCGCGAAGGCGACCTCGGGCGGCGCCTGCTCCCGCTCTCGCTCGAGGAAGAACTCGACGGCGTCGCGCACCACGAGGGCGTCCTGGTCCTTGGTCTTGCTGACCGTCAGGAGGGCGGCGCGACGGCCGTTGAAGAGGACCTGGTCTTCCTCGTACTCGAAGGTGTCGTAGATCCGCGCGACCTGGCCCAGGGTCACCTCGCCGCCCGTCTCGCCGCCGACCAGGACGATGGATTCGTAGGCTTGGGGACGGCGCCGCTCGTCGGCGAAGCGTATCAGGATGTCGCGCTCGCCGGTCTCGATGCTGCCGGCCGGCAGGTCGACGCTCTGCCGGCCGATCTTGTCGGCGATGTCCTGGGCGCTGAGCTCGTACTGGCGCAGCAGGGCGGTGTTCAGCGCGATGCGGATCTGGCGCTGCGAGAATCCCGTGATCTCGACCTGGCTGACTTCGGGCAGGCGCAGCAGGCGGTCCTTCAGGCCCTCGGCATAGACCTTGAGGTGCGGCTCCGGCATGGGCCCGGTCACGGCGATGGAGACCACCTGGTCGATCAGGTTGATCTGCCGGACCACGGCATCCTCGGTCTGCTCCGGGAAGTCGTCGATGGCGTCGACCTCGGTCTTGACCTCGCGCAGGAAGCGGTTGAGGTCGCCGCCGTCGCGCATCTCGATGGTCGCCGAGCCGACGTTCTCTCGGGCGTCGCAGCGCAACTCTCCCAGGTCGGTCAGGCCGTCCACGGCGTCTTCGACGCGCTGGCAGACCGATTCCTCGACCGTCTCGGCGGAGGCGCCGGGATAGGGCACGCTGACCTCGACCGCATCGACCGTGAAGTCCGGAAAGGTCTCGCGCAGAAGCTGCGGCAGGGCAAAGGCGCCGGCCGTCAGCAGCAGCACCATCAGCAGGTTGGCTGCGGTCGGGTGGCCCGCGAAGTAGCGGATCACCGGGCGGATCCCGGGCCGGCCGCCGCGGTGGCCACCTGCTGCATCAGGGCCTCGTCGAGCCGCGGCTCCAGCAGCATGCCCTCGATCGCCGGCACCAGATCCGTGACCACGATGCGCTCGCCCGGCTCGAGACCCTTTTCGATGACGACCACGTCGCCCTGCTCAGGCCCCGGGGTCACGTCCCGCAGGATCAGGCGATCGTCGGGCCCGGCGAGATAGACCGTCGGGTTCTCGCCCGCACCGCCCTGCAGGGCGATCCGCGGAATGACGATCTTGTCCCTGCGCGGCCGGCCGCTGATCTCCACCTGCACGAACATGTTCTTGGTCAGGGGCGGGCGCTGGCCCGGCACGATGGCGCCGTAGGGCTTGTCGACCACGACGATGACGCCGAGGGAGCGCGTCTGGGGATCCACCGTATCGGAGGTGCGATCGAAGCGGGCGGTCCAGGGCATGTCGAAGCCCTCCTGCGGCAGCCGCACCTCGGCCTTGAACCCGACATTGCGAGCGAGCTCGCTCAGTTGCCCGGCCGAAAGCCCGGTCACGTCGAGGTCAGGCGGCACCAGGGTGCGCATGCGCTCCAGGGGTATCTGGACCGCGACCTCGGCGGTATCGATGGAGTCCGCGGTGACCAAGCGATCGCCGCTGCGCACGAACTGGGTCGCCTCGACGTCGATCCGGGCGATGCGCGCCGCGAAGGGCAGACGGATCACCGTGCGCTCCAGGTCGACGCGGGCCTCCTTGAGCTCCGCTTCCGACTGGCGTTCGCTGGCTTCGAGGTCCGCCCGGCGGCTGGGCAAAAGGCGCAGCTCGTTCTCGAGTTCCTGGACGCTCTGGCGTTGCCGAAGCAGGTTGCGCTCGGCCTCGTCGGCGCTGGTCTGGCTGACCGTGCCCCGCGCCAGGAGCTTGCGTTGACGCTCCAGCTCGCGTTCCTCCAGCGCCAGCCCGCGGCTTTCGATCTCCAGAGAGGCCTCGAGGTTCTTCTGCTCGGCGTCGAGCTCGGCGAGCTGCGCGCGGATGCGGGCCAGGCTGGCCTCGGCGCGGGCCACCGCCAGCTCGTAGTCCGTGGGATCGATGCGCAGCAGCTCGGTCCCGGCCTCCAGGATCTGACCGCGGTCGAGATCCGGATGGCGCGCGGCGATGCGGCCCTCGACCTGAGCCACCGCCTCCCAGACCCGGCCCGGCTCGACGAGGCCGTAGCCTTCGGCCCGAGGCAGGAAATCCGTCGCCCGCGCTTCGACGACGCGGACGACACGGGCCGTCTCGCGCGCCGAGCTCTGCTGCGGCCCCTCGCGCCCGGTGATCTGCCAGACCAGGACCAGGGCCCCGATCAGGATCGGCGGCAGGATCATCGCGGCTCGCCGCAGAGACCGGGGCGCTTTGAAGCGACGGTCGCTTCGTGCCTCGTCTTCGCCGGTCACCGACATCGCGTCACGGCCTCCTGCTGCCGGAAGGCTCTTGCATGGATATGCGCTCTCTTCGTCTCGCTTGCCAGGGCCGGGGGCCCGGGTACTAACGTAACGTCGGGCGGCCGCCGACCCGGCGCAGAGATCGGCCTCAGTCCACCGCGACCTCGGCGTCCTGGTCCTCATGGCCGTGGTCGGGGAAGGTCGGATAGATCGACAGACGGCGGCCGAGCTGCTGGACCAAGGCCAGCACGCTGTCGATGTGCGGCGTCTCGACGTCGACCATGCGGCCCATCTCCTGGACCACCGTCAAGAGGGCGTCGATCTCCAGCGGCCGGCCGCGCTCGAGATCCTGCAGCATCGAGGTGCGGTGCGCGCCGACCTTGGCGGCGCCGTTGATCCGCCGCTCGACGTCGACCCGGAAGTGCACGCCCAGGCGCACGGCGATGCGCTGCGCCTCCAGCATCATCTCCCGCGACAGCGCCCGGGTGCCGGGGTCGGTGGCGACCACGTCCAGGGTCTCGCGGGTCAGGGCCGAGATCGGGTTGAAGCAGAGATTGCCCCAGAGCTTCAGCCAGATCTCGTTGCGGATGTGCGGCAGGATCGGCGCCTTGAGGCCGCCGGCCTCCAGCACCTCGGACAGGCGCTGGCAGCGCTCCGACGTGCTGCCGTCCGGCTCGCCGAGGGCGAACTTGTTGCCGTAGGTGTGCTTGATCACGCCCGGCTCGACGATCTCGGCCGCCGGATAGACCACGCAGCCGATCGCCCGCTCCGGCCCGATGGCGTTCCACTGCCGGTCGTCCGGGTCGACGCTGGCCAGGCGCAGGTCGGCGTACTGCCCCTCCAGGCCGTGGAAGTACCACCAGGGCACGCCGTTCTGACAGGTCACCAACGCGGTCTCGGGCCCGAGAAGCGGCGCCATCTGCTCGGCGACCTCCCAGGCCTGATGGGCCTTGAGGGCGATGATCACGAAGTCCTGGCGGCCGAGATCGGCCGGGTCGTCGCTGGCCTGCAGCCGGGCGGCGCGGGTCTCCTCGCCGATCAACAGCCTCAGACCCTTCTCACGGATCGCAGCCAAGTGTCCGCCGCGGGCGATGGCCGAAACCTCGACCCCCGCCACCTGCGCCAGCTCGACCGCGAGATAGCCGCCGATCGCCCCGGCCCCGTAGACGCAGACCTTCACCTCGCATTCCTCCCCATGTTGTCGCGGCGTGCTCCTGCCGCCGAAAGCCATGGTACCATAGTCTATTGCCGGGTCCCGGCTAGAGCCTAGAGCAGCCCGCGTTCATTCGAACGCGGATAAGCTGCTCTAACTATATGGAATAGATCAAACTGCGTTTAATTGAGTCCAATTAAACGCAGTTTGATCTAGGGCTCGCTGTACCCGGGCCCCTCTGCGCACCCGTTTGCGCCTATCCCGGGCCTCAAGCAATACTCTTTGGCTTTAGGCCATGGTAACTGAGCAAAGCTCTCATCAACCTTGATCAAGACGCCCCGGAAACGTTCCTATCTGCCGCAAGTCCCCCATAACTGCGGGAGCGAACACGGCACCTGATATAGAAAACAGGAGTTTGAGAAGATCTCTGCCTCATGATTGAGTCAGGAGGAAGGAGAGCCCTTGAGATGGACACCTGTCTTGCCTGCGAATTCGATCCCTGCCGCTTCATAGGCACGCTCAAGGGCCAGGACCTTGACGTGGAGAACACTGTCACCGCGCTCGAAACGCTGTAGTGTAGACACCCCGATGTCCGCCTCCCTGGCTGCCTTGGCCAGGGACCAGTTCAGGAAGCTCCTCGCTGCTCTGCTTTGAGCCGGTGTCACGTCATCCCCACGAAATTCTAGCGATTCGGGGAATAACCTACACTTGTTCAAGGAAGACCTTCCTATAGTCACAGCCGACCGAATTGTGATCAAATCGGCCTTCCTGCACGCGAAAAGGGTATTGAAGATGCCCCACCGTTATCTTGGTTGTGGACCTCCGGATGAAAAGGGTGGGGGGTGTTGGGCAGTCCTCCGGAGGTGGCGGAAGGGGCGGGAACCTGAGACCGGGAGTTGTCGGAACGGCCCCAGGCCAAGGAAACTCACCTGCCTGTTCCATGCCAAGCATGAAGATGACGCACAGAGGGCCAGGGAGCATCATGGGAGCTAATCCGGTGCTTGGCGCGGACCTGTACGTCCCCCAAGGATTGGCCCCCAGGATTGCGGGTTTATGGGCCATAGCCAGCCCCGCCGAGGCTGCCGGGATGGTCAGGACGATCTATCCCGATCATGCCAAGACGGCGGCCCGGTTCATTGTCCGCGTCCTGGTCAGGGGCGGGGCGCCGGAGACGCTGATCCCCGAGGTCAACGTCTTCCGGCAGGATTTCCAGAGCCTGCACCGCGTCAAGTGACCTCCGGCCGCAGGCTGCGTCGCGGCCTATCCGGCCAGCGCAGCCTCGAGGAGCTGCAGCGGCTTGCCGTCCAAGGGCAGGGCCAGGGCCGCTTGGTGTCCCCGGTCCGACATCTTGCGCCAGGTCTTGCGCAGGATATCGATCATCTTCCCGTCGTCCTGGCCTTCGGCGAAACCGGCGAAGTGGTGGGTCAGAAAGACCAGACAGGCGACGTCCTCCAGGGCCTGGGCCTCCGGATCCTGCTTCAGGCGCTCCTTGCGCAGCAGGGCGCCGACCCGGCCGATGACGGCCTCGTCGAAGCCCAGGCCCCGCAGGATTTCGGCGGCCCGCTCGGCGTGAAAGGCCTTGAGGTCGCGCCGCCAGGTGAGGTAGCCGACCCGGCCGTCGGGATAGCTCTTCCGGGGGATCCGCCAGCGCTCCAGGTGCTGGGCCCGCGCCGCCAGCCGCAGCGCCGGCGAGGCTTCGGGATAGACTTGGGCGAGGCAGGCGCTCATCCGGCGGCCGTAGAGCAGCTCCTTGGGCTGCGGCCCCTCCGGGCCGTCCTCCAGATTCGGATCGGCGGCGTTGGCCCGGTCGAAGGCGGCCAGGGCCTCGGCCAGATCGGGCGCGGCGGGCCCGGTCGTCGGGGGGTCGAGGGTTAGCGGTTCACCAGACATGCGTCCTCCCCTTGCTTGGGCGTCATCTTTTGACCGGCCTCGGCCATGGCCCGCGCGGCCGAGTCCAGGATCAGGATATCGGCCCAACCGGCGGCGGCGATCGGTCCGAGGTAGCGCACCTGGCGCCCCGAGGCCGCGATCAGGGCCGGAACGTCCTGACGGGCGTGGCGGCCCTCCTCGGAAAAGCAGCCGGCGACGACGATCCGCTGCTCCGGCGCCGCGGCCAGGACGGCGTCCAGGGCCGGCGGCTCCTCCAGGAAGGCACAGGCGACCCGGACCCGCCGGGCGGCGCGGCCGACCAGCCGGGCCAGGCGCCGGGTCGCCTCGCGCGACGCGGGATTACGGCGCGAGCCGTGGCCGACGAGCACCAGGGCCAGATCCTGCGCCAGCCAGCCCGCGTGGCGCGCCTCCCCCTCAGTGGTGGCCAGGAGACCGGCCGCCAGCCGGGGATGCGTTCCCAGGGGCCGGCAGAGGGTGAAGCGAGACGCGCCGCCGAGATCCTGCAGACGATCGCTTAGCGCGGCGAAGGTCGTGCCCTCGGAGAGCAGCAGCGGAACCACGCACACCCGCGGGCTGCTTAAGTTGGCGACCACCTCTTCCAGCCGCGGGTCGCCGTAGAGCAAGGCGCCCGCGGTCTCGGTGCAGCCCAGGCGACGGCCGAGCGCGGCGGCGCGCCGCGCCAGGCTCTCGCCGCTGCCCGGACTGCCATGGGCGCAGAGCAGCAGCGCCGTCGAGGCGGGCGCCCGCCTAATGGCTGGTGCCGTCGGAGAACGTGATCTTGTTCCAGACATTGTACTTTCCCGAAGGCTTGGACATCGGCAGGCGCTTGACCTCTTCCAGGGTCTCGGCGTCGTAGACGACGACCGCGCCGTCCTGCTCCCAGATGGACAGGAGCGCGTGGCTGCCGTCGCGGTCGAACTCGACATGGGCCGCGGTCTTGCCCGGCGCCGGCCGCAGGGTCTTGGCGATCTCCAGGGTCTGCTTGTCGATCACGTGCACCAGGTCGCGGTGCGGCCCGAAGAAGACGTCGGTCCAG
>JAKSBE010000543.1 GCA_022361275.1 Kiloniellales bacterium
CTTCGGGCGCAGGGCATCCACCGGGCGGCCGCCGATGCAGACGGTGCCGTCGTCCTGCGTCTCCAGCCCCGCGAGGATGCGCAGCAGCGTGCTCTTCCCGCAGCCCGACGGGCCGAGCAGGGTCAGGAACTCGCCCTCGGCAATGTCGAGCGACACGCCGCGCAGAACCGGGGTCGGGCCGAAGCTCTTCGTGATGTCGCGCAGGACCACATCTGGAGTCATGGCGTCACGCCACCGTTCCACAGGGCCTGCATCCGTGCGTCGAAGGCTTCGCGCGGCAGAGGGCGGCGCCAATGGGCGCCTTCCGCTTTGGCCGGGGCCGACCAGGACATGGGCTCGCTCCCGAACACCTCGAGGGACAGCCTGCCGTCGCCGGCAAGCTCCAGAAGAGCCCAGCTCCCCGACGGGGGTGCCGCCTCGACCGCCTGGAAGGTATCCGTCAGCGAGGCGAGCGTCCTATGGTGGATGCCGTTGATCGTGCTGCCGGCATTCCAATGAACATGGCCCGCCAGCACCAGCACGACCTTGCCGCTTGCCTCGAGCAAGCGCCGCGCCTCCGCCGCATTGGCGTACCTGGCCAGATCGGGCCGGTTCTCGAAATAGAGATTGCCCACCATCGAATGCGCGTCGATGGGCGCGTGCAGGAACAGCACCACGGGATAGGCGGCCGCCGCAAGCGTTGTTTCAAGCCACGAGAGATCGGACGCCGTCAGGCGCGGACCGGTTTCGAGCGAGAGTGAGCAACTCGGCCGCCAGAACACGAGCGTCCAGCCCCCGAGGCTTCGCACCTCCGATGACGCAACACAGCCGAGTGCCTCCGCCGCTTCCTCGGCATCCAAAAACTTGTACTCGTTGTTGCCGAACAGCGGGATGGCCGGCGCCGTGCAGCGGCCGAGCGACTGCCTGACCTGGGCGAGCCAATGTCGGTCGTGCTCCGGGCTCGTCGCGTTGACGTTGTCCCCCAAGGTCACGAGGAGGTCGACCTCGCGGGCACTTGCCTCTTGGACAACATGGTCGAGCAGCGTGATCGCCTGTCCGCTCCTGACGTTCGAGCGCTCGACACCGGCATGGATGTCGGTGACCAGGGCGAGTCTCACGGTCTCCATTCTAAGTCCCTTCAGATTGCCTGCCGCAGATACGCGGCCAAGACGAACGTGCGATGCCGTCTGCCAGCGACGTGCCCGCACAAGCTTGACCAGCAGCGAAGAGAGTCCACGCCGCCGACAGAGCTTCACTATCAGAATA
>JAKSBE010000366.1 GCA_022361275.1 Kiloniellales bacterium
CCAGTTCGACGCCGCCAGAATGTCGGGCGGCGTGAACGCCGGCACCGACTGCCAGCCCGACCCGGTGCTTAGGTAGGCGCCGTCGAACACTCCGCTCTTGTTCAGACGGCTGTGCAGGAAATCAGTGAGGCCATCGCCGTTTACGTCGACGAAACGGGCGCCCACGTCTCCCCAATTGGACGCCGCAAGGATGTCCGGCGGGGTGAAGTCTGGCGCTGATTGCCAGCCGCCGCCGACAGCAGGGGCCCAATCGAAGTCCGTCGGCACCAAACAATCTCCGGCAGCATCGCACTCGGTCACCGAGCGCAGTCGCGACCGCCCTGTCGCAGGGCTCTCGTCGTAAGCCAAGCGGTAGTCGCGGACCAGGGCGCCGTCGGTCGAGGTCCGGATGCCGGTCATGCGGTGCGCCATGTTGATGCGCGCGCCGGCCTGGTAGGCCTCCCGGGTGTCGGGGCGGGCCTCGTAGAGGAACTGGACCGTGCTCTGGGGCGCGGTGCCGGCCGCGGTGTTGCCGGCGTACTCGATGCGGTCGATGCGGCAGGTGTCGTCGGTGGTCCAGTCGTGCCAGTAGTGCAGGGTCATGTAGTTGCCGACCCTGTCCTCGACCCGGTTGAGGGCCCAGAAACGGGCCTCGTCGCGGCCGGGGATCGGCACCCGGGAGTCGCTGGTGCCGCCGTACGCCAGGGTCTGGCCGGCCTTGGTCTCGACCGTGAAATAGGCCGGGCCGCTGCCGGCAGTGCCGTGGGAGACGATCCGCGAGAAGCCGTCGATCTCGGTGCGGTACTCGGTGCCGTCGGCGCCGTAGGCCCCGGCGATCGCGATCAGGCGCTGGCCGTCCAGGCAGAAGCGGTCCTCGGCGTCGAAGTTGACGCCGCCCTTGACGTTGTCCTGCACCAGGGTCCTGGGGCAGCGGTGGATGATCGAGAGGCCGCCGAGCGACCAGCCCATCCCCAGGATGCCGTTGTCGGCGCGGCTGCTGTAGATCAGGGAGAGGTCGGGCTCCATGCCGGCCACCCCCGGCGGCACGGCGATCGGCACGCTGTAGCTCGCAGCCCCCGCGGGGTCGACCGAGAGCGCGCCGATGGTCACCCCGGCCACGGTCTCGGCGCGGGCCGCTGGCGAAGCGGCCGCCAGGGCCAGGGCAGCGAGTGCGATCATGCGGGAGAAAAACAATCTATAGGTGTTTTTTTGCTCCGCCGCCTCGGACGGCACCTTCTTGCTCTGGTTGATTTCGCTCTTGGTGCTACCTTCGGCCGCAGCCAGCCTGACGACGGAGCGCATGTCCGGCCGTTTCCCCTCTCATGGCGGCACTCATCGCCCTAGGAAACGGCGTGTCGTGGCCGCGCAGACTCTGTTGCACTCTGATCGGCTGCCGTAGCTTTGCACAACCGACAAGAGCACAATTTTTAACCGGAACAAGCTCTCCTACAAGTTAAAATTGCATGACCGGCAGCGACTGAGCGTTTCTACGCCGGGCGTGGGTTCGCGGGCGCCGAGGACATGGACGCCGAGGACATGGACGCCGAGGATATGGACGCCGAGGATATGGGCGCCGAGGATATGGGCGCGCCTGTCGCGGACGCCGAACCCCTACTTCCCCGTTGAGCCTGCCGTCCCGTCCTGCCGAATCGATCCGAACATCTTTCCCCTCCTCGCCGCCGAAGCGACGGCACCAGCCCGGGGTTCGCAGTTGCCGGGTCGATCCTGGCTACAACAATTGCGAGAACAAATCCGATCGGGTTGATGTTACGATTGCCGGGATGGGTTTTAGTTCATGCAATTGCGTCGAGGGGGTACGCCAGACTATGCATAGCGCCCAAGCACCCGAAGCCTTGTCGCACTGGGACGACTTCCGTCTCTTCGGCGAGACCGCGAAAGCCGGCAGCTTCTGCGCTCAGGCAAGCAGGCCGGGTACTGGACCAACTCCAGCAGCTCGCTCTTGAGCGCCGTCCAGAACGGCCTGGGCATAGCGCTCCTGCCGACCTACTTCTGTGAATCCGTCGAGGGCATCGTGCCGCTCGACCTGGGGCTGCGCAGCCGCGCACCCTTCTGGCTGAGCTATCATCCGGCGATCAAGGAGGCCGCGCGGGTCCGCGCCGTGATCGATTGGATCAAGGGCGTCTTCGACCGCGACGCCTGCCCCTGGTTCCGAGACGAGTTCCACCCGCCGAAGCACCCTACGCCGGCGCCGGGTCTGCTGACGAAGTCGCGGGAGGTCGCCCTACGGTTCAGCGCGACGGCCTCGTGTCCCGATTCTGAAATTCGCGAGAGCGCATTGCAGAATCAAAGGGACACTAACTTGTTGAATCTCGTGTGATTCAGCTTCCAAATCTCGGCACATGAAATGTGCCGAACTTTGAAACCATCACACTAGATCAAACTGCGTTTAACTGGACTCAATTAAACGCAGATAACTTGATCCATTCCATAGAGCTAGAGCCGCTTATCCGCGTTCGAACGAACGCGGGCTGCTCTAGGCGCATGGGTCTCGGACACACCCCCGGCGCTGCGGATCTCTAGGGCGCCGCCGCCCCGTTCCCGTTGCTCGCGGCCCAGTCGGCGGCGAAGATGTCGGCGAGCCTGGTCAGGCTGTCGCGCAGGCGGCGCTGGGCGGCGGCCTTGTCGCCGCGCAGCAGGCGGTAGGGGCCGCGCCAGCCGATGTGGGTCAGATCGACGAACCAGACGCAGGTCCGGCCGCCCTCCATGGCGTAGCCCAGCACGTGGAGATAGAGCGTATCGCGGCCGTTGCTCCGGCCGGCGACGGCCAGGCCGTGATCCTGCAGGCGGGCGGCGACCAGGGCCTTGGTCTCTTCCGGCCGCGGCCAGCAGCCGTCAGAGACCCGGCCCTCGACCGCCAGGGAAACCGACCGCAGCCCGGCCAGGGCGGCGGAATAGCTGGGCTCCGGCTGCGCCGCGGCGCCGTCTGCGGCCAGGGTCGCGATCACGGCGGCGCCCAGCGCCAAGCAGCATGCCTTCATGTCAGATACCTTCCCGTTTCGCCTCGAACCATTGGGCCCTCCCCCGCGCGGCGCCGTCTGTGCGTCCGGCCACACGGGCGCCGCCGTCTTCTCGGATGACAGGACAAACAAGCCCAACCCTCTCTTACGACAGCGGGATGCCGATCGATCGCCGTCCGCTGCGCTGCGATCGAAGCGCCGCCGCCCGGATCTTAGAGCAGCCCGCGTTCATTTGAACGCGGATAAACCGCTCCAGGCATATGAAACGGATCGAACGATCTGCGCTTGACGGATTCCAGCTAAGCGCAGCTTGACCTCGCCGACGCCGGGCGAAGCGATCACCGAAATGTGGCGAAACCGGGGACGGGGGTCGCCTCGCCGCCCTGCAGCTTGACGGCGGGCGGGGCGCGCCGCACCCTAGAGCGGAATTCGGATTTGCGGCCGACTTGTGGCTTCCAATCATCCGGCTCCAGGCGCCGCCTGCGCAAGAGGAAGGGATCATGAGCCATCCGGCCTTTCAGGACATCGGCGCCTGCGTCTTCGACGCCTACGGCACGCTCTTCGACGTCCACTCGGCGGCGCGGCGGGCGAGCGACGCCCTGGGCGACAAGGCGGCCGGCGTCTCGGCGGTCTGGCGCGACAAGCAGCTGCAGTACACCTGGCTGCGCAGCCTCATGGGGAGCCACGCCGATTTCTGGCAGGTCACCGGCGAGGCCCTGGACTTCGCCCTCGCCGCCCACGGCATCGAGGACCAAGCCCTGCGCGGGCGCCTGATGGAGCTCTATCTCTCGCTGGAAGCCTACCCCGACGTCGTGCCGGCCTTGAGCAGGCTGCGCGCCGCGGGCCGGCAGACCGCGATCCTGTCCAACGGGTCGCCCGCGATGCTGGACGCCGCGGTGGAGTCCGCCGGCCTGAACGCGATCCTCGACGCCTCGCTGTCGATCGAGGAGGTCGGCATCTACAAGCCCGACAGCCGGGTCTACCAGCTCGCGGTCGACCGCCTGGGGGTCGAGGCCGCGCGCATCTGCTTCGTCTCGACCAACTGCTGGGACGCGCACGGCGCCGCCCACTTCGGCTTCACGGTCGCCTGGATGAACCGCTTCGGCCAACAGGACGAGCGGCTGCCGGGCGCCCCGGCCGCGATCATGCAGGGCCTGGACGCGCTGCCCGGCCTCCTGGGCATCGGCTAGGACCCGGCGCCTTGCCCGACAGCAGTGCGACCGAGGCCCTGACCCCAACCTGCCGCGAGGGCTATCTGGGCACCCACGACGGCCTGAGGCTCTACTACCGGGATTACGGCGATCCCCTGTCGCCGGCGGCGCCGGTGCTCTGCCTCGCCGGGCTGACCCGCAACTCCGGCGATTTCGACCGGCTCGCCCCGCGGCTCGCGGCGCAGCGCCGGGTCGTGACCCTGGACTACCGGGGCCGCGGCCGCTCGGACTACGACCCGGACTGGCGGCACTACGCACCCGAGGCCTGTGTCTGGGACGTGGTCCAAGCCAGCTTCGCCCTGAGCCTGCACCACTTCGTGGTGATCGGCACCTCCTACGGCGGCCTGCTGGGCATGGGCCTGGCGGTCTTCCTGCCGGCGTCCCTGGCCGGCCTGGTGATGAACGACACCGGCCCGGAGCTCAACGACGACGGCGTCGAGCGGATCATGAGCTACGTCGGCTACGACAACCCGCAGCCGGACTGGGCGGCGGCGAGCCGGAACATCCGCGAGACCTTTCCGCACCTGCGCCTGCGCAGCCAGGCGGACTGGGACGAGCTGATCCGGGGCACCTTCAAGGAAGGCATCGACGGCAGGCTGCACCACGACTGGGACCCGAAGATCGCCAAGCCCCTGCTGGAGCGCCCGGAGGCCCGGGACCTCTGGGCCTATTTCCGGGCCCTCAAGGCGCTGCCCCTGCTGGTGATCCGCGGCGCGGAGTCCGACGTCCTGGACGCGGCGGGCCTCGAACGCATGGCCAGCATCAAGCCCGACCTGGTCCAGCTCACGGTCGCGGGCGTCGGCCACACCCCCAGTCTCGAGGAACCCGAGTGCCGCGCCGCCATCGACGACTTCCTCGCCCGCATCGACCGGAGCCGGCGCCATGGATAGCCTGACGCTGCCGGGCCTGGCCGAGATCGAAGCCGCCGCCGGCCGGCTCGCGGGCAAGGCGGTGGTCACGCCGCTGCTGGAGAGCCCGGCACTCAACGCCCGTATCGGCGGCCGGATCCTGCTCAAGCCGGAGACCCTGCAGCGCACCGGATCCTTCAAGTTCCGCGGCGCCTACAACAGGCTGAGCCAACTGAGCGAGGTGCAGCGGCAGGCCGGCGTGGTGGCCTACTCCTCCGGCAACCACGCCCAGGGCGTGGCCGCGGCGGCCCGGCTGCTGGGCCTGCCGGCGACCATCGTCATGCCCGGCGACGCGCCCCGGATCAAGGTCGCGAACACCAAAGGCTACGGCGCCGAGGTCGTGACCTACAGCCGAAGGGCGGAGGACCGCAGGGCCATCGCCGAGGCGATCGCCACGAAGCGCGGTGCGACCATCGTACCGCCTTACGACGACCCCGACATCGTCGCCGGCCAGGGCACCTGCGGCCTGGAGATTTTTCAGCAGGCGGAGGCCCTGGGCGTCGGCCTGGACGCGCTTCTGGTCTGCTGCGGAGGCGGCGGGCTGACCGCCGGGATCGGCACCGCGGCCCGCGACCTGTCGCCGGAGACCGAGGTCTACACGGTCGAGCCGGCGGGCTGGGACGACACGGCCCGGTCCCTGGCCGCCGGCCAACGCCTGGCCAACCAGTCGCCGCCGAGGTCCTTCTGCGACGCCCTGCTCGCCGAGGAGCCCGGAGTCCTGACCTTCGACGTCAACCGCCGGATCGCCGCCGGCGGCTTTGCGGTGACCGACGACGAGGTCGCCGAGGCGATCCGCTACGCCTTCCAAACCCTGAAGCTGGTGGTCGAGCCGGGCGGCGCGGTCGCCCTGGCGGCGCTGCTGGCCGGCCGCTACGACGCCCGCGACCGCTGCGTCGCCGTCACCCTGTCCGGCGGCAACGTCGATCCGGAGCTGATAGCCCGGCTGCTCGCCGAAGGCTGATACCAGCGAGCTTTTCAAGATGACATCGCTCGCGTGCGGCGGCGCCCTCATGCTTCGACAAGCTCAGCATGAGGGGAGATCTCTCACCTCGTCCTGAGCCTGTCGAAGGGCGAGGTCGGCACCTGAGGCCTCTCATCCGCTCTCCGGTATGGGCCCCCCGGGCCGGAACAACCGGCGGCCGGGCCCGAGGGCCCGGCCGCGTATTCCTTTCGGAAAAGCGGGGGCTCAGCCAGCGATCGGCGCCGCGCCCTCCTTGCCGTTGGGCTTGGGACCGGACGTGCCAGTGTCGTCCTTGGCCGCCTCTTCCTCCGCCTTGAGCAGGGAGACCTTCGGGCCCGCGCCGTTGCCCGCGCCGCGGTTGGAGCTCATGTGCCGGCAGTTGCCCTCGAGGTAGGCGCCGGTCTCGACCGAGAGCTTCTCGTGGACCACGTCGCCGATCACCCGGGCGGTCTCGGCGACAATCACCGACTTCGCCTTGACCTGGCCCTCGACCGTGCCGCAGATGCGCGCGTCGTCGGCCGAGACCGAGCCCTTGATCTTGGCGTTGATGCCGACCGTCAGGCTGTGGCTCTCGACGTCGCCCTCGATGACCCCGTCGATCTGAAGGTCGCCGTCCGAGCGGAGATCGCCGACGACCCGCAGGTCGGAGCTGATGATGGAGGGAATGCTGCCGCCTTTGGCAGCCGCGGGGGCAGAGCTGCCGCCCAGAAGACGCGCGTCGGACTTATCCCTTGAAAACATTTCGGCCTGCCTTGATGAAGTTCATCGGATCAACGGCTTTGCCGTCCACGAGGATCTCGTAATGGACGTGCGGCCCAGTGCTTCGCCCGGAGCTGCCCTGCATCCCGAGCTTGTCGCGGAATGCGACGGTCTGCCCGACCTTGACGTAGATCTTGCGCATGTGGGCGACGCGGGTCCGGACGCCGTAGCCGTGGTCCACCTCGACCATGCGCCCGTAGCGGCCGTACCAGCCGGCATAGACCACCTTGCCGGGCGCCGTCGCCAGGACGTCGGCGCCGACCGGCGCGGCGAAGTCGAGGCCGTTGTGGCGGGCCCTGCGGCCGTTGATCGGATCGCGCCGGACGCCGAACCTGCTGGTCAGCCGATAGTCGTCGACCGGCGCCGCCAGGGGCAGCGCGGCCATGACTTGCTGGAGGGCCTCCCAGCGGTTCATGTACGCGTCCAGGGAGGCGATGGAGAACTCCTGCGGCGGATGATCGGCGACCTCGCCACCCTGGCCGGGCTCGGCGGGCAGGAAGGGGCCGCCCTGGCCGCCGGTGGCGGTGTACATGCGCGCCAGCAGCTTGTCCGGGTTGAGACCGGCGGTCTCGATCGCCGATTCCAGGATGCCGATGCTCTCGCGGGTCTGCGTCGTCAGGCGCGCGACCACGCCGTGCTGGTTTTCCTGCAGCGAGACCAGGCGCGCTTCCAGCCCGGTCACCTGACCGAGCAGCTGGTCGCGTTCCTGCGTCAGGTCGGAGCCGAGAACCATGGCCTCGTCGAGATTGGCTTCCAGGTCCAGGACCTCGCCCTCGAGCTGGGCCTCCCGCTCGCGGGCGTTCAGCAGGTTGGCCTGCAGGCGGCCCATCTGGACCGAGAGGGCCAGTTGGGCGGCACTGAGCTGGGTCCGGTCCGCCTTGGTCTTGCCGAGTTCGCTCTGCAAGCGGCTCACGGTGGCCTCCAGGCCGCGCTTGCTGTCTTCGGTCGATTCGAGGTCCGCCTCGACGCTGCTCAGCCGGTCGGCGATACGGTCGCGCGCCTTCTTGATCTGCGCGCGCTCCGCTTCGGTCACCTCCAGAAGCGAACGGATCTGGGCGATCTGGTCTTTGATCCGCGCACCGACCTCGCCTTCGCCGGTGGCGTCCCGCAGGGCCTGGCGCAGCTGCTGGTCGATGTCGCGCCGAGCCGCGACGATCCGGTCCCGCGCCGCGTTCGAGCGGACCACACGGCGCTCGATCTCCGCCTTGTCGAGCCCCCCCGCCCGCTCGTCCTCCATGAGGTTGAGCAGGAAGGCCTGATTGTCCTCGAGGCTCTCGATCACCCGCGCGTACTGGGCGTGGTAGTCGTTGATCTGCTGCAGGAGGTCGACGTAGGCCAGGCGCGACTGCTCGATCTGCCGGTCCTTGGAGTCGACGATGCTCGCATACAGCACCGTCTTGACCGAGGCATAGGTGACCCAGAGGCCGGCCGCGACCAAGATCGCCGCCGCGCATATCTGGATCTTCGAGCCGAGCCGCAGATAGCGGACCCGGCCGTCCACCCTCAGATAGAATTCCCGTTCGACGAAACTGCGCCGCAAGAAGGCGCGCAACCTGCTCTCCGCCTGCCTCTGCATGTCCTTCGGTCCCTGCCCTCGTCAGACTCTACACTCTGCCCTTACCGTCGCGGCGCGCCGTTTCCAGGGGAACCTCGCGCTCGCACCCTCGGCTCCGTGGGTCTCCCTTCATCCAGGATCCCTTCGCCAATACGCTCGCGGTTTTGGACCGGTTGCCCCCCGGTTCCAGGTGTCCCGCGCCGACCGAGACAAGGGATTATCCCTTTCTCCTGGGCCCGAGACTAGGGTCTATCGTTTTAAATACCCTTAACCCTGAGACAAAGGGCCGAGATTTCAAAGCACTAAGCACGAAGCCGCGGATCGGAAAAAGCCAGGGAATCCCTGAGGTCTGATGGTTAATCCGCCCGCTGAAGCAGCGCGCAACCGACGGCCCCGTTTCGATGACACGCCGCAGGCGCAGACCGCGAATCGGGCCGAGACCCCCACGGCGCCGCGCCCGGCAGGACGGCGGTGGGCCGGCGTGGCCCTCAGCCGTCTTTGACCCGGAAGGTCCGCTCCACGTAGTCGACGATCTGCTCGACGCAGTCGGCGATATCGACCTCCGCGGTATCGACCACCATCTCGGGCTCCACGGGCGGTTCGTAGGGCGCCGAGATGCCGGTGAACTCCGCGATCTCGCCGGCCCGCGCCTTCTTGTAGAGGCCCTTGGGATCGCGCTGCTCGCAGGTCGCGAGGTCGGCCTTGACGTAGACCTCGTGGAACAGGCCGGGCGCCGCCGCGCGGGCGCGGTCCCGGTCCGCCCGATAGGGCGAGATGAAGGCCGTGATGCAGACCAGGCCGGCATCCGCGAAGAGCGCCGCCACCTCGCCGATGCGGCGGATGTTCTCGGCCCGGTCGTCGGGCGAGAAGCCGAGGTTCTTGTTCAGTCCGCGGCGCACGTTGTCGCCGTCCAGCACGTAGACCTGCAGGCCGCGCTTGAACAGCCGCTGCTCGACCTCCATGGCCAGAGTCGACTTGCCGGCGCCCGACAGGCCGGTGAACCAGAGCACGCCGCCGGTGTGGCCGTTGACCTGGGCGCGGCTGTTGGCCTCGACGCTGTGGGCGACGCTGTAGATGTTGGTCGACTTGACCGTCATCACGCTGCGCTGGTCGGGATAGCCTTCCAGGGAGACCACGCCGCCGGCGACGGTGTCGTAGCCGTCGATCAGCACGATGCGGCCGGTCCGGGCGCTGCGGGCGTACCCGTCCAGCGCCAGGACCTCGCGGCTGCGCAGGACCACGGTGCCGACGCCGTTCCGCTCCAGGGTCTCGGCCCGGCCCTTGGCCAGGGAGTTGGTGTCGATGACCGCGTCGAGCGCCTCGACCGTCACCCGCGCCTCGCGGGTCGCCAGCTTGATCTTGAGGCTGTCGCCGACCGTGAGCGGCTTGCGGCCGAGCCAGAACAGGGTCGTCCGGAAGACGTTGGACAGGTTCGGCGGGTTGAAATCGTGGCTGCCGATCTCGCCGCGCTCGACGAAGACCTGCTGGTCCAGGGTGATCCCGACCGACTGGCCGGCACTGGCCGAGACCGGCTTGGGATCGACGTTCCAGGCCTCGATCGAGCGCACCCGGGCGGTCTTGTTGGAGGGCGAGAAGACCAAGGTGTCGCCGACCCGCAGCACCCCGGTCTCGATGCGACCGGCGATGATCCGGCGGTCGTCGAACTTGTAGATATCCTGCACCGGGAAGCGCAGCGGCTGATCGACCGGCGCCGAGGTGGACTGCAGGCGGTCCAGGGACTCCAGCACCGTCGGGCCGTCGTACCAGGGCATCCTGGCCGAGGGCTTGGCGATGTTGTCGCCCTCCCGCGCCGAGATCGGCACGATGAACTTGGGCTTGATGCCCAGCTTGCCGAGGTAGTCCGTCACCTCGCCGGTGACGGTGGCGAAGCGCTGGCGGTCATAGTCGATCAGGTCCATCTTGTTGACCGCGACGGTGACCTGCCGGATGCCCAGCAGGTAGAGCAGGTAGCCGTGCCGCTTGGTCTGCTCCTGCACGCCTTCGCCGGCGTCGACGACCAGGATCGCCGCCTCGGCGTTGGCCGCGCCGCTGATCATGTTCTTGATGAACTCGTGGTGGCCGGGGGCGTCGATGATCACGACGTCGCGCTTGAAGGTGCGGAACCAGATCCGGGTCGTGTCGATGGTGATCGCCTGGTCGCGCTCGGCCTGGAAGGCGTCGAGCACGAAGGACCACTCGATCGGCATGCCGCGCTTGGCGCTGACCGCCTTCAGCTCCTCGAGTTTGCCCTCGGGCAGCGAATCCGTGTCGTAGAGCAGGCGGCCGATCAGGGACGACTTGCCGTGATCGACGTGGCCCACGATGACGAGATGCAGGGGTTGCTGCGTCGCCGGAAGGATCGATCGCTTGTCAGCCATGGCGCGCCTCACATGTACCCGGTGGCCCGAAGCCGCTCGAAGGCATCCTCGGTCTCGTGGTCCATGGCCCGGCCCGCCCGTTCGGGCGCCTTGGTCGTCTCCAGCTCCTCGATGATCTCGTCGATCGTCGAGGCCTGGGACTCGACCGGAAAGGTGATGTCCTTGTCCCCCAGCGAGCGGTAGCGCTTGCCGTCCTTCGCGAAGTAGAGCGGCACCAGCGGAATGGCTTCGCGCTTGATGTAGCGCCAGATGTCGAGCTCGGTCCAATGCAGCAGCGGATGGATGCGCAGATGCGTGCCTGCGGGGAAGTCGGTCTTGAACTGGTCCCAGAACTCCGGCGGCTGGTCGCGGAAGTCCCATTCGCCGCTTTCGGCGCGCGGGCTGAAGACCCGCTCCTTGGCGCGGGTGGCCTGCTCGTCGCGCCGGATACCGGCGATGACGCCCTGGAAGCCGTACCTCTGGATCGCCGCCTTGAGGCCCAGGGTCTTGCGCTCGGCGCTGCGCCGCGCCGGGGGCAGATCGGCGTCCACCGCATCCAGCGGCGGGCAGTCCTCGACCAGGAGATCCAGCCCCCAGGCCTCGGCGTAGCGCGCGCGGAAGGCGTACATCTCCTCGAACTTCTTGCCGGTGTCGACGTGCATCACGGGAAAGGGAACATGGCCGAAGAAAGCCTTGCGGGCCAACCAGACCATCACGTTGGAATCCTTGCCCAGGGACCACAGCATGGCCAAGGGCCGGATACGGTTGTAGGCCTCACGGAGGATGAAGACCGACTGGGCTTCCAGTTCGTCGAGATGCTGCATAGCCGGACTGCGTTTCGTTTCGGGAATGACCTGTTTCGGGAATGGCGGGGCGATAACCCTTTTGGACCGCTGAGGCAACCGATTTCGACGCCGGCCGCCATGCGCCCCAAGCATGTCAGCCGCGAGCCCGACCCAGCGCGCTCAAGAGCGCCGCGACCTCCCGGCCCGGCTCCGGCGCACGCATGACCGGGCCCATGACGGCGACCCCCGCGGCGCCCGCCCGGAGGCAGTCCGCGGCCCTCTCGGCGGTGACGCCGCCCAGGGCGACGACCGGGCAGGGTGCACGGCGCGCCAGCGCAGTCAGCCCCGCCAACCCGAGCGCCGGGCCATAGCCGGGCTTGCTGGCGCTGAGGAAGACCGGACTCACTGTGACATAGTCGGCGCCGCTCGCCGCGCCAAGTTCCGCCTCGTCGTGAACGGAAATCCCGATCAGACCCGCCGGCCCCAGGCAACGGCGCGCCTCGGCGGCGACGGCACCGGCGGGCAGGTGCACGCCGGCGGCGCCGGCCGCCAAGGCGGCCTCGGGCGCGCCGTGCAGAGTGATCCGCGCGCCATGGCGCGTGCCCAAGGCGACCAAGGCGCGCAGCAAGGCATCTCGGGCATTGGCCTTGAGGTCCCTCTCCCGCAGGGACAGCCAGCGCGCACCGGCCTGGAAGGCCGCCTCGGCGATATCGGGAAGGTCGCGGTCGGCCTGGCCTCGGTCGGTGATGATCAAGAGCGGCGGGACCGGGAGCGCTCGGCCCGGGCTCACGACCCGATCAGGCCGAGCTGCGGGCTCGAGGCCTCGGCGTGCTTGAGGCGCGGGATCCGCCCGGCTCGTCGGGCCACATGCCCCGCCCGCACCGAATCGCGCATGGCGGCAGCCATGGCCACCGGGTCCCGGGCCCGGGCGATCGCGGAATCGATCATCACCGCGTCGCAGCCGAGCTCCATCGCCAAGGCCGCGTCGGAGGCGGTGCCGATCCCGGCGTCCAGCACCACCGGCACCGGGCTCTGGGTACAGATCAGTTCGATGTTGTAGGGGTTGCAGATCCCCTGGCCCGAACCGATCGGCGCGCCCAGGGGCATGACCGCGGCGCAGCCCAGGTCGGCGAGCTTCCGGCAGAGTACCGGATCGTCGGTGCAGTAGGGCAGCACGGTGAAACCCTCGGCCACCAGCTCGCGGGCCGCTGCCAGCAGCTCCTCGGCATCGGGGTAGAGCGTCTCCCGGTCGCCGATCACCTCGAGCTTGACCCAGTCGGTCTCCAGCGCCTCGCGCGCCAGCTGCGCGGTCAGGACCGCATCGCGGGCGGTGGCGCAGCCGGCCGTGTTGGGCAGCAGGACGCAGCGGCCGCCGAGCAGATCGAGCATCGATTCGGCGTAGCCCTCCAGGCTGACCCGGCGGATGGAGACCGTCACCACCCCGGCACCGCTGGCCTCCAGGGCGTCGAGCAGCACCTGCTGGTTGGGAAAGCGCGCCGAGCCCAGGATCAGCCGGGACTCCAGGACGTGCTCGCCGAGTGTCAGTCGATCGCTCTTGTTCATGCTCATGCCTCCTGCCCTTCCGCCTTAGGTCAGCCGCCGGCGAAGGGCTTCACGATCTCGATCCGGTCGCCGTCGGCCAGGGTCTGCTGCGCCCAGTCGCGCCGCGGCACGACCGTCCCGTTGACCGCGACCGCGACGCCCCGCGCCTGCGGGTCGACGCCGACGCCTTCCAGCAGCTCGATGACGTTTGCCACCAGGGGGGCGAACTCGCCATTCACGACGACGGCCGCGGCCATCACTCACCTCCCGCCGCCTGACGCGACGGTTTCCGGGCCTGCTGGAAGCGCGCCAGGGTGAAGCCGCGGATCGCCTCCGGCACCCCGCCCTCGAGGATCGCTCGGCTGACGTAGTCCGCGGTCGCGGGCGCCAGCAGAATCCCGTTGCGATGATGGCCGGTCGCCAGATAGAGCCCCTCGATCGGCCCGGGACCGAGGATCGGCGCGTCGTCGCGGCTGGTCGGCCGGAAGCCGACCCACATCTCGGCGATCGGCAGCTCCTCGATCGCCGGGACCGCCCGCCAGGCCGCCTCGAGCACGCTGAAGACGCCGCCCGCGGTCAGGCTCTCGTCGAAGCCGCGCTCCTCCACCGTGCCGCCGACGATCAGGCGCCCGTCCTCACGCGGCACCATGTAGATCCGAGGCGCCCAGAGAACGTGGCGCAGCAGGGGCTCGGCCGGGTCCATCGACAGCGCCAGCATCTGGCCCTTGACCGGGCGCACCGGCGGCCGCAGGGCCTCGGGCAGGCCGTCGATCTGCCGGGACCAGGCCCCGGCGGCGAGCACCACGGCCTCGGCGGCGAAGCTCCGGTCGTTGACGACGACCCCGGCGGCATGCCCGGCCGCGGTCTCGACGGCGGCGACGGCGGCCTGCTCCTGCAGCTCGCCGCCGGCCCGCAGGAAGGCCTCCTTCAGGGCCAGCACCAGGAGGCGGTTGTCGACCTGATGGTCCCGCGCGCTGTAGACTGCCGCCGGCGCGCTGGTCCTGAGGTAGGGCTCTCTCGCGCGTGCCTCGCCGCCGCTCAGCCACTGGAGCTCGATGCCAAGGCCGCGCTGGAACTCGTAGCTGAAGCGCAGCTCCTCGACGTCGTCGCGATTGAGCGCGGCGACCAGGGTGCCCTCGTCGCGGTAGCCGAGGGTCCGGCCGCTGGCGGCCTCGAGGTCGCGGCGGAAGGCCGGCCAGAGCCGCTGGCTCTCCAGGGTCAGCTCCAGCAGCGGCTCCTCGCCGGGCTCGCATTCGACGCCCGCGGCCAGCATGCCGGCCGCCGCCCAGGAGGCGCCCCGCCCGGCGCTGCCGCGGTCGAAGACGGTGACGTGGCAGCCGGCCTCGGCGAGCCGCCAGGCAATGCCGAGGCCGCAGACGCCGGCACCGATCACGGCGACCCTGGGGCCGCCGGAAGCATTGAAAGGTCTGGAACCCGTCATCGAGAGGCTCCCTTCGCTGGCATGATCCAGATCAGGTTCCGTGGGTGTGCTCTCAGCCGGTTCCGCGGTTCCAGAACCTCCGCGGCCGGCACCCCAGCCTATGTCGTCAAGTAAGTGTAACGCAGTCGGACTGCAAGGCGCCAGAAGGAAGCACGCGCAGCTCCGACTGGATCACGGCCTGGATCACGGCCTGGATTACGGCGCCATCGCCCCTGTAGAGTGGCCGCCGGTCCAAAAAGAATACAGGCATCCGAGACTACAGGCATCCGAAGGGAATCGCGCGTGACCATCGAGCTGTACACCTGGAGCACCCCGAACGGCCGCAAGGCTTCCATCGCCCTGGAGGAGATGGACCTCGCCTACAAGGCCCATCCGATCGACATCACCGAGGACGAGCAGTTCGACCCGGACTTCCTGAAGATCAGCCCGAACAACAAGATTCCCGCGATCGTCGATCCGGAGGGGCCGGACGGCGCGCCCTTCGCACTCTTCGAGACCGGCGCGATCCTGATCTACCTGGCCGAGAAGACCGGACGCTTTCTGCCCCGGGACGCCAAGACCCGCCACGTTTGCCTGCAGTGGCTGATGTGGCAGATGGGCGGCTTCGGGCCGATGCTGGGCCAGGCCCACCACTTCCGCCGCTTCGCGCCGGAGCGGATCCCCTACGCGGTGGAACGCTACACCAAGGAGACGGCCCGGCTCTACCGGGTGCTCGACGGCCGCCTGGCCGAAGCGGCCTGTCTGGCCGGCGACTACACCATCGCGGACATGGCGACCTTTCCCTGGGCGGCCCGCCACGCGTGGCAGGGCATCGCCCTGGAGGACTATCCGAACGTCAAGCGCTGGTACGACGAGATCGCGGCCCGGCCGGGCGTGGCGCGCGGGATGGCGGTGCCCTCCGAGGGCTGACTTGCGCAAGTCGTTACCAGGCGATCGAGCGGCCGGGGCCGGCCGGCGCCGGAGCGGAGGACGGGAGACTTCAGTGGGCAGCGCGGGGCCGTCCGCGGGAACGCTTGGGGAAGCTGACCACCGCGCCCGGGTCGGGGCGGCCGGCCAGGGCGAGGAGCTCGCCGCGGCACTGCTCCAGCGCCGACAGTTCGCGAGCGTCGTCCCGATCGTAGATCTCGACGCAGCTGAGCTTGATCTCGACGAGATCGATCAGGGTCTCCAAAGTGCGCTTCGACAGGGTCATCTGAACCCCCTCCCTTGCGAGGTCTGTCTCGGCGAAAAGTCTGCAAGCTTCTTCGCTAAGATAGCGTGAAGCGAAAGTTCCCAGCGGGTTAACCCGATCCAGGGCTCGGCGACGCCGGTTCCGCGCAGTTCGCCGGCAGGCCGGATGCGCCCGCCCGGAAGACCGCGAAAGACGGCGAGGGAAACCCTCAGAAGCTGAAGGTGAAGCCCGCGCCGCCGAAGAACTGGTTCGCCGAGCCTTCGTCGTCGGTGACCGGGCTGTCCTCGGCGTCGCCGATCAGCCGGGTGTAGCCACCCTGCAGGTTCAGGCCCCAGCTCTTGCTGATCCGGTAGTCGAGGCCGAGGCCGAGGCCGACGTCCTTGAAGCCGGCGTCGGCGTCGAAGCGGTCGAGGCCGCTGATCGCCGCGTTCTCGTTGTCGATGCCGAAGTAGGCGCTCATGTAGTTCTCGGTCGCGTAGGTCGAGAAGCCGCGGGCGTTGAGGGTGAAGGCCTCGCCGAGGGGCAGCGCGAAGTCGATCCCCGGCTGGAACAGCCAGCCGTTGTGGGCATCGGAGACGTCGGCCGCGAACTGAAAGTTGGCGCCGAGCGATGGGCCCCCTGCGCCCTGGAACCTGTGGACGTAGCCGATGAATCCGCCGAGTTCGAAGGCGTTGTCGACGTCGTCGAGATCGTCGACCTCGTCGTCGTCGACGTCGTCGCGCTCCTGACGGAAGTTGAGCAGCGGCCCGGCCTGGAAGCGCCCGCCCGGGATGAAGTTGCCGCGCAGCTGCAGCGCCCGGAGCGTGGAGCCGCCGAGATCGACGAAGTAGCCGTCGCCCCAGGACGCCCTCAGGCGGAAGCTGGGATAGGGCTCGTAGTCGTCCGAGCCCTCGTAGTCCGGCGCCAGCACGGCCCCGGCGCCCAGGGTCCACGTGACGCCGTCCGGGGCGCCGCCACCCTGGGCGACCGCCGGTGGCGCGGCGGCCAAGAGCAGCATCGTCATCAGCGCGCCAGGACCGAGGCGCGACCAATCGGTCTCCGACATCCTCACCTCCCAAGCTAATGTCGACAGCTAACGTCGACAGCTAACGTCGACGGCAGAGGACCGCGCACGACGGCCTGGCACGCGCCGTCTCCCCCGTCGGCAAAGCAGCCTAGGCGCTGCCGTGCCGGGCTGACTATCCGATTTGCGCAGCCTGGCGTTCGGAAGGGAAGATTCATCGCTTCCTCGCCCAACGGACCGCCCGCGGCAAAGGAGCCTTGACGGCGCGCGGCGCCGGGGGCTAAGAGACGCCCCTTGCATACGTCGTGGACGAAGCCGCTCTTGCGGAGGGGTGGCCGAGTGGCTGAAGGCGGCGGTTTGCTAAACCGTTATACGGTGATAAGCCGTATCGTGGGTTCGAATCCCATCCCCTCCGCCA
>JAKSBE010000266.1 GCA_022361275.1 Kiloniellales bacterium
GGCCTGGCGCCCGGCCTCGACGAAGGCCTCATAGAGCGGGTTCCGGCGCGCGCCGCGGGTAATGTGCAGCGGCCCGGCCTCGCCGCGCCAGCCGGCCTCGCCGCCGTGGCTCGACTCCAGGCGCTTGTAGTAAGGCAGGACATGGCGATAGCCCCAGCCGGCGGCGCCGGCCGCCTCCCAGCCGTCGAAGTCGCAGGCATGGCCGCGCACGTAGACCATGCCGTTGATCGAGGAAGAGCCGCCGATCACCTTGCCGCGCGGGCAGGCCAGGCTCCGCCCGCCGAGCTGCGGCTCCGGCTCGGCCCGGTAGCCCCAGTCGTAGCGCTTCATGTTCATGGGGTAGGAGAGGGCGGCCGGCATCTGGATGAAGGGCCCGGCGTCGCTGCCGCCGTGCTCCAGCAGCAGCACCCGGTGCCGCCCCTCCGCGCTCAGCCGCTCCGCCAGCACGCAGCCAGCCGACCCGGCCCCGACCACGATGTAGTCGTAGCTCTCGGCACTCATGACGACTCACCGTTGTTGGGTCGCACGCACCATCCCTCGGTTCTCCCCGCTGTCATCACCGGACTTGATCCGGTGATCCATGGCAGACGACGGGCGCCGAGCGGCGCCATGGATGCCGCGGGCTTTGCCTTCGGCAAAGACCCTGGGATCAAGTCCGGGCATGACAGCGGAGTGGGTGGCAGCGACCGGGGCATGGCGGATGCCATGAAAGTCCGGATCAAGCCTGCCTTGCGACCGTGGCCCGGCTCTTGCCACTTTCTCGCTGTCATCACCGGACTTGATCCGGTGATCCATGGCAGATGACGGGCGCCGAGCGGCGCCATGGATGCCCGGATCAAGTCCGGGCATGACAGAGGAGAGTGTGGCGTATGTCGGGGCATGGTCGTCGCCGCCTCAATACGGGCAGTCGACGTTGCCCAGCTCGACGTAGACGCTCTTGAGCTGGGTGTAGTGCTCGATCGCGGCCTGGCCGTTCTCGCGACCGATGCCGGACTGCTTGTAGCCGCCGAAGGGCATCTCGATCGGCGTGACGTTGTAGGTGTTGATCCAGCAGGTGCCGGCCTGCAGGCGGGCGATCACCCGGTGGGCGCGGGCCAGGTCGCGGGTGAAGACGCCGGCCGAGAGGCCGAAGGGCGTGTCGTTGGCGCGGGCCAGGACCTCGTCCTCCTCCCGGAAGGTCAGGATCGACATCACCGGGCCGAAGATCTCCTCGCGCACGATGGTCATGTCGTCGCGGCAGGCGTCAAAGATCGTCGGCTCGACGAAGTTGCCGGCCTGCAGCGCCGGATCCTGTGGCCGGCCGCCGCCGGCGACCAGCCGGGCGCCGCCGGCCTTGCCGGCCTCGATGTAGCCCAGCACCTTCTCCATGTGCTCGCGCGAGATCAGCGCGCCGACCTGGGTCTCCGGGTCCATGGGGTCGCCGATCCTCATGCCCTGGGTGCGCTCGGCGAGGCGGGCGACGAAGGCGTCGTGCAGGGACTCCTCGACGAAGACCCGGGTGCCGTTGGAGCAGACCTCGCCCTGGGTGTAGAAGTTGGCCAGCATCGCCGCCGAGACCGCGTTCTCCAGGTCGGCGTCGGCGAAGACGATCAGCGGCGACTTGCCGCCCAGCTCGAAGGTGACCTGCTTCAGGGTCGCCGCCGCGTCGGCCATGACCGCCTTGCCGGTGCCGACCTCGCCGGTCAGCGAGACCTTGGCGATGCCGGGATGGCGGCTCAGAAGCTGGCCCGTGGGGGCGAAGCCCTGGACCACGTTGAAGACGCCGTCCGGCACGCCGGCCTCGCTGTAGATCTCGGCCAGCTTGAGCGCGGTCAGCGGGGTCAGTTCGGCCGGCTTGAAGATCATGGCGTTGCCGCAGGCCAGCGCCGGGGCCGACTTCCAGCAGGCGATCTGGATCGGATAGTTCCAGGCGCCGATCCCGGCGCAGACGCCCAGCGGCTCGCGCCGGGTGTAGGCGAAGGCGCTGCCCAGGTCGATGTGCTCGCCGTGCAGCGCGGCGGCCAGGCCGGCGTAGTACTCCAGGCAGTCGGCGCCCGAGGCGACGTCGACCGCCTCGGCCTCCTGGATCGGCTTGCCCGTGTCCAGGACCTCGAGCTCGGCGAGCGCGCGGTTGCGCGCGCGCAGCAGGGCCACGGCCTTCATCAGGACCCGGCCGCGCTCGGCGCCGGTCATGGCCGACCAGGTCCGGAAGCCGGCCTCGGCGGCCGCGACCGCGCGGTCGACGTCCTCCGGCCCGGCGATCTGGACGTCGCAGATGGCCTCGCCGGTCGCCGGGTTGAGGGTCTGGAAGGTCTCGCCCTCGACGGCGTCGACCCGGCGGCCGCCGATGTAGAGCTGCTGCCGGGGCAGGATCTGATGTTCGGTCATCGTCGTGCCGCCTTCGCGATCGAGATCTGGGAATCGACGTATTCCTGGGCGATGCGGCGGGCCGCCTCGGCGTCCATGGTCCCGCCGGCGAGGGCGGCGTTGAGCCAGAGGCCGTCGATCAGGGCCGCCAGGCCCGCGGTCAGACGCTCGGCCTCGGCCGGCGCCAGGAAGAGCTTGAAGGCGTGCATCAGGTTGCTGCGCAGGCGGCGCTGGTAGATCCGCTGGATCCGCAGCAGGCCGGGCGACTGCCGGACCATGGACCAGAAGGCGAGCCAGGCCGAGACCACCTCGGGCACGCATTGGGTCGGCGCGAAGTTGGCGTCGATGATGGCGTGGACCCGCGCCTGCGGGCCGCGGGCCCGGGTCAGGCGCGCCACCGCCTCGCCGCGCAGGGCCTCGACCAGGGTCAGCATGGTCGCCTCCATCAGGCCGGCCTTGTCCTGGAAGTAGTGGGCGATGATCCCGGCCGAGAGCCCGGCGCGGCGGCTGATCCGCTGCACCGTGGTGTTGGCGAAGCCGTCCTCGTGCATCGAGGCGATGGTCGCGTCGATGAGCTGGCGCCGCCGGATCGGCTCCATACCAAGCTTGGGCATCGTCAGAATCGTCCCGCAGGCCGCCTAATCTGAAGCTCAGCTTAGGTGTTTTTTATTGAACGTTCAATCAAAAAAGAACTATAGTTCCTGTCCGGAAATCGGGGTAGAACTGCGAGGGCTGACGGCCGCGTCGGCTTTCCTCTAGACTTTCGAGACAACGACAAGCGCCGCCGTCCGGCCGACGGGGCGCGCACCAGCAGGCGGCGGCGGACCGAGGTGGGGCCGGGCCGATCCCTGCGCCCAGGGGAGGTTGGAAAGACATGATCGCCAAGCGAATCCTTGCCGTCGTCGCCCTGTCGCTGCTGGTCCCGGCCGGCGCGCTCCGGGCCGCGGAGCCGGAGTCCTGCAGGCAGGTCCGCCTCTCGGACGTGGGCTGGAGCTGCGTCACCGCGACCACCTCGATCGCGGTCTCGATCCTGGAGGGGCTGGGCTACGAGACCAAGGTCGACGTGCTCTCGGTCCCGGTGACCTTCCAGAGTCTGGCCAACAACGACATCGACGCCTTCCTCGGCCTCTGGCTGCCGACCCAGCAGAGCATGATCGACCCCTACTTCCAGAAGCAGCAGGTCGAGAAGGTCGCGACCAACCTGGAGGGCGCCAAGTACACCCTGGCGGTCAACAAGGCGGCCTACGACGCCGGCGTGAAGACCTTCGCCGACCTGGCCGCGAACAAGGACAGGTTCAAGGGCCGGATCTACGGCATCGAGCCGGGCAACGACGGCAACCAGATCATCCAGGACATGATCGACAACGACGCCTTCGGCCTGAAGGGCTGGGAGCTGGTGGAGTCCTCCGAGCAGGGCATGCTGGCCCAGGTCGAGCGCGCCGGGAAGCGCGAGGACTGGATCGTCTTCCTGGGCTGGGCGCCGCATCCCATGAACCGGCGCTTCGAGATGGCCTACCTCGACGGTGGCGACGACCACTTCGGCCCCGACTTCGGCGGCGCCACGGTCTACACCCTGGCCCCCGCCGGCTACAGCGAGCGCTGCCCCAACGTCGGCCGGCTCCTGAAGAACCTGACCTTCTCCCTCGACATGGAGAACGAGATCATGGGCTACATGCTCGACGAGGGCATGGATCCCCAGGCGGCGGCGGTCAGGCTGGTCAAGCGCTATCCCGAGCTGGTCGACCGCTGGCTCTCCGGCGTCACGACCCGGGACGGCGGCGACGGTGCCGCCGCGGTGAAATCACACCTCGGCATGTAGCCTGCGCCGTTCGTGCTAGGCTCATCCGACGAGGCGCCGGGCGTTCCACAAAAAAAGGGGTCAGAGTCATTTTTCGTGGCGGCTCGACCTTACCGGCACCGGCGGCCGAGATGTTTCCGACCAATCCAGCGTAGGGGAACTGCGAAAAATGACTCTGACCCCTTTTTTTGACCGCCGCCGGCCTCGGCAGGGGTGGAGGGGAGGCGCGCCATGGACTGGCTGACCGAGCAGATCGAGGCGGTGAAGATTCCAGTCGGGCCCTGGGGCGCCGGCCTGATCGATCTCATGACCACCCATTTCGCCGTGGCCTTCGACCTCTTCTCGCAGGGCCTGGAGGCGGTGATCGACGGCCTGACCGACCTCATGCTGTGGTTCCCGCCCCTGATCCTGATCGCGATCATCGCGGCCGTCGCCTATTGGCTGCAGCGCTCCTGGGCCCTGGTCGCCGGGGTGGTCGCCTCGCTGCTGTTCATCGTCAACCAGGGCTACTGGGAGCCGGCCCTCAACACCCTGGCCCTGGTCGGGGTCGCGACCTTCCTGTGCATGCTGCTGGGCGTGCCGGTGGGGATCGCGGCGGCGCATCGGCCCTGGCTCTACACCGCGATCCGGCCGGTCCTGGACCTCATGCAGACCCTGCCGCCTTTCGTCTACCTGATTCCGACCGTCGTGCTCTTCGGGCTCGGCGTCGTGCCCGGGCTGATCTCGACCGTGGTTTTCGCGATCCCGGCGCCGATCCGCCTGACCTACCTCGGCGTGTCCTCGACGCCCAAGCAGCTCACCGAGGCCGCCGAGTCCTTCGGCGCGACCAAGAGCCAGCTGCTGTGGAAGGTCGAGCTGCCCCATGCCCTGCCGACCATCATGGCCGGCTTCACCCAGGCGATCATGCTGTCGCTCTCGATGGTGGTCATCGCCGCCTTCGTCGGCGCCGGCGGCCTCGGGACCTACGTGGTGCGCGGCCTGCAGCAGCTCCGCCCGGAGATGGGCATCGAGGCCGGCCTGGCGATCGTGATCCTGGCGGTCCTGCTGGACCGGATCTGCAAGCAGCCGGAACGCAAGGTTTCGGGCCAGTAGGGTGGGGGCCAGTAGGATGGGCAAGACCATGGTAGCAGCCTGATCATGCCGGTCGTCGAATTCCGCAAGGTCGACATCGTCTTCGGCAAGAACGCCGAGCAGGCCCTGCCGTTGCTGGACCAGGGCCGCTCGCGGGAGGAGATCCTGGATGCGACCGACTGCGTCCTCGGGGTCGCCGAGGCCTCCCTCGCCGTCGAGGAGGGCGAGGTCTGCGTCCTCATGGGGCTCTCCGGCTCCGGCAAGTCGACCCTGCTGCGCGCGGTCAACGGCCTCAACCCGGTCACCCGCGGCGAGGTTCTGGTCCGCGATGGCGACCCGATGATCGACGTCGCGAGCTGCGATCCCGCCACCCTGCGCCGCCTGCGCAGCGACCGCATCGCCATGGTGTTTCAGCAGTTTGCCCTGCTGCCTTGGCGCACCGTGGAGGAAAACGTCGGCCTCGGCCTGGAGCTGCGCGGCATGGCCCGCGACGAGCGCCGCGCCATCGTCGAGGAGAAGCTGGAACTGGTCGGCCTCGGGCAGTGGAAGGACAAGTACGCCCACGAGCTCTCCGGCGGCATGCAGCAGCGGGTCGGCCTGGCCCGCGCCTTCGCCACCGACGCCGACATCCTGCTGATGGACGAGCCCTTCTCGGCGCTCGACCCGCTGATCCGCACGCACCTCCAGGACGAGCTGCTGGA
>JAKSBE010000524.1 GCA_022361275.1 Kiloniellales bacterium
CTCGCGCATCATCTCCAAGGGCATCTCCGCCGGCCATGCGCAGAACACCTATCGCGGCCTGGTCCGCGTGCTGGGCGGGGCCGACGGCGTGCGCAACTTCACCCAGTGCGATTCGCTGCTGCTGGGCGACAAGTGCGGTGCCCACACCGTGCCCTACATCGAGGTCAAGAACCCGACCGCCCAGATCGAGCACGAGGCGACCACGTCGAAGATCTCGGAAGACCAGATGTTCTATTGCATGGCCCGCGGCCTGTCGGAGGAGGAGGCGATGGCCATGGTGGTCAACGGCTTCTGCCGCGAGGTGATGCAGCACCTGCCGATGGAATTCGCCGTGGAGGCTCAGAAGCTGCTGGGCATCAGCCTGGAAGGCAGCGTGGGGTAGGACGACATGATGTCCCGCACAGCCACATTGCCCCTGATCGTCCTGTTGCTGGTCGCCCCCTGGCAGGCGACGGCCAACGAGGACGAAGCGCGGGCAACAGTCCTGGTGGCGCGCTCGGGAGCATCGGTTCTGGTGATCCCCATGACCGGGGATTGGCAGAAAATCCACGATCGCAATGCGTATCCGCTGCGTCTTGAGACGAGCAGCAACGTGCGCAGCCAATTGCGGGTTTCCGACCGTTCGCCATGCGTTGTCCAGACACGGCATGCGGGCGCGGACGGCCCAACCCAGCAAGTACTGGCACCGGGGTCCGAAACGGAGTTCGTCGCGGATCTGGTACTGGTCGAAGACCCCTGTGAACTCGAGATTCGGATCAGGAAAGACGCTCACAATGCTGAAGATTGACAACCTGCACGTGGCGGTGGACGGCACCGAGATCATCAAGGGGCTGTCCCTCTCGCTGCAAGCCGGCGAGGTGCACGCCATCATGGGACCCAACGGGTCGGGCAAGTCGACGCTGGCGGCCACGCTGGCCGGGCGCGACGACTATGAGGTGATGCAAGGCTCCGTCACCTACGACGGCCGCGACCTGATGGAGATGGAGCCCCACGAGCGCGCCGGCGAGGGCGTGTTCCTGGGCTTTCAGTACCCGGTGGAAATCCCCGGCGTGTCCAACCTGAACTTCCTGCGCACCGCCCTGAACGCCCAG